>NZ_JBUDXA010000011.1:0-144428 GCF_054956755.1 Rufibacter sp. JT3400010 | reverse complement strand
CATTGTTAGCCAAAGTTCTTTTTACTTTTTCTTGAATATTATGAATTGCTTTAAAACAGGGCCAAAGTAGTTCTTGTCAAGTGATATTGTTCTAATGTCCAGTTCAATTTTATCTTCTATTGGGTTGTCCCATTCTCCTTCCCAGCAGCAGTAGAGTTCTAAATCTTCCTTGTCAGTCCGCTCATTTATAAATTCCAGTAGCTTAGTCGGCGACTTTTTGTTGTCCTGCTCATCTGGATTATCGAATTCTTCCGAGTCGAATACCAATCCACATGAACAATTTGTGTCTGAACCGACATAATAGAGGAATGGGTTCTTAAACTTTGGTCGAATACCTTTTTCTTCCTCTTCTGATAGCTCCTCAAAGTAAATGTCCGTTTCATTGGGCACGAATTTGCCTACTTCTTGCTTCTCTGTCGTGCCTATGTAAACGGAATAACACATCTCTTTTATTTCTATGAATTTTGGCTAACGTCTAGTGCATGAGGCGTGCAAGGCCGTCGGCCGTAGCATGGCTTATGCACCTTGTTATGGGTTAGTTTTTGTTTCGGTTCTTTTCTCTTTGCCGATTAGGATTTCCCCGTTCTCCTGCACTTTCCCGCTCTTTCTGATAACAATCAACTCTCCGCTGTTGGGAATGGGATTGCCAAGCGTGTCGCAAGAGTATTCGTATCGGATGCTATCTACGCTGAGGATTGAAAGGTCTTTCTTTATTATTCCTGTCATTGTACATTCAACCAGTCCGCAATCCGAGCCGCATGCGCCATTTATTAGGTCTTTTTGCCCAATAAGTTTCCCTTCTTTGGTATAAGTCGCTAAAACGGGGTAATGCTCTGAGGCGGGTTGCAGGAAAATCAAGGCGTAGAAACTGGAAGTGTCCGAGAGCATTCCCAAACAGTAGGTTTCATCGAAGAATTCTGCCTTCGCAAACAAAGTATCAATCGAGTTCTTGTCCAGTTTCTGCAAGCCATTGTAATCCGCACTAGTTTCGCTAGTTTCCCTGAAGACGTATGGAAGCCCAATAGTGCTGAACTTCTTTAAGAATTCCCTGAAGAGTTCTGTGTTTGTCGTAGAAGTATTTTTTGAATGTATATCGCCTGTTTTTGCCTCAACTGATATTGTGCTCTTATCATTATCGCTTCTGCCACAAGATGCAGCCACCAAAACTAAAAGCGCAAAGATTATTTTTTTCATTTTTATAAATTACCCATAACGGCCTCGTGTAAACGACGGCGACGGCCGTCGGCCTAGCTGACGTTTATACAATGTTAGCCAAAGTTTTTCTTCTTTTATTCTGCTGCTTTTTCTGTTTTTGGCCTGTTTTTCTGAAATAAGCCCCAAAACAGCTTCTCGGAGAATTCTATTTTGTCCGTCCGTTTTTGGCTTCATTTACGAAAACGAGGCCGAAAACGCGTTCAGGAAGTCGGACTGCACGCGTTGCAGATAAATTCTTCCTGCTCAAACGCAACGTCAATTCCTCTTCTGCTGATTAAAGTCGGGCGGCGTTCCCAACATTTGAGAAGCTAACTCAAACTTTTCCCAGATTTTTTTCTTTCCCGCTTTTGCTACTCTTGCCGATAATTTTTTCTGCAAAGCGAGAAGAGCGGTTCTTCATGTTTTAAATTTTGGCTAACTATTGTATATACGTACCACTTACGTTTATCGGCACTATGTGCGTAGGTGGAAATGGTGCTTTTTGGCAAGCCGTGTGTTTGATACAGGTTTTCGGCTAGTAGAGCTGCGGCATATTTCCAAGGTAAGTAAATTTTATAAACTGTCAAGCGGACTAGTGATTTTGTCTAGGGCGTAGGAGGTGACATGGGTGTATAGCTCGGTGGTTTTGCTGGACTTGTGGCCTAGCAAGGTCTGGATGTAACGCAGATCCGTTCCCTGTTCCAGCAAGTGGGTGGCGAAGGAATGTCTTAGTGTGTGGGGAGTGGCCTTCGTCTTAATGCCTGCTTTCTCCATAGCCAGTTTAAACACATTTCTGGTGCTTTCTACGGTGTACTGGCCTCCAAACTGTCCCTCAAAGAGCCATTCCTTCGGCCGATAGGCCTTGTAGTATTGTCTCAGGCTTTCCAGAAGCCGCTGCGAAAGGAGGGTAGTCCTGTCTTTTTTGCCCTTGCCGCCCCTAATCAGCAGGAGGTTGCGGGCAGACTGAATGTCAGTGAGCTTGAGATTGATGACTTCTCCTATCCTGAGGCCTCCGGAATAGAGCAGTTGCAACAGGCACCTGTGTTTCAGGTTGGCTGTGGTGGAGAGTAACCTGGCCACCTCCTGCCTGCTCAGCACCTGCGGCAGCCGGTCTGGTTTCTCGGGCCGCTCCACGCCCCGCAACTGCACCTCTGGCCTGCACAGCACGCGCTGGTAGTAGAACTTGATAGCGTTAATGCTCTGGTTCACGAAAGAGCAGGAATAAGTACTGGTTTGTACCATTACACGATGGTAGGCGTTCATTTCCTCCTCCGTAAAAGCGTTTATAGCCGCCAGGTCTTTGCCCACATAGCTGTTCATGAAACGCACCAGCAGGCTATGGTAGGTTCTAATAGTGTTCAAAGAGTAGTTGAGCAGGAACAGCTTCTCCAGGTAGGGTAGGGGGCAGCTCAGGAAACCAGTGTTTTTTTGGTAGGTCTGTTCCCAGAGTTGGCGCAGGAGACTTACATCCTTTACGTGCAGGCCCTGGTCTAACCAAAGAAAAGCCTGTCCTTCCAGCGCTAGCTGTAGGTTCTTAAGGCTTTCATGGCCGTTCACCAGAACAAAGCATCTGAGGGCCGGAAGCCAGCGTACTGCCGGGCAGGCTTTCAGGAGGGAATAAAGAGGAATAGAGTATTTAAAGAAAAGGGCAAGTACTGTTTGGCCGTCATCTAGTTGCAGAGGTTGTACCTTAATGACCGGTGCGTCTTCGGTTTTCTGCAGAGGGGTAGGAGCCGGACCAGATGCCAGTACCGCGGTGGTGCCGGTGGGGCTTAGCCGTTTGGCACGATAAAGGTAGCGGGTGTTTACCAGGGCCAATCCTTTGAAATGGGTATGCGTCTGCTCAATAGCCTGCGGCGTGAAATGCATCACAAAGCACTTGTAAATAGTGCTGTATTTAATCCAGGGCGCTTCTTTGAGGCGTTTGGTGATGAAAGGCATACCCTTGTACCATATCTTGATGAATTTTCTGCCCTCGTGCTCCAGGGTATTAAGAAAAAGAATGGGCTGGGTGGGCTGGTGTACGCTTGGCTTTCTCATGCCCTTAAACTACGAGTATTCAGTATCTTAGCCGTTTATTACACGTATAGATACGCAACTATACGTAAACTTACGGATAACTACCATTGCCATGGCAGACAAAGAAAAAACCTGCGCACAATGCGGCAAAGCCATGACAGGCCGGGCAGACAAACGGTTCTGTTCTGACCAATGCCGGGCCACGGCTGCCAACGTGCGTAAACTCACCGAGGAGGGCGAGCTGCTCATCAGGAATGTCAATAGAGTGTTGCGGCGCAACCGACAGCTATTACGGCAGGCAAGCCCGGTGGGCAAGACTACCATCCGGCGGCAGGTTTTGTCTTTGGCTGGTTTCAACTTCCACTATTTCACCCATATTTACCGTACCAAGCAGGGAAATCACTACTATTTCTGTTATGACTACGGGTATCTTTTGCTGCCTCAGGAAGATAAAGTGCTAATAGTAAACTGGCAGCAGTACATGGAGCCTACAGAAACTGCCTAATTCGCCCTTACAAGCACCATGCCTTCGCTCAAGCTAGCAGTAAACCCAAAAAACAGGAAGCAGGCGGCAAAGGGAAGGAAATTGATATGCCAGTAAGAAACTAATCTATTTCAAGCCCGATTTCCCCAAACCGGCCCTGAAACGTCTCCTTACTTCAACCTGCCGTGCTTACGGCGCATGATATCCTGCACGGGCACGTTCTCAATCTTACTTTCCAGCCAGGAGATAATATCCAGGTAGAGGAAGGGCCGACGCTCAAAGGGGTTCTGGGAGATGGCGATGAGCTTTTCTTTGAGGTTGCTAAACGCCTCCTTCACCTGGTAAGGCGCAATGTTGCCCACGGTGCGCAGAAACTTGAAAATCTCTACCTGCATTTGCTGTTGGTTGTCCATTTTACCCAGGAAATGATACACCGTCCTGATCTGGTAATCCAGGGTGTCGTCATCGTAACCGGCCTCATAGTGGGCAATCAGGTTCAGGATACGGGCGAAGCACTGCAGATCCTCACGCAGGCTGGTGTTGCGGTGATGAATGACCTTGTTCAGGTACTCAATGGCTTTCTTGAAATCGCCGGAGCCAAAGTATAGACTGGCTATTTTGTAGTAGAACACCAACATGCGGTGCGGGTCTAGCTGCGCCTGAAACCCTTCCAGGTTCTTCAACACGCCCGGAATCACCTGCAGTCCCTCGGTGAATTTGCCCTCCAGAAAGTAGGCGTTTATCTTGTTCGTGTAAATGTAGAGGAACAGCATTGTTTCCACGTTGGGGTTAGTCCGTCGCGAAGTATCGGCCGCGTACTCCTCCAGTTGCTGTAGTACCCGGGAAAATTTAGAGTAGTACAGCAGGTTGTAGAGTGAGTTGAGCAGGTTGTGCATGCCTTTGATGTAGAGCACGGGCCGCCGTTCCTTCATGTGCGGGTACTCGTCAAACAAATCCACCCACTTCTGCGCGTACCGGTAACAGGCCTTAAAATCCTGAATCATGAGGTAATACCATACATGCGACTGGTGGTAGTACAGTTTCTCATAAAATCCGGCTTGCCGAAAGTCTATTTTAGGCAGATTTTCCTGAAAGAAGCCCGAAATGTAATCATAGTCCTCCTGGTTTCGGGCCAGGCCCACTTTCAGGTACAGTCCGTAGAGGCGCAAGGCCACGTTGGAAAGCTGGTGCATCTGGGAAAGGTGCGAAGAGAGCGCGGTGGCTTCTTGGCTTAAATCCTCAGCCCGGCCCTGCAAGCTGCGCGTGATGTATTGAGACTCTATTAATTTCTCAAAGTCCAAGGCCGTGAGCGCGATGTGGGGCAACTCATATTCCAGCGCCGTCACTTTCACCTTTTCCAGCATTTTCAGGCTCTGCTGGTAGAAGCCCTTGTTGTACAATACCCGCGCGTAGTCCAGCTGCTCGTGCAATTGAATGTCCAGGTTTTGGGGCGAGTGGAACGCCCGAAGACTGGAAAGCAGGTGTTTGTAGAGGTTGTTCTTCAAATTAGCCAACTGCGCCTTCTTAATGCTGGGCACCTGCTTCAGAATCTGGGCCTCGTTCAAGGTTTCCTGCTGGTCCAGCGCGTCAAACAATTGCAGGAACTTGAGGTCTTCACTAGAGTTGCTTCGGTTAGTAAAAAGCCGGAAGTGCCGCTTTTCCGAAGGGGTTAAAGATTTTATCAGCTGAAAAATAGGGTCAATATTTTGGTTAGGCATTGTAATTAAAAAGATGTTAAAATATTGATTTTCAGTATGATGTATATTTAAATCGAGGCGTTAGAAATAGTAGAAGAGGCAAAAATAGTTTTTCGGTTCCGTATTAGTACGCGCTTCTTTGTATCAGAACAAGTAGCCAAATAAACGATGTCAGCCCAGAAGATACAAATATTTGATACAACGCTGCGCGATGGGGAACAAGTACCCGGGTGCAAATTGAACATGGAAGAGAAGTTGGTCATTGCGCGGCAACTGGAACTTCTGGGGGTAAACGTGATTGAGGCGGGCTTCGCGGTTTCCAGCCCCGGCGACTTCGCCGCCATCCAGGCCATTGCGGCCCAAACCAAGGAAGCCACCGTGTGCGGACTTTCCCGCGCCGTGGAAAATGACATCAAGGTGGCCGCCGAGGCGCTGAAACTGGCCCGTTATCCCAGAATCCACACCGGCATTGGTACGTCAGAATCACACGTGAAATTCAAGTTGCGCACTACGCAGGCAGATGTAATTGAGCGCGCCGTCTGGGCCGTGAAATACGCCAAAAGCTTTGTGGAAGACGTGGAATTCTACGCCGAAGACGCCGGCCGCACCGATAACGAGTTCCTGGCCATGGTCTGCGAAGCGGTTATCAAAGCCGGCGCAACCGTGCTGAATATCCCAGACACTACCGGCTATTGCCTGCCCGAGGAATACGGGGCGAAAATCAAATATCTGTATGAAAACGTGCGCGGCGTGCAGAACGTGACGCTGTCTACACATTGCCACAATGACCTGGGTTTGGCTACGGCTAACTCCATTGCGGGCGTGGTGAATGGTGCGCGCCAGATAGAATGCACCATCAATGGGGTAGGGGAGCGCGCAGGGAACACGGCCCTGGAGGAAGTCGTGATGATTCTCCGGCAGCACCCGTACCTGAACCTTGACACCAGCGTGAACACCCGCTTGCTCACCGAAACCTCGCACCTGGTGTCGCACATGATGCGCATGCACGTGCAGCCTAACAAAGCCATTGTGGGCGCTAACGCGTTCGCGCACTCCAGCGGCATTCACCAGGACGGCGTGATCAAGCACCGCGAAACCTATGAGATCATCGACCCCAAAGAAGTAGGCGCCGAAGATTCTTCCATTGTGTTAACCGCCCGCTCCGGCCGCGCTGCCCTGGCGTACCGCATGCAGAAGCTGGGCTACGAGCTGGAAAAATCGTCTTTAGACAAAGCGTACGCCGCCTTCTTAGAGGTAGCCGATAGAAAAAAAGAAGTAGTAGACGAAGACCTCCATTTGATGGTGGAGCAGGATAACCTGGTTTCGGCTAACTAAGCAGAATAAATA
The DNA here is from genome assembly GCF_054956755.1 of Rufibacter sp. JT3400010. Taxonomy (NCBI): domain Bacteria; kingdom Pseudomonadati; phylum Bacteroidota; class Cytophagia; order Cytophagales; family Hymenobacteraceae; genus Rufibacter; species Rufibacter sp. JT3400010. Next base: position 137,687 of record NZ_JBUDXA010000011.1, on the reverse strand, counting down.
GTAATTGTCATCCTGAAAGGAACTTGTGGGCGAGCGGTAGAAACGAAAGATAGAGGGAATAGCACGTGCCCAACCAGGTTGCAAATAGAGAACACAACACAACAATGGCAAAGACATTATTAGATAAGATTTGGGACGCCCACGTAGTGAAGTCCATTCCGGGGGCGGGATTAGATGTGTTTTACATTGACAAACACCTGATACATGAAGTTACCAGCCCGCAGGCCTTTGACGAGATTGAAGCGCGTGGATTGCCATTGTTCCGCAAAGAGCAGATGGTGGCTACCGCCGACCATAACGTACCCACCAAAAACCAGCATCTGCCTATTCAGGAACCGCTTTCCCGTTTCCAGGTAGATAAGCTAACCGAGAACTGCGCCAAGCACAACATTGAACTGTACGGCCTAGGTCACCAGCACCAAGGCATCGTGCACGTCATCGGTCCGGAACTGGGCTTAACCCAACCCGGCATGACCATTGTGTGCGGCGACAGTCATACGTCTACCCACGGGGCTTTCGGAGCTATTGCTTTTGGAATTGGTACGAGCCAGGTGGCGCAGGTAATGGCCTCCCAGACCTTGCTGCTGAGCAAACCAAAAAGCATGCGCATCACGGTAGAAGGAGCGGTAAAACCAGGCGTAACTGCCAAAGACATCATCCTGTACGTGATCTCCAAACTTGGTACCGGTGGTGCCACCGGCTACTTTGTGGAATACGCCGGTAGCGCGTTCCGGGCGTTGAGCATGGAAGGCCGTATGACGGTCTGCAACATGAGCATTGAAATGGGAGCCCGCGGCGGCATGATTGCCCCGGACCAAACCACGTTTGACTACCTGAAAGGTCGTCCTTTCGCGCCACAGGGCGAGCGTTGGGAGCAAGCCGTTACCTACTGGTCTACCTTGTTCACCGAGGAATGCGCTACGTTTGAGAAGGAATACACTTTCAATGCGCAGGATATCGCCCCCATGATTACGTTTGGCACCAACCCAGGTATGGGCATGGCCATTGACGCGCTAATCCCCACCGATGTTCCGGTAAGTGAGCAGGCCAGCTATAGCAAGTCTTTGAACTACATGGGCTTTGCACCAGGTGAGTCGTTGCTGGGCAAGCAGATAAATTACGTGTTCATCGGGTCCTGCACCAACTCTCGCATTGAGGATTTGCGCCAAGTAGCCAAGTATGTGCAGGGTAAACAAAAAGCGCCGCACGTGGAGGCCATCATTGTACCGGGTTCTAAATTGGTTGAAAAGCAAGCCATTGAAGAAGGCATTGATAAAGTGTTGTCGGCCGCTGGGTTTGAACTAAGAGAGCCAGGTTGCAGCGCCTGTCTGGCCATGAACGAAGACAAGATTCCGGCGGGTGCTTACTGCGTTTCTACCTCTAACCGCAACTTTGAAGGCCGCCAAGGACCCGGTTCCCGCACCTTATTGGCCAGTCCGCTGGTAGCCGCCATCACAGCCGTGGAAGGAAAGATTGTGGACATCACCCAATACCTGAACTAATGGAAAAGTTTGAGATACTGAAATCAACGGCAGTTCCGCTCCCGATTGAGAACATAGACACTGACCAGATTATCCCGGCCCGCTTTTTAAAGGCCACTTCGCGCGAAGGCTTTGGCGAGAACCTGTTCCGTGATTGGCGCTTTGACAACGCAGGTCAGCCAAAAGCAGATTTCGTGCTGAACAATGGGCGTTACAGCGGACAGATTCTGGTAGCCGGTAAGAACTTCGGGTGCGGTTCCAGCCGGGAGCATGCTGCCTGGGCCATCCATGATGCCGGGTTCAAAGTAGTGATTTCCAGTTTCTTCGCAGATATCTTCAAAGGCAATGCCTTGAACAATGGTTTGTTGCCGCTGCAGGTGAGTGATGACGTGCTGGAAAGATTGTTTGCCCAGATTGAGCAAGACCCACAAACCACGTTAGTGGTGAACCTGGTGAACCAGGAATTAGAAGTGCCGGTGTGGGAAGAGCGCGTACCGTTTGCCATTGACGCCTACAAGAAAGAATGCATGATCAATGGCTATGATGACATTGATTTTTTAGTAAACCAGAAAGAAGCGATAGAAAACTACGAAAGGAGCAGACCATGGGCGTATTAACGAAAAGAATTGCCGTATTACCCGGCGACGGAATTGGACCGGAAGTTTGTACCGAAGCAATCAAAGTATTAGAGGCCGTTTCTGAGCGTTTTGGGCACCAGTTTGAACTGGATGTGCAGTTAATGGGGGCCTGCGCCATTGACGCTACTGGTGATCCATTACCGGAGTCCACGCTTCAAGCTTGCTTTGAGGCTGATGCTATCTTGTTAGGTGCTATTGGTGACCCTAAATATGACAACAATCCCGCCGCTAAAGTACGTCCGGAGCAAGGTTTGTTGCGCCTGAGAAAGTCTTTGGGCTTGTTCGCCAATATCCGTCCGGTAACGGCTTACGATGTATTGCTGGCGCATTCTCCTTTGAAAGCAGACCGTATCAAAGGCGCAGATATGCTCATTTATCGTGAACTGACCGGCGGCATCTACTTCGGGGAGAAAGGCCGTACCGCAGATGGCGCCTACGACAACTGCTTTTACTCCAAAGAAGAAATTGTGCGCATCGCACACCTGGCGTTCCAGTCCGCTACTACCCGCCGCAATAAACTGACGCTGGTAGACAAAGCCAACGTGCTGGAAACCTCCCGTCTGTGGCGCGAAGTAGTACAGCAGATAGCCCCAGAATACCCAAGTGTGGTCGTCGATTACCTGTTCGTGGACAACGCCGCCATGCAGATGATTTTGAACCCGAAACAGTTTGATGTAATCCTGACGGAAAACATGTTTGGGGACATCATCTCAGACGAAGCCTCTGTAATTGCCGGTTCCTTAGGCTTGTTGCCTTCGGCGTCAGTAGGAGAGACGGCCGCGTTGTTTGAGCCTATCCATGGTTCTTATCCTCAGGCCAAAGGAAAAAGCATTGCTAACCCTATCGCCACCATTCTTTCGGTGGCCATGATGCTGGAGCATTTCGGGATGCTGGATGAGGCAGCCCTAGTGAAAGAGGCCGTGGATTACACCTTAGACAAAAACGTGCTGACCCCTGAACTCAGAGCTGACCATCCTTTTACCACCGAGCAAGTTGGCGCTTTCATTGCCAACTATGTGCAGGAAGGCGGGGAGAGTTTCCGGCACTTGAAGAACATTGAAATAGGCATAAGCACTATCATCTAAAAGAACGTTTTTCAGGCTTATTTCTAGAAAACAAGCTTAAAACAGAAAAGCGTCAACTGGTTCAACTGGCGCGAGTCTCCAGACTCGCCGGGAACCACAAACGGATGATAAAAAAGTGGAGTCTGGAGACTCCACTCATCCCATGTCACGAGTCCAGAGACTCGCGCCAGAGATGAAATGGATAAAGTGTTTTAGGCCTGTTTCTTAGAAAACAGGCTTAAAACAGTAACAAGATTGAGAACCGCCCACATGCGACACCGATTTAGTATTTCCCTTCTTGTCATTTGTCCTCTGCCGCAAGGTGGGTAGGAACGGTCTCTTATAATCTTTTGAGCCTTTCTAGCCCCCGATAGAAAGGCTCTTTTTTTTTCAAAAAAACCTCAAAAACACTGCATTACGCACCATGGCTTTAAATAAATACAGCGGCATCTACACCAAAGACGACAGCTTACCGGCTTCCCAGGCAATGCTCATCGGGTCTGGTATCCCAGAAGCCGATTTGCGCAAACCCTTTGTGGGCATCTGCTCTACCGGCTTTGAGGGGAACACCTGCAACATGCACCTCAATGGTCTAGCCGATGCCGTGAAAATGGGCGTGCAGGCCAACGGCATGGTAGGGCTCCGGTTCAACACCATTGGCGTGAGCGACGGCATCACCAACGGCAACGCCGGGATGCGCTTTTCCCTAGTCTCTAGGGAGCTGATCGCTGACTCTATTGAAGCCATGGCGGGAGCGCACTACTATGATGCCGTGGCTACCGTGGTGGGTTGCGATAAGAATATGCCGGGTGCGCTGATTGCGATGGCGCGTCTGAACCGCCCGTCCTTGATGGTGTACGGTGGTACCATCAAAGGTGGGGAGTACAAAGGCCAGAAGCTGAACATTGTGTCTTGCTTTGAAGCCTATGGTAAAAAACTGAACGGCACTATCTCTGACGAAGACTATAGAGGCATCATCCGGAATGCGTGCCCTGGTCCGGGTGCTTGTGGGGGAATGTACACGGCCAACACCATGGCTGCGGCCATTGAAACGTTAGGCATGAGCCTTCCATTCTCTTCTTCCTCCACGGCAGTAAGCGCAGAGAAAAACCAGGAAGCACTGGATACCGGAGCGTATATCCTGCAATTATTAGAAAAAGACATCAAACCACGTGACATTCTGGTGCGCGAGGCATTTGAGAATGCCTTGGTCATGATTACGGTGTTAGGTGCTTCTACCAACGCCGTGCTGCACCTGATTGCCATTGCCCACGCGGCCGGGGTGAAACTGACCATGGAAGATTTCCAGGAGGTCAGCAACCGTGTTCCGGTGCTCGCCGACCTGAAGCCAAGCGGTAAATACCTGATGGAAGACCTTTCTGCTTTAGGTGGTGTACCGGCCGTGCAGAAGACTTTATTGGAAGCAGGCTTGCTGAATGGCGACCTGATGACCGTCACCGGCAAAACCTTGGCCGAGAACTTGGCAAATGTGAAGCCCTTGGGCGAGGAGCAGGACCTATTAAGACCGCTTTCCAACCCCATCAAAGCAGACGGCCACATCCAGATTTTGTATGGCAACCTGGCCAGCAAAGGCGCAGTGGCCAAAATTTCCGGGAAAGAAGGTTTACGGTTTGAAGGACCCGCCATTGTTTTCAACTCAGAAGAAGAACTGAACGAAGGCATTACGGCTGGTAAGATTCAGCCGGGCCAGGTAGTGGTGATTCGCTATGTGGGTCCTAAAGGCGGACCAGGAATGCCGGAAATGCTGAAACCAACCTCGGCCATTATGGGCGCTGGTTTAGGCGATAAAGTAGCCCTGATTACGGACGGACGGTTTTCTGGTGGTACGCACGGATTCGTCATCGGCCACGTCTGCCCTGAAGCGTACGACGGCGGAACAATTGCCCTGGTAGAAGACGGCGACTGGATTGTGCTGGATGCGACTACCAATACCATGGATGTGCAGGTAGACGAAACCGAGCTAGCCCTTAGAAGAAGCCAATGGCAAAGACCCAAGCCGAATGTGCAGGGAGGAGTGTTGTTGAAATATATCAAAACTGTGAGCGATGCCAGCCACGGTTGTATCACCGATTTACAGGAAGAAGCCTATGTTAACGCAAGAGAAACAAGTCCCAGCCTTGCCTGAAACAGACACTCTGCTTAGCGGAGGTCAGGCCTTATTGCACGCCCTCTCAGTGGAAGGGGTAGACACTATCTTCGGGTATCCGGGTGGTGCCATCATGCCCATCTATGATGCCCTGTATGACTTTGAAGGCGAACTGAAGCACGTGCTGGTGCGCCACGAACAAGGCGGCATCCATGCCGGACAAGGCTACGCGCGCTCTTCAGGAAAAGTAGGCGTGGTGTTCGCGACCAGCGGCCCCGGAGCTACCAATCTGGTGACCGGCCTCGCCGATGCGCAGATAGACAGTACCCCCTTGGTGTGCATCACCGGCCAGGTATTCGCGCACCTGTTGGGTACCGATGCCTTCCAGGAAGCAGACGTAATCGGTATTACCACTCCGGTCACCAAATGGAATTACCAGATCACGGATGCCACCGAGATTCCAGAGGTGATTGCCAAGGCCTTTCATATTGCCCGCACCGGTCGGCCTGGTCCGGTTTTGATAGACATTACCAAGAACGCCCAGCTGCAGAAATTCCCTTTTCAGGGGTATACCCCTTGTACCCATATCCGCAGCTACCGGCCTAAGCCCATTGTGCGCAAAGAATACATTGAACAGGCGGCAGAACTGATTAACAGCGCCCAAAAGCCTTTCGTGCTGTGGGGGCAGGGCGTGATGCTGGGTTCCGCAGAGCAGGAATTCAAAGCGTTTGTGGAGAAAACCGGTATTCCGGCTGCCTGGACCATCATGGGCGCGGGTGCTTTGCCTTCTGACCATCCGCAGAACGTGGGCATGTTGGGTATGCACGGAAACTACGGCCCCAACGTGATGACGAACGAGTGCGATGTTTTGATTGCCATAGGCATGCGCTTCGATGACCGTGTGACCGGCCGTCTGGACAAATACGCCAAGCAAGCCAAGATCATCCACTTGGACATTGACCCCGCCGAGATTGACAAGAACGTGAAGACTACCGTGCCCGTGTGGGGCGACTGCAAAGAAACCCTGCCGCTGTTAACCCAGTTGGTGGAAGCCAAACAGCACACCGAATGGCTGGCCAAGTTCCGGGAGTTTGAGCAAAAGGAAATTGACGCAGTCATCAGAGAGGAGTTGTTTCCTACCAGCGATGAGATGACCATGGGCGAGGTGATTCAGCAATTGAATGAACTTACCAAAGGCGAAGCCATTATTGTAACCGATGTGGGTCAGCACCAGATGGTAGCCTGCCGTTACGCCAAACTGAACCACACCCGCAGCAACATCACCAGCGGGGGGTTGGGCACCATGGGCTTTGCACTTCCGGCGGCTATAGGGGCCAAGTTTGGAGCACCCAACAGAACCGTGGTAGCCGTGATTGGCGATGGCGGTATTCAGATGACCATTCAGGAACTGGGCACCATCATGCAAAGCGGCATTGATGTGAAAATTATGATCCTGAACAACCAGTTCTTAGGTATGGTGCGCCAGTGGCAGGAACTCTTCCATGAGCGCCGCTACTCCTTCGTGGACATCACCAGCCCAGATTACGTGCAGGTTGCCAAAGGCTATGGCATTTCGGGCAGGAGCATCAACCAGCGCGAAAACCTGACCGGAGCCCTGCAGGAAATGCTGGCGCACAAAGGTTCCTTCCTCTTGGAAGTGATGGTGACCAAAGAGAACAACGTGTTCCCCATGGTGCCGCAGGGCTGCAGCGTGAGCGAAATCAGATTAAAATAACGGTGCCTAACCAATAAGATTATGAGTGAGCAAGCGCCCATAGGCAAGGAAGAATTTAACATCACGGTGTACACCGAGAACCACGTGGGGTTACTCAACCGCATCGCCATGATTTTCACCCGCCGCAAAATCAACATTGACAGCCTCAATACCTCGCCTAGTGAGATTGAAGGCATCCACCGCTTCAACATCGTGATTAACGAGACCGAAGAAGTGGTGAGCAAGATTGTCCGGCAGATTGAAAAGCAGGTAGAGGTTTTGAAAGTGTATTACAACACCAATGAAGACGTGATCTGGCAGGAGATGGCCCTCTACAAAGTGCCCACCGACATCATCGCCGAGAAAGCCAAAGTAGAACGTCTGCTGCGTGAGAACGGGGCACGGGCCGTGGTGATTAGAAAAGATTACACGGTTTTTGAAACTACCGGTCACCGCGAGGAAACCGATAACCTGATCAAGGTTTTGCAGCCCTTCGGGCTAATTGAGTTCGTGCGCAGCGCCCGCATTGCCATCATCAAAGGCAGCGAAGGCTTCAACCGCAAGCTAAGGGAGTTTGAACGCGCTGAGCCGGGGCAGGACGCCAAAGAAAACGAGTTCCTGAACAGCCGCGAGAAAGTGTTTACCATGTAAGTGGGCTTTTACACAAGACGTTTAGGGTTTGTTTTTAGGAAAACAGGCCAAATCGACAACTACTATGGCGCGGAAGTTACTTCCGTGACTTGCAACGCCAGAACAGGAAGGCACGGAAGTAACTTCCGCGCCATAGTTAAGCTTTCAAAATAGAAGTTTTAACCCTTTTATTTCGAAATCAGGGCTAAAACACCAAACCAGAAAATCAACTTATAACCAATAACAATCCCTAAAATGGCAAAGATCAATTTCGGCGGTGTAGAAGAAACCGTTGTTACCCGCGAAGAATACCCGTTGGCAAAAGCCCTTGAGTTTTTAAAGAATGAAACCATTGCCGTGATTGGCTACGGGGTACAAGGCCCAGGCCAGGCATTGAACATGCGCGACAATGGCTTCAATGTGATTGTGGGCCAGCGTCAGGATTCTCCTTCTTGGGAGCGCGCGAAACAAGATGGTTTTGAAGAGGGCATCAGCCTGTTCTCCATTGAGGAAGCAGCCGAGCGCGGTACCATCATCTGCAACCTGCTATCAGATGCAGGCCAGATTGCTGTTTGGCCAACCCTGAAAGAGAAACTCACGCCTGGAAAAACCCTGTATTTCTCGCACGGTTTCGGGATCACCTTCAAAGAGCAAACCAACATTGTACCGCCCGCCGATGTGGACGTGATTCTGGTAGCTCCTAAAGGTAGCGGTACCAGCCTTCGTCGCTTGTTCCTGGCCGGTGGTGGCCTGAACTCTTCGTTCGCGGTGTTCCAGGATGCCACGGGGCATGCCTACGAGAAAGCCGTTGCCATGGGCATTGGCGTAGGTTCCGGCTACTTATTCGAGACCGATTTCAAAAAAGAAGTATACTCAGATTTAACCGGAGAGCGTGGCGTTTTGATGGGTGCCTTAGCGGGTATCATCGAGGCTCAGTACCAAGTATTACGTCAGCGCGGCCACTCACCGTCTGAAGCCTTCAACGAGACTGTGGAAGAACTAACCCAAAGCCTGGTGCCTCTGGTAGGCGAGAACGGCATGGACTGGATGTTTAGCAACTGCTCTGTGACTGCCCAACGCGGCGCTCTTGACTGGAAAGGCAGATTCCGGGAAGCCACCCTTCCGGTACTGAATGAACTGTATGACAGCGTAGCCTCTGGTAAAGAAGCAGAGCGCACCATCCAACGCGGTTCAACCCCAGGTTACCGCCAGGAATTGGAAGCCGAACTGAAAGAAGTGCGCGAGTCCGAATTATGGCAAACCGGTGCGGTAGTACGTCAGCTCCGCAGCAAAGCCGAAGTTGCCGAGGAAGTTTAGAAGATGATTCTCCCCTTGAGGATTGCCTCAAACTCTCGTTTGGGCAATCCTCAAGGGGAGAATCTACCAAATACCCATTTCCTGTTTTGGGGCTGTTTTAACAATAACAGCCCGAAAGCAGCCTTTTCACCCACTACCATGCAGAAAGAGACAGCTCCCCTGGAAACCGTTGTGGCGTTAGGGAACGTGGAGAAAGCCGCCAAGAACTTGAAAGGAGTCATCTACAAGACCCCTTTGATGAAGAATATGTGGCTTTCCCAAACCTACGGCGCTGACATTCACCTGAAGCGGGAAGACCTGCAGATTGTACGTTCCTACAAAATAAGGGGAGCGTACAACAAGATGTCAACGCTTCCGCAGGAGGACCGCGAAAAGGAGATTGTCTGCTCCAGCGCTGGGAACCATGCCCAAGGCGTGGCCTATGCCTGTCAGCTTCTAGGGGTAAAAGGCTACATCTTTATGCCGGCTCAGACGCCTGCCCAGAAAGTGAGCAAGGTTCGGCTGTTCGGAAAGGAGTGGGTGGAGGTGGTACTCACCGGTGCCACCTATGATGACACGTTTAAAGCCGCCCGGGAATTCTGCGACGAGCGGGGCAGCACCTTTATTCCGCCGTTCGATGATATGGCTATCATTGAAGGACAGGCTACTGTAGGGCTGGAGATCTTCAAGGACGCGGATTTCGCCATTGATTACCTGTTTATGCCCATTGGCGGAGGTGGCTTGGCCTCGGGTGTTTCCAGTGTGTTTAAGCAAGTAAGCCCCCAAACCAAACTCATCGGGGTACAGCCGCAGGGGGCACCATCCATGTACAATTCCATTAAAGAGAACAAGCGGCAGGTGCTAACCACCATTGATTCCTTTGTGGATGGAGCGGCGGTGAAATGCCCCGGTGAGCTAACCTTTGAGATATGCCGTGAGTTGCTGGACCAGGTGGTGCTTGTGCCCGAAGGCCAGATTTGCGAAGACATCCTGAAAATGTACAACGAGGAAGGCGTGGTGCTGGAGCCGGCCGGTACTTTGACCATCTCGGCGCTGAAATCCTTTGCTGAGGAAATCAAAGGCAAGAACGTAGTCTGCGTCATTAGTGGCAGCAACAATGATATCACCCGCATGGAAGATATCAAGGAGCGCGCTCTGCAGCACCAGGGATTGAAGCATTACTTTATGGTAACTTTCAACCAGAAACCCGGCGCTTTAAGAACCTTTGTGAACCGCGTGCTGCACCCCGAGGATGACATCATCCATTTTCAGTACATCAAGAAAAACAACAAAGAAAAAGGCCCCGTGTTCATTGGGGTAGAAGTAAAGCAACCGCAGGATGTAGAGAATATCAAGCTGCGGATGCTGGAGGAAGGCTTCGCCTACGAGTACCTCAACGGCAAGCAAGACTTCCTGAATCTATTTGTGTGAGCGTTAATTTTAGTTTGTTTATAGTTCGTTTCGTTTGTGTTGTGTAATGCCCCGCTCCAGCCATAGAGTGGGGCATTTGCTTTATAAGGCTTTTCGTTTTTAGCTTGGCTTTAAGAAAATGGCACAGATACTAAGACAAGAAAGGTATAAGGGTTCGAGGCTTTAATTCTCAACTGTCCATTTTCCACTTAAAACACTCACGCATTCCGTCCCCCTTTGAAGGGGGTAGGGGGATGATTACTCCTGCTGAATAGGTATTACCGGGAGTCATTTCAACGTTCTCTGAAGCATGTATCATTGCCTCTTCCCACTTCCTTGTCATCCCCCATCAAAGGGGCGATATATGTCTTGTTCTCATTTTCCCTATAGGATAAGAACCACAGCTTTGAAGCATAATCCTCTCTAAAACAGCTCTTCGCTTCCAGTCTATTTTTTATAAATACATTCATAATCAATTGCATACTCTCCTTCTCGCGCTTCCCAAAACATTACGGTAACGAAAGGTTCACAATAAGGTAACGCTTCCTTTACCGCCTCTCAGGAATAGACAAACTACTTTTGTACAGCAAAAACTTTGTTCAATACATGTAGATGCAAGAGTACCCAATTCTCAGGCAAAGTAGTGAATTAGGGCCATCAGTACGCTTTACGCGATCCACCAACTCTAGTGGCAATACTTATTCTTCGCACACTCCTAGCACAATCCCTTTTTACAGACAACACACCTATGAGAACACGTTTACTGCCTCCTAATATGAGGATAAACCAATTCCCCCAAAAGGTACTTCTGGGCCTTTCGTTATTGGCCTTCATGCCAATGACCCAAGCGCAAGTACTTCCTAAATCTCATCTCACAGAAAGAAATCAGCAGGTATCTCCAGCCCTGCTGGCTAAAGCGTTGCCTAACCAAGCTAGCAACAGAATCAATAATGCAGGCAAAATGCTGCCTTTAGTTCAAACAAATGCGACAATACGCTCTCAACAAACCGAAAGGGTAAGAATCTCGGGAACCGTATCTTCCTCAGAAATGGGAACGATGCCGGGCGTGGTGATTACCACCAACGGAACCGCCGTGGGTGCCACCAACAATGACGGTACTTTTTCCATACAGGTCCCAAGAGGAGTGGAAGTGGTTTTCTCATTTGTGGGTTATACCTCGCTTAGAAGAACCTTCACCCAGGATGCAGCTAACGTTGCCATCAACCTGGTACAGGACAGTCAGCAACTGACGGAAGTAGTAGTGACCGCTTTGGGTATTGAGCGCGAGGAGAAAGCATTAGGTTTTGCCGTGACCGAGGTACAGGGTGAAGAACTGACGAATGCCCTTCCTAATAACTGGACCGATGCTTTGGCTGGTAGAGTGGCGGGCCTGAACCTAATCAAATCTGGCGGCGGACCAGCCGGCTCCAACAGGATTATCTTGCGGGGTGAGAACGACCTGGGCGGACAGAGTGATGCCTTGATAGTAGTAGATGGCGTGGTGCTGGGCGGAACCAACCGGCAGACGGGAACCGGTAGCAGCGCTTATCTGCAGGGCGAATCACCGGTAGACTTCGGGTCTGGTTTGAATGACATTAACCCCGAGGATATTGAAAGCGTGAGTGTCTTGAAGGGACCGGGCGCAACTGCCTTATACGGTTCCCGCGGAGCCAACGGGGCCATTATCATCACTACCAAATCCGGCCGTCCCCGTGACAAGGGAATAGGCGTGACTATCAACTCCAACACGGCTTTTGAGACTATCTCGCGCTGGCCAGATTACCAGTATGAGTACGGACAAGGCGTGAACGGTGATAATTACTATTCATTTCTGGCCACGGAAGACGGTCCCAGCACGCGCAGCACCAGCTCGGCTTGGGGGCCGAAGTTTGACGGACAGATGTTTTTCCAGTATGATCCGGTAACCCGCACCACCGGCGCGGAAAGAACCCCTTGGGTGCCCTATGAAAACAACCGGAAAGACTTCTTCCAGACCGGAAAAACGTTTACCAACAGTATTACGCTAGATGGCGGCACTGACCGGACCCAGGCTCGCTTCTCGTTTACAAACCTCAAGAATACCTGGATTATCCCTAACACAGGCTATAACCGCAACACAGTAGCCTTATCGGTGAACCAGAAGGTGACGGATAAACTGCGCATCTCCACCAAAATCAACTACACCAACAAATACACAGACAATCTCCCGTCTACCGGATACAACAATCAGTCATTGATGTACTGGCTCATGTTCCAGGTGCCTAACGCCGACTTGAACTGGTTGAAGCAATACTGGCAGCCGGGCAGGGAAGGGGTTTTGCAGAACTATCCCTTCAGCAGCTTGGTGGACAATCCTTACCTCATTGCCAATGAGATGCTCAACAAGTCTAACCGGCATTCCATCACCGGGAACGTGATGGCCACTTATGACTTCACCAAGAACTTGAGCTTGATGGTGCGCACCGCGTTGGACTACTCCTATGAGGCCCGTTCGCAGCAGCGGCCTATGGATACTGAGAAGTTCAAGCAAGGCATGTTCCGTACCCAGAATATCTTCTCTCAGGAGGTAAACAGCGATTTCTTGCTACGGTACGGGCGTGAAGTGAGCGACCGCTTTGACTTTGGTATATCCCTAGGAGGAAGCCGGATGAGTAACCGCTATAACCGCGATGAACTAAGGGCAGATCAGTTATCCTATCCGCAGATTTTCACTTTCGCGAACAGTGCGGTAGTGCCTTTGGCTTTCCCGTACCGTGCTGAGTTTGCGGTGAACAGTTTATACAGCTTAGCCACCCTGGGCTATAATGAATGGCTGTTCCTGGACTTGACCGCCCGGCAGGACTGGGCCAGTACCCTGGCCACCCCTGGCGTGGACCGTAACCTGGGCTTCTTCTATCCTTCGGCAAGTGTCAGTACCGTGATTTCTGAATTGATTCCTATGCCAGAGGCGGTCTCTTTCGTGAAGCTGAGAGGTTCTGTAGCGGCAGTAGGTAGTGGTTCCACCAGACCTTACCAAACGTCCTTCACCTACGCCACCGAAGCCGGTTTTCCGGGCGGTTTGTCTAATCCAGGAACCATCGCTAATCCCAACCTGAACTTCATGAACACCCAGAGCTTTGAAGTAGGAGCAGATGTGCGGTTTTTTAGGAGAAGATTAGGCGTAGATGTCTCCCTCTACCGCAGCAGAACCTTTGACCAGATTCTGCCAGTGCCTATTGACCGTGCCTCCGGCTATAACTTCGCCACCTTAAATGCCGGGGAAGTACAAAACCAGGGAATTGAAATTCAGGCGAACGGAGCTCCTTTCAGAAATGACCAGGGCTTTAGCTGGGAAATCACGGGTACCTTCACGGCCAACCGTAACAAAATTGTGGAGCTAGCCGACAGCCTTTTGACCTACCAGTTGCAGAGAGGCCCTGGCGGACGTGGCTCAGTAGAAGCCCGCCCCGGCGGAACCATGGGTGACATCTACGGAAGAGGCTACCTGCGTGCCCCAGACGGGCAGATTATCTACGAAAACGGCTATCCGCTGCTAGGCGATGAAATGATTCTGTTGGGCAACGCCATGCCTAAATGGAGAGCCAGCTTGGGCAACCAGTTCCGCTACAAACAGTTTAGCGTGAACGTTCTGTTTGACGGACAGTTCGGCGCGAAGGCGTATTCCCTTACCCACTCGGTACTGGCTGAGGCCGGTAAACTTAAAAAGACCATTCCGGGCCGCTACAACGGTATTATCGGGAATGGGGTGATTCAAACGGGAGACGGTTCTTTCCGGCCAAATGATGTGATTGCTGAAGACATCTGGACTTACTACAGCGGGCACTTCGGCCGTGACAATGTGGAAGGTAACCTGTTCAGCACAGATTTTATCAAACTCCGCGAAGCCCGCATTGACTACAATGTGCCTGCCAATCTCTTGAAACGTCTCAGACTACAGAGAGCTTCCATTGGCGTGTATGGTCGTGATCTGTTCATGATCACCCACTGGCCTGCCTTTGACCCAGAATTCGGGACCCTGAACAACGGTACCATTGACCCCGGATTTGAATTGGGGCAGTTCCCCGCCACCAGAAGCATGGGGGTTAACCTCACCATTGGTATTTAGCCTGTATTTAGAAAAACAGTGAAGAAACAGAACATGAAACGATTTAAACTATACAGCCTTGTTCTCTTAGCCGCAGTTGGCCTGGGCGTGGTTTCCTCGTGTACCGAAGGGTTTGAGGAGATGAACGAGAACCCCAACCAAAGCGCGAATGTGTTGCCAGAAAACCTGTTGGCCCCCACCATCACTGACCTGGTAACCCGCAACCTGGACCGCGCCATGCGCCTCACCAATGAGCTCATGCAGGTGCACGTGACGCTGGTGAACTCAGACGAAATTCACCGCTACGTCATCCGTACCGCCGAGGCGGACTACATGTGGAACAACTGGTACACCCAACTTACCAACATTAGGGACATGTACACCGGTGGCGAGCAACTCGGCAATAAGACTTTTATGGGTATCTCCCTCATCTTGGATGCCTGGGTGAACTCGCTTATCACAGATACCTTCGGCGATGTGCCTTATTCAGAGGCTATCCAAGGCCGGTCTGGGCAGTATATGCCTAAGTTTGACAAACAGGAAGTCATCTACGCTGATCTTTTCCGGAAACTTGATTCTGCAAACGTCTACCTAAAGACAGGAGCAGATTTGACCGCTGCGCAAGGCACCATGGATCCTTTGTATGGAGGAAAAGCAGCCCTTTGGCGCAAATTCGGGAACTCCTTGTATCTGCGCCTGCTGCTGAGGGTTTCCAACAGAACAGAACCTATTGTCGGTGGAAAAACAGCCGCGGCCAAGATACGGGAAATGGTAGAGGAGAATCCGGCTGAGTACCCCATCATGGCTTCCAATGAAGAGTCTGCTGTCCTCAGGTTTACCGGCACCGTTCCGTACCAGACCACTTTCCATAACTGGCGGGCGTATGATTTCAACGGAGCTTCTTCCCTGAGCCAATTCTTCGTGAACAATCTGGTGCAATGGAATGACCCGCGCCTGCCGCTGTGGGCCACCACGTATGAAGGTATTTACTCCGGAATAGAGAGCGGTTATCCCGTAACCAGCGTTCCCGAAGGCCAATCAAGATACAAAGCTGAACTTGCCAGAGAGCCTCGCCTGGGCAATATTCTCAATTACCCAGAAGTGCAGTTTATTTTGTCAGAATGCGCCATAAGAGGCTTCATTTCCAGCAGTGCCAAAACTTACTATGAAAGAGGCGTGACCAACGCGGTTACTTTCTGGGGGGTACCGGTTCCCGCCGATTACCTGACCAGTGCCGATATCAAATGGGATGAGACTTATGACTTTAACACCAAGCTGGAGCAAATCCACCTACAAAAATATTACACCCTGTTCTTCACCGATTTCCAGCAGTGGTTTGAATACCGCAGAACAGGACATCCCAATTTACCAAAGGGACCAGGATTACAGAACGGTGGTGTAATGCCCGCCCGCTTAAATTACCCCTTGTATGTTCAGTCATTGAACCAGGAGAACTACCGGGCCGCCGTGGCAGAGCAAGGACCAGATAACATCAATACCAAAGTCTGGTGGCAGGAATAAGTGATGAACCGCACACACGTGCCATTTCAAGAATCATACCCATGAAAAATAAACTATTTTCCCTTTTCAGCTTGCTATGCGCCCTGGTGTTTACCGGGTGTTTAGAAGAAGACGTGAACAATGCAATAGGCACCCCAAGCCCCATCATTTCTCTGGAAGATGTACGCGGTATGTACAGGGGTAATGATGTAACTCTTGGCCCTGACCAGATGATGGGTGCCCACCAGATTCTGGGCGTGGTCATCTCAGATGCGGCAGGCCAGAACGTACCGGGCGGCGGTTCAAATATAGTGATACAAAACCACCGCAGGGGCGAACTCAGAGGCATCACCTTGAATGTGCAGGGTGGAAGTTCCTCCTCGTACGCCATTGGCGATTCTGTGGTGGTAGATGTTACCGGAACAACGCTCACGCAGAACAACGGCATTTTACAGATTACGGGTTTGGCACCAACGGCCATTACCAAAGTGGCGGCAAATGCAAAGGTGCACGTAAGGGAAGTAACTCTGGAAGAACTGGTGGAGAATGCCCAGGAATATGAAGGCACCTTGGTGCGGATTGTGGCGGGTAACGTCTCTCCAACTCCGGCGGCTACAGCTACTTTCAATGGTGACAGGAACTTGGTAGCAGGGGACAGAACAGTAGTATTACATACTGAATCTACCGCTGCTTTCGCCAACCGTAGAATCTATGCCAGTGCTTCCTACACCGGTATTCCCATCATCATGCGGGGCGGGGCAGAACCGGTAGTGCAGTTCTGGTTGCGCAGTATCGCAGATGTGAAGGATCCTAGTGGCCCTATCTACGAAGGCTTCCCAGAGAGCTTTGAGGCCGTGCCGCAAGCAACCAAAGGCAGCTATACCATGCCCGCCATTGACAACAACATCACTGTGACCACCGGCTCCTGGAAGCTTTTTCAGACAATTTTAGGCAACACCGCAGGTCGGGATCGCTTCACCGGGCAACACGGCATCAGGATGCAGCAGCAGTTGACCGTTGATGCCTACGTGCAGATGAACTTTGACGTGCCCAACGGGGCCTCTAAGGTAACCATGCTCTACGGCGCGTATTACAATGATCCGTCCAGTACCTGGCGATTAGAGTACTCCCAGGACCAGGGAACCACCTGGACCCAAACAGGACCTACCATCACCGATGCCAGCAGTACAGAGAAAACCGCTGTTTTCTTAATGGATATTGCAGGACCTGTTCGGTTCAGAATTGTGAAGGTAGGCTTAGGCCCAACTACTACAACCGTACGGAATGGTCGTCTGGCCTTTGATGATATTGCGGTGTATCAGAACTAAGGCTTACCACCAGGAAGAACCCGCCAGCTTGCTTGCGCCCGGTTCTATAGAGAGCTAAATCCATCATCCTGTTTTCAGGCTGTTTTTTTAGAAAGCAGCCTGAAAACCTTTTCCATTCGCATCCATATTTATGAAAATACTACGCTTCCTTCTTCTGTTCGCAGGAGTTTTCTTTAGCAGTGAAATTATGGCGCAATCTGGCCTCACCCTTACTAACTTCACCTATTCTGCTACCAACTTAGCGGTTGGGAAAGTTGTCGGCCTTCCGAAGGGTACCACCCCCAAGGTGAAACTGGTAGGAGAGAGTGCCAAGCAGTTTGAGTTAAGCAAAGACAACACCCTACGGGTAAAGAAAGCTGCGGCTGCCCAACCACAAACCAAGTGGCTTGATCTGGTGCTGGAAACTGGCAACGGGCAGCAAAACACCTTCCGGATAGTGAAAGATGAATTCATTACTAATCGGGTCATTGCCCACCGCGGCGCTTGGAAGAACACCGGGGCCACTGAGAACTCCATTGGCGCTTTGCAGCACGCCATTAATTTGGGCTGCGCTGGGAGCGAGTTTGACGTGCACATGTCATCAGACTCGGTGCTGTTTGTACACCATGACCATGAGGTAAACGGCATCCACATTGAGAAAACACCGGCCGCCGAACTGTCAAAATTGAAGCTGCCCAATGGTGAGTATTTGCCTACGCTGGATGCGTATTTGCAAGCGGGCCTCCACCAGAATAAAACCAAACTGATTCTGGAGATCAAACCCTCCGCTATCGGTAAGGAGCGGGGACAAGCCCTGGCCCGTAAAGTGGTGGAAACGGTGCAGAAACACAAGGCTCAGGGTTGGGTAGATTACATCAGCTTTGACTATGCCATCTGCCGGAAAGTACAGGAACTGGAGCCTTCTGCTAAAGTAGCTTATCTTAACGGCGAGAAAGCCCCTGCCGAACTGGCCAAAGACAAGCTGTACGGGTTTGATTACAACCAAAGCGTTCTGAAGAAGAATCCCCACTGGATAGAAGAAGCCCATCAACTCGGCCTTACCGTTAACTCCTGGACGGTGAATGCCCCAGATATGATGGACTGGCTCCTAGAGCGCAAAGCAGATTTCATCACCACCAACGAACCTGAACTGCTGCTGGAGAAGGTGAAAAAACTGGCCTGGAAATAAGTGCCTTTCGGTAAGCTCATTCACAAGTGAGCCCTTCGGCCCTTTTCTTCTTTTCATCCTGAAAGGATCTTGTGGGCGAACTAGAAGAACGTTCATTTCAAATGCCATTGTCTTTTTCGGGCTGAATTCAATAAAACACACCTAAAACGGGATTACCACGGAATCTACAAACTGGAGCATTATTCTCTCATTCCCTCAATCATTCATTCTCTCAATAACACATTCCCTCAATAATCACATGTTTAGAAGAAAATTCCTTCAGAGTATTGGCACATTAGGCCTTGGGTTAACCTTGCCCATGGGCGCTGTACAGGCGCAAGCCATCAAAAAAGCCACCGACCAAAAAGTTGATCTGTCCGCAGTGGGCATCAAAGGAAAGGTGCAATCCGGCGGCAAGGGAATCCCTGGGGTGGTGGTTTCTGATGGCATCAATATGGTGGCCACCGATAATGCCGGTAAGTACACTCTGGAAAGCAACGCCACCGCGCGGTTTGTGTACATCTCCGTGCCACGCGGCTACGAAATTCCGCAGGAAAAAGGCGTGGCAAGATTCTACCAGTCCATTCCGGCCGGTAAGTCCAGTTTCACCGCTGATTTTGAGTTGAAGAAACTAACGCAGGACGATTCCAGGCACAATTTTGTGGTATGGGCCGATCCGCAGATGATCAACAAGAAAGACGCCGAGGAACTGGTGAACGTATCAGCGCCGGATCTGAAGAAACTGGTGGACGGCTACGGCAAAGACACGCTTTTTCATGGCATCGGGTGCGGAGACCTGGTGTGGGACAAGTTTGAGTTGTTCGAGGATTACCAGAAAGCCATCGGGATCTCAGGCATCCCGTTTTACCAGGTCATAGGCAACCACGACATGGATCTCACCGCCCGCACCGATGACGGCTCTGCTGACACTTTTACGAAACTTTTTGGCCCCACGTACTATTCCTTTAACCGGGGCGAGGTGCATTACGTGGTACTGGACGATGTCTTCTTCATAGGCACTGCCAAACGCTACATTGGCTATCTCACCGAGAAGCAATTGCAGTGGCTGGAGCAGGATTTAAGTTATGTGAAGCCGGGCAGCATGGTGGTGGTCTCGGTGCACATTCCGGTGAACAGCGGTGAGAAAAGACGCATGAAGCTCAAAGATGAGTCACTGGGTGGCGTGGTGTCTAACCGCAAGGAACTGTACCGCCTGCTGAAGCCCTACAAAGCGCACATCATGTCAGGCCACACGCACATCTGCGAGAAAGTGATAGAGGGCGAAATCATTGAACACACCCACGGAGCGGTGTGCGGTGCCTGGTGGACGGGTCCCATCTGTACCGACGGTTCACCCAGCGGCTACGGCGTGTACGAGGTGAATGGTTCCGAGATGAAATGGTACTACAAATCAGTAGGTCATGACCGCGACCATCAGTTCAGGATCTACCCGAAAGGCACCGTGAAGGACCGCCCCGAGGAGTTCGTGGTCAACGTCTGGAACTGGGACCCGGAGTGGAAAGTGACCTGGTTTGAAGACGGCGTACGCAAAGGCGAAATGAAACAGGAAACGGGCCTGGACCCGCTCTCGGTGCAACTGCACGCCGGACCAGATCTGCCTGCCAAGCACAAGTTCGTGGATCCCACCATGACAGATCATTTGTTCTGGGCCAAACCCTCGGCGGGAGCCAAACAGATTAAGATTGAAGTGACCGATAGGTTCGGAAAAGTGTACTCTGAGGCTTTGCCCGTTTAATGCTTCTTTCGGTTTTTTCATTGTAGACTTTGTTTCTGGCCTGCTTTCCTGAAAGCAGGCCAGAAACGTTTATAGCCTATTCAGAGGTTTTAGAATTGGTTTGGCAGCCTGAATCTGTTATCTTTCAGATACCGCTGAGTCTTTACAAGCGGGTAGATCAACTTTCAGCGCATGTCTCGTCCATTCCTATCCCTCCAGAACGTCACCATCAAACATCAAAATCAAGTTCTCTTTCGTGACCTTTCGTTTGAGGTGCAACCCGGTGAACAATGGGCCTTGGTGGGCGAGAGTGGCTCGGGGAAAAGCACCTTGCTCAAGGCCATTGCCGGTAAACTGAGCGTGATGGGCGGCCAGGTGCGTTATGGATTTTATGAGGAGTTTCTGGAAAAGCAGGCAGCCCCAGATATCTTCTTTTCCTTCCGTAATTTGCTGGCTATGGTGGGGCAGAAGCACGCCTTCAAGAACTTCTCTTCCAACACCCACGACTTTTACTACCAGCAACGCTACCATTCCACCGAGGCAGAAGACGCGCCTACTGTGGAAGAATACCTGACCTCGGTGCAGCCAACCGGCGGAGCCCCTTCTAAATGGACGTATGCCCAGGTGATCGTTTCTTTCCGTCTCACGGAATTGCTGCAGAAGCAACTAATCAAGCTTTCAAATGGGGAGACCAAGCGGTTACTCATGGCAGCCGCCATGCTCCAGAACCCAAAATTGCTCCTCCTGGATATGCCCCTGACGGGGTTGGATGTAGAAACCCGGGCCGCCTTCAACGCTCTCCTACAAGAAATTACCTCCTCGGGCGTAACGGTTATTCTGGCAACTTCTGCTCAGGAAATCCCGGAAGTAATCACGCATGTAGCGCATCTGGAGAAAGGCCAGATTTTGTCGGCGCAGCCCAAAGCATTGTTTAAGGCCCTGAAAACAGAAGACCAAAGCAAGGGTGCTTTTAATGCAGATTTGCTGGCGGAGCTGTTGTCAGGGGAGGAGCCGCCGGAGTTTTCTACTATAGCCGAGCTGAAAAATGTAACGGTGACCTACGGCGACAAGACGGTGCTGGATGGGGTAAATTGGCACGTGCGGCAGGGAGAGCGTTGGGCAGTGTTGGGTCACAACGGCGCCGGAAAGACCACGCTGCTGAGTTTGCTCAACGGCGATAATCCGCAGGCATTTTCCAAAGACCTGATCCTTTTTGACCGCCAGCGCGGCACCGGCGAAACCATCTGGGACATCAAAAAGAAAATCGGGTTTGTGTCTCCAGAGTTGTTTCAGTTTTTTCCGCACCAGCAGAGCTGCTTGCAGGTGGTAGAGTCCGGCCTCTATGATACGCTGGGGCTGTTCAGGAAAAGTCAACCCGCCAATGCGGCAAAAGCCAGGCAATGGCTAGAGTTGCTGGGTATTGCCGAAGAGGCCCAGAAATCGCTCAGAAGGGTGTCTGCCAGCACCCAGCGGCTCTGCCTGCTGGCCCGCGCTTTGATCAAGCACCCGCCGCTACTAATTTTGGATGAACCTTGCCAGGGCATGGACGACCGGCAGCAGACGCGCTTTAAGCAGATTGTAGACGCAATCTGTAGCCAAAGCAGTACCACCCTGCTGTATGTGACGCACTATCCAGGCGAGATCCCGGACTGCGTCACCGAAGTGTTACGGTTGGAAAATGGGAAGGTGATGGCTTAGTAAGTTCGTGACCTCTGGCCGGGCGTACAATAAAGGGCTTTTTCTTACTTTGAAATTGTTGCTAATGACACTTATAAAATAATAGGTTTTTACCAGATTCCGTTTAGATAGTTTTCCTCCAAAGTAGAAATAAACTTAACCCCAAACGCATGAGAGCAGTAGTAGCGATCTTTAGCTTGTTACTGTCAGGTACCTTCTGTTGGGCACAGGATTCTACCGGGGTAAAGCAGGCCCGAAACTTTGGGCAACTGGGATCCCTGTTTCCTGTTGATTCCAAGGCAAAGACGGTAGCCAACGGTTCCTTTGTGCGGGAGACCAGAAAGGATTTGGTTTGGGCGGCGCGGGTTTACCTGACAGAATTCCATGAGACAAGGTTTGGGCCAAGTACTGCCTTGTTTGGCAACGATCAGCCCAAACATCATCTTGAAGAATTTAATTTTTCTCTAGGAAAGGTAAGGTATGTGAGCAACGGCATCGGGTTTTCTTTTACCGCAGGGCCCGCCTATGTTCGTTATGAAATGCCCTACAACATTAAGCGGGCAAAAAATGGAGGGTTTGGTGGAATCATCACCAGTTCATCTTTTGAGTATGACAGCAAGACCTATCATCTCCTGGGGCTAAGTGCCCGTGGGGAAATGATTGTTTGTCCATGGCATTCGTTGGGTTTCAGCCTTGGCGGAGAATTTCACTACAGCCGAAAAGTGCAGTACGGCGGCATAAACGTCAACCTCATGCTAGGCAGATTTCGGCCTAAGAAAGCAGATTGATGCTGAAAGGATAAATCTTTTTTCCTTTCCAAGGTCCATTCTCTGCTTTGGCTTTGCCTATTTTCCCTCCTCTAAATGCACGTAATACCGCGTGATCTTACCCCATTGCAGCGTCTGAAAACCAGCCCAGCCGCCGGCTGAGATAAGCGTGTTCAGGACGGCGCGGCCACCCGATTGCTCGCCTTGGTTATTGGGTTTTTCGTCTCGGCCAATTTCCATACCCATGATCTTGGTACCCTCGCGCACTACCCGGAAGGTGCTGGTGGCGTCATCGGTGAAGAAATGTTTTACTTCGTCGCCATCCAGGGCGTCTTTTTGTGGTTCGGGTTTAGGGCAGGGGCGTACCACAAACTGGGCGGCGTCTTCTTCCTCCACTACTTCAATTACGCTCACCCAGTTCTCAATGGGTGAGGCAGGCAGAATGATCTGCATGAAATCTCCCACCCGCACTTTGGTCGCGTTGGACGGATGCCCTTGCTTATCATAGAGCTGAAAAGTGGAGTTGACGCCGGTCAGGGTAGACCAACTGTTCACGTCAAACAGTTTCTGCTTGGTGCGGGTGAACTCCTGGCGGGCGGAGGCTTCGTCTGGGTACGTGTTCTCGTTGTAGAAAAACTTGTCTTTGGATTCCTCTCCCTTTAGTACTTCCCACTCTTTTTTGATCTTATTCAGAAAATCAGTGATAGCCATCGCGCTCCGGTTTTGTCTGGTAAAATGTTCTTTCCAAAAGCGTACGGGAGAAGAAGGGTGAGGTTAAGCAAAGCAGGAACCTACTGCCCTATTTTGGGCTGATTTCTCAAATTCAGTACAAATACAGAAAAGCAACGGGATATCCCGAAATGGATGCAACCGGTATATTCTGTTTCAGACTTGGTTTACAGAAAACACCTTCAAAACAGCGTTACTTCACCGGAGCCGACTGCGCAATACCATCCAATACTGGTCTAATCTGGTTGGCCTGTTGCATCATGTGGTACAACTGGTCGGTTTGGCCGTGCTGGAGGCACTGCTGAAACTGCTGCAAATGTTTGATGTACTCGCCCAGGGCGTGGCTCAGGAAATGGGCGTTCTGCTCAAAGATGGGAGCCCACATATCTGGCGAGCTTTTGGCCAGACGCACCGTAGACGCGAAACCAGAACCTGCCAGGGTGAAGATGTTTCGTTCGTCTTTCTCTACGTCCAGCACCGTTAAACCCAGCAGAAACGAACTCACGTGCGACAGGTGCGACACGTAGGCCACGTGCTTGTCGTGCTCCTCGGGCTGCATGTAGATGGTGTTCAGACCCAGCACCGAAAAGAGTGCCTCGGCGGTAGCCAACGCGTGAGCGGAAGAGAGTTCTTTCTCGCAGATAATGTTCATCTTGCCCTGGTACAGCCCTTCCAGCGCGGCGGTGGGGCCCGAATTCTCAGTACCGGCAATGGGGTGGGCGGCCACAAACTGGGCACGGTTGGGGTGCGTTTTCACAGCTTCGCACAAGAGACTTTTAGTGGAGCCCAGATCAATGACTACCGTCTGCGGCGGCACTAGGTCCAGCAGGGAAGGCAACAGTTTCTGAATAGCCGTCACCGGAATAGCCACCAGAATGACATCTGAAAGCGCGGCGGCTTCGGGCAGAGGCAGCACCCGGTTCACTAAACCTATTTCCACCGCCTGGGCAGCGTTCTGGGGGTTCTGTTCCACCCCAATCAGTTCGGCCGCGAAACCAGCTTTTTTGAGGTCTAACGCAGCCGAACCGCCAATAAGCCCGGTTCCTATGATGGAGATAGTTTTCATGGTTGAAAGCGTACGCATAGTAGAAACGCGAAGGTACTACAAGTTTTGCTATCGGCTTTCATTTGCGTGGGCGCACGTACGTAAAATAGCCTGGCTGATTTAAGGCCGTTTTTGGAAAACAACCTCTAAATCGGCGTATCACCAACTGGGCTATTTTGGAGCGTTAAGGTTAGCCTTCAGACATGAATTCTTTGTATTCGGGGTGCCGCTTTACGTAGGCTTCCACCACGGGACAAGACGCCACAAATTTCATTTTCTGGGCGCGTATGTGGTCCAGGGCGTTTTTCACTAACTGATCGGCCAGGCCCCGGTTGCGGAAGCCTTCGGGCACAAACGTATAGTCTAGGTCAAATTCCCTTTTCTCAGTGATAGAGTACGTGAGTTCGGCCTCTTCTCCGTCCAAGTCTATGTAAAACCTGGAATCATCTTCGTCATGAATGACTGTTTTCTTGTCCATGTATGCGGTTGTTTTATGGAAAGATATACGGGAATGGCGCCGGAAGGAGACTAAATACAGTACTTATCCCGTGCTTTACCGCATTAGTTGGGTAACAGAATAAGGCAGACAGCGGTAAAAGAAAACAAATGAGCCGGTGCTTCGGGCCATTTTCAGCAAAGGTACGTCACCGCATCTAAGCCTATGAACTATATAGACCTCCTTCTTTTGTTTATCGTGCTCACCAATCTCTGGACCGGTTGGTACCGTGGGTTTGCCTACGGAATGCTGGATCTGATCAGGTGGGTGGGCAGTCTGCTCATTGGGTTGAGTTTGTACCCGTACGTAGCAGATTGGCTGGGTACGGTGGTGGACTGGAACGAGCTGTGGTTATTGCCCATTTCCTTTTTTCTGGTGGCGTTACTGGCCAGTATTTTTATTCAGATGCTGGGCGAATGGGTGCTTGCCCAACTTCCGTCTACCATTCACCGCAACAGGGGGAATCAGGTGTTGGGCTTGTTGCCCGGCTTCTTCAGCGGCCTGGTGACCGCCATTATTGTAGTGGTATTGCTCACCGCATTCCCGTTGCCGCAGGGCGTGCAGGACGAGGTGCAGGAAAGCCGGTTGGCGTCACAATTATCTACCGTTTCAGACAAAGCCGAAATGGCCTTAACGCCCGTCTTCGGCGAAGCCATGAACCGCACCATGCGCAAACTTACGGTGCAGCCCGGCTCTGATGAGATGATTGAACTGCCCTACAAAGTCACCAGCATGAAGCCTCGCCCAGACCTGGAGGCCGAAATGCTGCAACTGGTTAACGAAGAACGCGCCAAAGAAAACCTGAAACCGCTTGCCGCCGATACCTCTCTGCGTCGCGTAGCCCGCCTGCACTCTGAAGACATGTTCCGGCGCGGCTATTTCTCCCACTACACCCCCGAAGGCTGGAGCCCATTTGACCGCATCAGGAAAGCGCGCGTCCCCTTCAGGTGGGCCGGGGAGAATCTGGCGCTAGCTCCAACCCTAGACATTGCGCATAATGGTTTAATGAACTCGCCGGGGCACCGCGCCAATATTCTGCGAACTCAGTTTGGCCGGGTAGGTATTGGCGTGCTGCAAGGCAGCGACCGGCGGTTAATGATTACCCAGAACTTCAGGAATTAAATGAACGGAGACAGTCAACATTATAGAATGGATTGTCGGTATCCGTACCGTTGCTGGCGCGAGCGGGACGCTCGCGCCAGCAACTTGAACCAAAGTACTATTTGGTATTACCCTTGAGAAAACACCTCCCAAATAAAAAGCCGCTCCTTCTCAGAAGCGGCTTTCCTTTAAGGCCGATGTGGAGGGTGTTACTTCTGAACCACTTTAATCAAAGTATTAGCGGCTATCTTGTCAGTTAACTGCATGCCGTTGAGAATGGCCATTTCTTCCAGACGTTTGTCTGGCACGTTGTAGGACCGAAGCACCTGAGACAGCGTGCCCGGTGTTTTGACGGTTTTGATGCGCACTACCTCGGGCTTGCGGTTGATTTTTTCCTGGTCGGTAAGTTGGCGGAAGTTCTGGGCGGTGGCACTGAACGCCGGGAAATAGGTATTGAAATCAGTAGCCGCGGAGACACCCGTAATGTTGTAAATCATGCCTCCGTACTGAATAAAGTAACTCAATGCCTGAATGGGAGCCGCTTGCTGTTGCTGGGCTTGTTGCTGCTGCTGCTGTTGGGGAGCCTGTTGCGCCATAACGGCCAAAGCAGGCAAGCCATTTACGGTCACTTGCTTAGATTCAATGGCTTGCAGTTGATTGTCGGTGAGCATTTTCTGGGCAGCAGCTTCTAACGAGGTGCCCTGGGCCAGACGCAAAAACATCATCGCTTTGCCGTCCTGCGGGGCCATCTGCACCTGTTGCGGGGTGTTCTGGTGTTGCCAGCCGGTGGGAATAGGGAACTGGAATTTCAGCTCTGGGTGGTAAAAGATGTTATTTTCCACGAAGCCCTGTTTGGGGTCATCGCCGTAAATCAAACCTTCCAGCATGCGCAGATAGCTGTCCCGACCCTCTTTCAAGTTAGTGGCGTTGGTTTGCTTTTTCCACTGGTCGGCTAATTGGTGCACGGTGTTATAACGGTCGCCGGGGTTAGGGTGGCTGGACATGAACGTAGGGATCTCTTCCTGTCCGCTTTGTTGCGTCTGGCGCTGCAAGGTCTGGAAGAAATCTGCCATGTGGCTGGCGTCATACCCAATTTTGGTGGAATATTCCACGCCCAACTCATCTGACTGGCGCTCATCATCGCGCCCGAATTTCAGGAACAAAAGACTGGCCCCCTGTGAAAGCTCATTGCCGTATTGGGCCAGGGTAGGGGAGGCAATCATACCGCCCATGAGCAGAACTTGCGCTATGGTAGATTTGCTTTGCTGCTGCGCCGAGTGCCGGGCCGTAATGTGCCCTATCTCATGGCCCAATACCCCGGCAAACTGCGCCTCACTGTTAAAGTGCGCCATAATGCCCCGGGTAAAATATACATAGCCGCCGGGCACCGCAAAGGCGTTCAGCACCGGAGTATCTACAATCTTGAATTCATATTTCAGGTTAGGGCGGTGCGAAATGGCGGCCATTTGGGAGCCCTTCTCCTGGATGAAGCGCTGCAACGTTGGATTTTCCACCAAGCCGAACTGGGCCACAATCTCGGGATCTGACTGCAAGCCCATGGCAATCTCTTGTTCTTCAGACACAAAGTTGATGTCCCGTTTACCGGTAACCGGGTTGGTGGCGCAGGAATTAAACAATAGCAGAGCCGCAACGGCCAGACTATAGGGATAGTGTTTTTTCATAGTGGTAAGGATTAGGGACATATAATATTACTGATAGTACTTACCAGCCGCGCCAGTAGTGCTGCTCTTTGCAACGTTTCCAGATATTAATGGTTGCAGCGTGCTTTTGATAGGACTAATCTTAGATAGATGAGTTGAGGGTGAACTTGCCTTTTAAGGCTGTTTTTAAGAAAATACCTAAAAAATAGAGAGGCATACTGGTTAAAAAAGGAGAGCATAAGTAAGATTTTCTCAGAGCCCAGAGGCATCTGTTGGCGGAAGCAAATCCAGAAAAGATTGTTCTTTCCAGCGCATGCGGTAGGCGTTCATGGCCGTGATCCCTAACTTCTGGAGTAGCCGGTAATTGACCACCGCGCCCACCGGAGCCCCAATGATAGGAATGAGCTGCGCCATTTTTGCCAGGTCAATATAGTCCCGGTATTCTTGCTGGAAAGTACGCCAATCAAACTGGTGAATGTCTTCGGGGAGATGGAGTTTCTGGGTTTCCCAATCTACCATCTGCAGGTACACCTCGCGCTTCTGTTGCTGTCCGCTAAAGGCCAATTGGAAAATGTGTAACAAGTAAATCCGCTCGCGGTAATCTTCTACAGAGTGGCCGTAGAGGGCCGCAATGTCAAAGAGCATCTTCAATTTGATGCCCAACAGAAGGGGGAAATCGGCGAGGCCGAGCAGGATGCCTCCGGCCCCGGTAATGCCTCCTTCGGCAGCGGCCGTTTTCTTGTAAAAGTCAATGCGTTCTAAAACCGCCGCTTCCCTCCACTCCAGGGTAGCAGGCGGCAAGGATTTGCTGGTGGTATACTTCGCCCCGAACAGCACCGCCCTAATCATCTGTTTAATGGCAGCGGTGATGGCCTTGTGGACTTTCTCTGGAATGTAGCTGTTCAACTTCTGCTGCATGCCCCTAGTGAACTGGTTCATCAAAGACGGCTCCTTCTGCATCTGCTGTTGCCACTCCCGCAGTTCCTGCAAAATCTTTTCTTCGTAAGCAGAGGGCGTCATGGCGAAAAGTTGAAAGGGTAAAACTCTAGACGAAGAACGACTTTTTAAGCGAAGAGCGCAACTATCCGTTACCTCGCCTTGGTTTCTGGCAAGAACACCGTCAGGTTGGATTTCTTTGAATTATCAATATTTTAACAAGAAAATAGAAGCCTACTTTGCTGTGTAGTTCACCAACGCATATAGTGCTAATAAATTTAAGTTTTACGTTATTACAGTAGTTATAGAGCATTAATAAACTAAAAATTGAAACAGCTTATTTTTATACTGATAGTTGGTACCTCTTTGACTTATTACCAAGTCAAATCGACCCTTGCTTCATCTCTGACTAAGGCGCTGGCAACAGAAAGAATATACAGCTTAGAACAGGATACTGGCAGAGTTACCTTCCAGAAAATTGAGCAGGTAGTTCAAAAAAGGAAACAAAACACATGGGTTGAATTTAGCGACAGCGCCGCCTCTCTAGCTTTGCATTTCGAACCTCGACACAAGGATACTCTTAATGTTTCATACTCTTCTGAGTGTTGGCTTTACTACCCATACACGATTAAAGACGGTAAAATCATTGTCTACTGGGACAAGTTGATTGACAGTAAATACAGCGACTTCGATATTCTAAAGGCAATAAGGAAAACAAGTAAGAAATCTATTGGCAAACCATTCATGGTCTTAGAACTAGCCAACGACACTACTCTCAAGGCAACATACCTACTTCCTGATTTAGTAAAGAAGATTAACAGTTCCAGTAAGGAGAGAATATTCTTCCCTGCAAAATTTACTGTTTCGCAAGAATTCTATCTATAAAAAAGAAGAAAAACGCCCTATAACATCTCGTGCATGAGGCATGCTAAGGCCGACGACCTCGCACGTATCATACACGAGGCCGTTGGCACAAATCGTAAAATAAAGAAAATGGAAAAACCAACCTTCCCGCTCATCTCGATTTATAATGAAGAAGTGTTAGAATTGATGCAAAGCGAGGAAGGCTATTCTAGAGCGACGGCTTTTGGACTTATTAAACAAAATGACAATAACGTTGCATTTGACAGCAAAGGAGTAAAGTGGAATTATCTTTACAAGTCTGCAAAGTTTAAGAACGACTTCATCACTCGATTGCTGGCAAACACATTTTATAACCCTAAGCTCGACGTTACCCTGGAATGGAGGGAAACAGGAAATTATAATATAGCGGAGCTTAAAGAAGCTATCAACCGCTGTGTTGACAAGGATGACGATATTATTACCCAATCTGCAGAAGGTGAAACTATAAAAGAAGCTGTCAACTCCTCTGTTTCGTTTATAGAAATAACCAAAGTACTGAAGAAGTATGCGTTTGGGGTAAATGAAGAGAAGTTGTGGCTAGAAATGGATAAAGAATAAAAACCACTTGTTTTACTTTTCAACAATAAATACCAAAATAACACTACCGTTTCTTTCCCTTTTTCACCGCCATTTCATTGTCACTCAGTTCTTGCCCGAAATCTGGTAGGCCGTCTTTGGTCCATCTGAGGACCCGGGCGCGGGTATGGCGGTTGGGGTCATACAAGGGCTCGCCTTTGATGTCTTTATAGTCGCGGGCGTGGTAAATCATAATGTCGGTTTTGCCGTCCTCAGCCACAATAAAGCTGTTGTGCCCCGGCCCGAAACGCTTGAGCGCCTCGTTGGTGGAGAAAACCGGTTCGGGTAATTTGTGCCAGGAGGTGGGGTTCAGGAGGTCGGCATTTTCATCTGCCCAGAGTAAGCCCAGGCAGTAGTTGGCATCGGTGGCGCTGGCCGAGAAGGTCATGAACACCTTGCCGTTTCGGATGATGACAGCCGGAGCTTCGTTTACGTTATGCCCTTTCCGTTCCCACGCATATTCTGGTTGGGTAATGACTACCTGTTGGTCACCCAGCGTGGTGGGGCTAGTCATTTTAGCGATATAGATGCCCGTGTTCACCTCCTTGTTAGAGGCCCGATCTACCCACAGCATGTAGCGTTGGCCCTTGTGCTCAAAGGTAGTGGCATCTAAGGTGAACTGATTGGGTTTGCTCACAATCTCGCCTTCCTCTTTCCATTCGCCTTGGGTGGGGTCTGCCGAGGCATTAGACAAAGCGTATTTGCGTATCGCCCATTTGTCTTCCACTGAACCGGCCGCGAAGTAGATGTACCATTTCCCCGCTATCTGGTGCAACTCAGGCGCCCAGATGTGATTGCCCATGGGGCCTTTGGTGTGCTTGCGCCACACCACCACAGGTTGTGCTTTTTTTATGCCGTTGATGGTCTTGGACTTCCGTAGTTCAATGCGGTCGTACTCGGGCACGCTGGAAATGAAGTAATACGTGCCATCAGAAGCTTTCCAAACGTGCGGGTCAGCGCGTTGCGCGGCCAACGGGTTGTCAAACTGGTTCTTCTTCAGTTTCTGTGCGGGCACAGCCCATCCGCTGAGGAAGAGCGTCACCGCAAGGAGGAGTTTCAGGTATTTACTGGAGTTCATGTGGTTTGTACCGTTCATATTCAACCGAGTTTCCCTTTTAGGCTTGTTTTGCTAAATATAACTGTAAAATATACATTTATAAATACACAATCCATAGATTCCTGCAAAGCCTTTTCTAAGGTTTACTTTTGGCGTTTGAATTGTTACAGCTTAGGCTTATCTGCAAAAAAGGGACAGCGTTTTGAGCCTGATTATTGAATTTCAGGCTCAAAATGCTATCCCTTTCTAAATTAATGCCAAAGCAGATTCTTCGGCACCAGAAGAGCCGGGAGTACTACTTACGGCCCTTGCCCCGGGTACCGGCGGTTCTGGTTGGTTTCTGGTCAGAGCCTGGTTTTGGTTTTCTGGCCGAGGCTGCTTTGGGGTTTCTGGCGGGCAGGGAGCCTTTGGGTGACCGAGGCGTTTTCTTGGAAACGTGCTCAGATTTGGTTTTCAGGTTTTTGCCGGTGGCTGGTTTGGGTCTCCGTTCTGCGGGTGCCTTGGAAGTTCTGGCAAAGTCTGGTTCATCATCAGCGTAGCTGGCTGCCTCTTTCTTCGGTCTTCTGCCGGGGGTATAGTCTTTGGGAATGCGGCGGGTGGCGCCGGAATCTGGGGCAGGTCTGCGGACCACTTTGGATTTGGGGTTCTCGTACTCCGCCGAGGTTCGTTTGGGTTTGCCTACGCTGTGTACTTTGACGCCAAATTCCTCTATTACCTCATCTTCGTCTTCCGGCACATCCTCGGCATCCGCTTTGCGGGCAGAACGGGCCGCTTCTTTGCCCCAACTAGAGGCATCTTCGGTTTTAGAAGATTCCGCCACCAGTTGATTGATGGACTTGATTTCCTCCAGCGTCAGGTAGCGCCAGTGGCCGGTAGGCAGGTCATCCAGTTTCACGGTCATGATGCGCACGCGCTTCAGCTTTTCCACTTTGTAGCCCAGCGCTTCGCACATGCGTCTTACCTGGCGGTTCAGCCCTTGGGTTAAGACAATCCTGAACACCTTGTGGCCCTGCTGCTGCACAAAGCATTTCTTGGTCACGCCCTCAAACAGACGTACCCCGTTGCTCATGTTCCGGATGAACTCGTCTGTTACGGGTTTGTCTACCATCACCACGTATTCCTTCTCATGGTTGTTATCGGCGCGCAGAATTTTGTTCACAATGTCGCCGTCGTTGGTCAGGAAAATGAGGCCTTCAGAGGCATTGTCCAACCGCCCGATGGGGAAAATGCGCTTAGGGTAGCCAATAAAGTCAATGATGTTTTTCTTGTCCTTGGTGTCTGTGGTGGTGGTTAGACCGGTGGGTTTGTTGAAGGCGATGTAGATAGGCCGCTCGTTCGGTTTTTTAGACCTGATGGCCTCGCCGTCCACGGCTACTTTGTCGCCGGGTTTTACGGTAGCACCTTTCTTGGCATCGCGGCCGTTAATGGTCACGCGGCCTTCCTCTATGTACTGGTCGGCTTCACGGCGCGAGCAGAAGCCCGAGTCGCTGATGAATTTATTGAGCCGAAGTCTGTTATCTGTTGACATGTTCTTGCTGATTCTGAATACTATACGTGTGCGGAAAAAGGAGCGCCAGGATTTTGGCACTATGTTTCTGAAAATGAAACAATTTAAGCGAAGGTGTCTAGATACAGGTCTTCTACTTTCTTGCGGGCCCAGGGCGTTTTGCGCAGAAAGGTAAGGCTGGACTTAATGCTGGGATTGTGCGTGAAGCTGTTGATTCTGATACGCTCCCCCAACTCTTCCCACCCGTAGTGATCTACCAACAGCACCAGAATCATTTCAAGGGTTTTCCCGTGCAGCGGATTGTTTTTCTGTTCTTCCATATTTCCAGTACAAAGGTAGTCTTTCTAGGTGAGTTTACGCGAATACCCCACAGAGGGTGGTTTGCAGGGTATTCAAGGCCAGGTTTTGCTAATAGCTGCTTCGTTTTACACTTGTTTTTCTGGAAATAGGCTAAAAAACAAAAATGTATCCCTTAATAGCAGCTGAAATTGTAATCCTATTGAGAATTGTCTGTAACTTAAGGGAGTTTTTAGCTATTGCTGTCTATCATAGCACCAAACCTATTCTTTCTACATGGATACCCTTGCCTTACCGCTTTCTGTTCCTGCTTCATCCCTTTCCATAGAGGAATTTATTCAGACTTATGCCAACCACCCGGTGTACATTGCTCCGCGTGGCCCGCAACTACACGCCAAAAACTGGCAGGCCGAGGCAGCCCTTCGGATGTTTCTGAACAACCTGAGCGCAGAAGTGGCCGAAGACCCGGAACAGTTGATTGTGTACGGCGGAACAGGGCAGGCGGCGCGCACTCCGCAAGACGCCCGCAAGATTGTGGAACTGCTGCTCACGCTGGAGGAAGACGAAAGTTTACTGATTCAGTCTGGAAAACCGGTAGGCAAAATCAGAAGCCACGCCGAGGCCCCGCGCGTGCTCATTGCCAACAGCAATCTGGTGCCCAAGTGGGCCACCTGGGAGCATTTCAACCAACTGCGCGAGCGTGGTCTCATGATGTACGGGCAAATGACGGCCGGTTCCTGGATTTACATTGGCAGCCAGGGCATTCTGCAAGGCACCTTTGAAACCTTCGCTGCCTGTGGCCGACTCCATTATGAAAACGATTTGCGCCACAAACTGGTGGTAAGCGGCGGTTTGGGCGGCATGGGCGGCGCTCAACCCTTGGCGGCTACCATGGCCGGCGCCACGTTCCTGGGCGTAGACATTGACCCCGAAAGAATCAGGAAGCGTTTGGAGACCCGCTACATAGACAAAATGACCTTTGATTACCGCGAGGCCGTGCGTCTGGCCCTGGCCGCCCGGGACAAAGGCGAAGCGGTCTCTATTGGCCTAGTAGGAGACATTGGCGATGTGCTGGAAAAACTTATCCAGGACGGCATCACCCCAGATATTCTTACAGATCAGACCTCGGCGCATGACCCGCTGAACGGCTATGTACCTCACGGCCTGTGCCTGCCCCAGGCGTTGGAGTTACGCGAAGCAGACCCAGCCGCGTACCGCGAACGCTCCTTAAAAAGCATGGCCCGCCACGTGGGTTTTATGCTGGAACTACAGCGCCGCGGCAGCCGCACCTTTGATTATGGCAACAACCTGCGGGAGTACGCGCAGCAGGGCGGCGAACCCAACGCGTTCCAGATTCCCGGGTTTGTGCCCGAGTACATCCGGCCGCTTTTCTGCGAAGGCAAAGGCCCGTTCCGGTGGGTGGCGCTCTCCGGTGATCCCGCCGATATCCAAGTAACGGATGAAGCCTTGAAAGCACTTTTCCCGGAGAATACGCACCTGATCAACTGGCTGAACCAAGCTCAGTTGCGCGTGGAGTTCCAAGGACTTCCCAGCCGTATCTGCTGGCTGGGCATGGGCGAGCGCGAAAAAGCCGGGCTCCTGTTCAACCAACTGGTGCGGGAAGGCAAGGTGAAAGCTCCCATTATCATTGGCCGTGACCACCTGGACTGCGGCTCTGTGGCCTCGCCCTACCGTGAAACCGAAGGCATGTTAGACGGTTCAGATGCGGTTTCTGACTGGCCGCTCCTCAACCTCATGGCCAATGCCAGCGGCGGCGCCACCTGGGTTTCTTTCCACCACGGCGGCGGCGTAGGCATGGGCTACTCCCAGCATGCGGGCATGGTGATTTTGGCAGACGGAACAGACCGCGCCGATGGCTGCTTGCGCCGGGTGCTGCACAATGACCCTGCGCTAGGCCTCTTCCGCCACGCCGATGCCGGATATGACACCGCCCAGGAGAACGTCCGAACCTTTGGGTTAGGGTTGTAGGAATAAACCATTTTGCATTGATGTATGAAAGATGCAGGAACGTGTTTTCGGCCTCTTTTCTTTAAAATACCGTTGAAACAGTTTAACTTAATATAAAGGTCTAAACAGTACAAGCTGCTTTCCATCTTCAGGTAGCCCATAAATGGAAATAACACCCCTCGCTCGTCTCTGGCGAGTGTGAGCTACCTGCGGCCTCTGGCCGAGTTATGGACAACTACCAGGCTAGATTCATGTAGCGGCGGGACGCCGCAGGTAACTCACACTCGCCAGAGGCGAGCGGGGGGGGGGACATTTATTGAAAAATCCACTAACCCTTTCAATAGCTTTCAGCTCCTGAAAACAAGAATTCTGATTAGATTGAGCCTCCCATTCTAATCTTTTAAAACCACATGGCAGCACCAGACGAAGTAATGACGCTTATTGGCCCCTTTACGCAAATCCTGCCGATGACGCATCTTCCTTTAGAGGGTCCTATCGCCGATGAGCAACTGGAGGTGCTGGAAAATGCAGGCGTACTCCTGAAGGGAAAGAAGATTGAGAAAGTAGGCAACTATGCTCAGTTAACGCGCGAAGCAGAAGCCAACCACTACCAGTTGCAGGAAATCAAAACTCCTATGGTGCTGCTGCCGGGGTTGATAGATGCCCACACGCATCTGTGTTTCGCGGGTTCCCGAGCCAATGATTACGCCTTGCGGGTTGCCGGTAAAAGTTATCTGGAGATTGCCCACAGCGGCGGCGGAATTCTGGATACGGTTTCAAAAACCAGGGCCGCCCCGTTAGACCAACTGGTGCAGGAACTCCTGGTTCGCTGCGATCGTCACCTCGCCGAAGGCGTGACTACCTGTGAGGTGAAAAGCGGTTACGGCCTCACCGTAGAAGCGGAACTCAAAATGCTGGAAGCCATTCAGCAGGTAAACCAGCAGCATCCCTTAGATTTGGTGCCCACGTGCCTAGCTGCTCACCTGTGTCCGCCTGAGTTTGCAGATGCGTCCTCCTATTTACAGCATGTTTTAGAAGAACTGCTGCCAAAAGTGAAAGAACGGAAGCTCGCCCAACGGGTAGATATCTTCATTGAAGACACCGCTTTTTCTGAAGCAGAGGCGTTGCCTTACCTGCAAGCTGCCCATGCCCTGGGCTTTGACCTCACCGTACACGCTGACCAATTCAGTACCGGAGGCAGCAAAGTCGCCGCCCAGGTAAAAGCCGTCAGTGCCGACCATCTGGAGGCCAGCGGCATTCTGGAGGTAGCGTTGCTGAAGGAAAGCGGCGTGGTAGCTATCGTTCTTCCTGGTGCTTCGCTAGGCTTAGGTATGCGGTATGCGCCCGCCCGTCAAATGCTGGATAATGGGCTCTGCGTCGCTATTGCTACGGACTGGAATCCTGGTTCTGCACCCATGGGCGATTTGTTGTTGCAGGCAGCCTTACTGGGAGCTGCCGAGAAACTGACCATAGCTGAGACTCTTGCCGGTATTACCTGCCGCGCCGCCCACGCCCTTCGACTCACAGACCGGGGAAAACTGGCCCCCGGCCTGCCAGCCGATATGATTGCTTTCCCCACCGGCCATTACCAGGAGATTCTGTACTACCAGGGAAAACTGAAGCCAACCATGGTTTGGAAAGAAGGAATATTACGGTAGAAGAGGGGTACCTATGTGTTTTCAGAAAGTCTGCATCCATTTTCAGAAAATCCCCATCCATACTAATTCCTGGATTTCTGCTTTTCTAAAAGAATGCGCACGATACGGGTGTCTTCATCATCCCAATTGATATTTTTGATGTTCTCTATCAATTGTACAGACAAACCATCATATTGCCCAAACGTGTTATAAACCTCAATCAGGAATTCGGTCTCATTTATTTCTTTGATGAAGCCATACAGCCCCAAGTCCTGATAAAAATTTACATAGATGAGGTTTTCTTCCTTTAAAGCCTGCTGCAGGATCTCTTCAATGCTGCAGTTCCCGATATGGAAGATAGCCGGAACGGAGGTGTCGGCGTAGAGCTTGCGGAGGCTAGCCTCTTTTACTTCTAATCTGCGCAGGAAAACATCGTCAAAATCTGCCCCAAAAAGATCAGAGGTTCTGATGATGGTGATACCATTGGGGAGGCCTTGTTGCGAAATAGACCTGATACTCACTGTTTCATCGTTTTGGTCAAGCAAATAGCCGAAGTGCAGCTTGGGGCCATCAGATGAGTTGACTCTAAGGGTTACTGGTTTCTGTTCTTCTATAGATTTTTGAAGTAATGCGTAGAGTAATGTCATGCAGGAAAGGGTAGGAAGATTTGTCTTTTATTAAATGATATTGTTGATGTAAAATAAGAAAATATTCTGTACCCGACAGGCCTGGAAAAGTAATGATGAGTAAAAGATATCACTCGCCAGAGGCAAGCGAGATGATTACTTTTTATGAATATCCTTTACCCTACATTAAAATTAGCTTCCATATATGTACAAACCCACAGATAAAACAACTTGGAAAGGAAGAATAGACCTACCTGATGGCGAACTGGGACTGAGGTGGCATCAGGTAATCCAGTTGCTAGATCTCACCGGCGAAGTGCCAAACGGGAACGGAAATTTCGTCTTTTTAGGCTTCTGTTGTGAGGAAGGGGTAAGAAGGAACCAGGGCAGGGTAGGAGCCGCCGCCGGTCCGGGTGCTATCCGTCAGGCTATGTCCGCTTTCGCGGAGCATCTGCCCGCCGGGGTGCAGTTGTTTGACGGGGGAGATGTGTTGTGCACGAACCAGCACTTGGAAGAGGCGCAGGCGCAACTAGGCAGAAAAGTGGAGCTGTTACTCCTGAAAGGTTTCAAGCCGATTGTGTTGGGCGGCGGACATGAAACGGCGTACGGCCACTTTTTAGGCGTCCAGAATGGTCTGAAAGAAAGTGAGAACCTGGGAATCATCAATCTGGACGCTCATTTCGACCTTCGCAGCTATGCCCAAGGTTCCAGCTCTGGTACGCCTTTCCGCCAGATAGCCGATGACCAAAACGCAGCCGGAAGGCTGTTCCATTACCTGTGTCTCGGCATTCAGGAATACGGCAATACCCGTCAGCTTTTCCAGACTGCCTCAGAATTGGGAACAGAATATGTGACCGCGCAGGAGATGCAATCCGGGGCCGTGGAGATGGTACAGGAGAAGCTACAGCAGTTCATGGACAAAGTAGACAAGTTGTACCTGAGCATTGACCTAGACGTGTTTGCCGCCGCCTATGCACCGGGTGTCAGCGCGACCAATGCATTGGGCCTTTCCCCGCACACGGTTTTGCCTTTACTGACGCAAATCATACGTAGC
Source organism: Rufibacter sp. JT3400010 (assembly GCF_054956755.1). Lineage (NCBI taxonomy): Bacteria > Pseudomonadati > Bacteroidota > Cytophagia > Cytophagales > Hymenobacteraceae > Rufibacter > Rufibacter sp. JT3400010. The sequence continues at coordinate 99,516 of NZ_JBUDXA010000011.1, read as the reverse complement.
GGGAAAGTGGTTTCCTTTGATGTGGTGGAGTTAAATCCTACGTTAGATAGAGACAGCCAGACAGCCAAACTCGCTGCCACGCTGGTGTATTATTTGGTACAGGCCAGGGGCAAAAGTGCTTCTTAAGTAGTAGAAAGCGTCTTGGCTTGCACGAGTACCTCGTTACAGGGTAACGAGGCTGCATTCTGTATTCCGCAGCGACGTTACCCTGTAACGTCCTACAAATTCCTAATGCAGACATTTTTTAAGGCTGTTTTCCTGAGAATTGCCTTAAAACAGCAAGAGGCCGATTCTACAATAGAATCGGCCTCTTGCATTGATCATCCGCTACGCGGAATTCCGTTCGGCGTTGATAATCCCGAAGGAGCAGCGCATGACCAGTTTCTCGAATTTGCTTTTGGTGGAGGTATCGGATTGCTGTTCTTCCATCTCCCTTATCTTGGTGAGGGCAAACTGCTGGATGGTGAGGAGCGGCATTTCAATGCGTTGGCGCATCTGAATGGAATGCAGGTTCACCGGTTTGTCTGCCATGAGGTGCGCGTTGCCCGTGAGCCGAAGCACGTATTGTTTGGTGCGTTCAAACTCCTGGTGAATGACGTTCCAAAGTTCCCCATATGTAGGATGCTGGGCTAGAAACGCCGTGAGCGGGAAGAAACATTTGGTCATGGCCATCTCGCAGTTACCCAGCAAGGTTCTGAAGAACAAAGACCGCTGGTACAATTCTACAATGGCTTCCCACTGACCTTCGGCCTCCAGCTTTTCCAGGGCGCTGCCCACCCCGAAATACCCCGGCAAGTTCTGCTTTAACTGGCTCCAGGAACCCACGTAAGGCACCGCCCTTAAATCGTCTAGGTTTAGTTTGCCGGGCTTGCGCTTAGACGGGCGGCTGCCGATGTTCGCCTCGGCGTAATACCGGAGCGGACTGGCGTAATTCAGGTACTCCAGAAAGCGGGGGTTGTTTTTAAGCGAGTTGTAGGCCTGGTAACTTTCGTCTGCCAGGCGCTGCATCACCTGTTCCTCTGCGTCTGAAAGCGTGGTTTCCTGGGCGGTGAACAAGGCATTCTGGATACCCGCATGAATGAGTTGCTCCATGTTAAACTGCGAAGAATCTATGGTTCCGAAGTTAGAGCTGATGGTCTGACCCTGGATGGTCAACTGAATCTCTTGACTCGCAATCTTCGGGCCCATGGAGGCGTAGAACTGGTGCGTACTTCCGCCCCCCCGGGCAGGTGGTCCGCCCCGGCCATCAAAGAAGACAACCTGTAGATCGTACTGTTTGGCTAACAGCGTCAGTTCTTCCTTGGCTTTGTAGATACTCCAGTTAGACATGAGGTACCCGCCGTCTTTGGTGCCGTCTGAGAAGCCCAGCATAATGCTTTGAATGTTCCGGCGCCGCTTCAAATGCCGCCTGTATACCTCAGAGGTGTACAAGGCCTCCATTACGTCATGGGCATTCCCGAGGTCATCAATGGTCTCAAAAAGCGGCACAATATCTACTGAAAGCTCCTCCTGTTTCCAGCCGCTGAGCAGAAACAAGCCAAAGACCTCCATCACATCCAGCGCGCTGGTACTGTGACTGATGATGTAGCGGTGACAGCCTTCCGGTCCGTTGATTTGCTGAATGGTCTTGATGGCCTGCATAGACTCCAGCGTGTCGCGGTGCAGTTCATTCTCTAACGAGGCAGGGTCAACGGTGGTGTTGGACTGCAGCAAGGCAGAAATCTTATCGTCAGCGGAAAGTTGGGCGTAGTTCTCTGGCAACGCGGCTGTAGTGGCGGCAATGGTCTCCAGCGCCTCGGTGTGCGCCGAGCTGTCCTGACGAACATCCAGGGATGCAAAGAATAACCCAAACAGTTCTACTTTCCGGATAAGGTTTTCGGCCAGATCCAGGAACAAGTAGTTATGATCATTGATCAGGATTTCCTTGATTCTGTTCAGGGGCTCCAAAATATCTTCTTTGGAAATGTCTGCTTTGTAGCCCGGCAAAAACAGATTATTGTAGAGCTTCTCCTCCAGGGCAATCAACTCGCTCAGAACGCCTTTAAACGTAAGCCGGCGCTTTAACCGACGAACGTCCTGGTAATACGATTTGATGATGGCCCCACGCAACGCCTCGGCTACTTTGAGCGTGATGTCCGCCGTCACAAAAGGATTTCCGTCCCGGTCGCCGCCGGGCCAGAAACCTAACCTGATCAGAGGATGATCTTCTGACACTGCCTCGGGAAACTGTTTTTTCATGAACGTCATGATCTGCCCCGCCGATTGATAGAAGACATTCTCCAGGTACCAGATCAAGCTAACGGCTTCATCATACGGCGATGGCTTCTCGTTTTTGAAAAATGGCGTTTTCCCCAGTTGGCGCAGATAGCTGTTTACCTGCACGGTATTGTCGCTGACCAACGCTTTAGATAAATCATTGATGATGCCCAACACCTCACTGGGGTAAAACTGGGTAGGGTGGGCCGTGAGCACCAGCCTTACAGAGAAATCTTTTAGCTTCTCTTTTAGCTGCGCCTGAGTTTGGGTTCGTTCTACCTCCGCCTGCAAATGTTTGAGGGTTCCAGCACCAGCCATGTCGTGTATCTCCCTGAAAGAGGCGTCTTCCAGCGCATCAAAAAGAACCACCTGGCGCTCGGCGTACTGCACAAACCGGAAGAGTAGATCCATCTGCTCCTGCTCAGTGCGGTAAGGCGTGTACTGATTGAAGTACGTGCTGATGATTTCATTAGGGCTTAACTCTTTCGCAAAGCCTTCTTCGCAGTGCAATAGAAAGATAGAAAGGAGTACGCCCGTCTTCTCTACCCTGTGAAAAGGCAGGGACGTAAACAAGCTGTTGTACAATTGGAATTTCAGTCCTACGTGTTTGTCATAGGTTTGCAGGGCGCTGGTTGAAGAACCATCCATAGGAGTAGGGTTTGGCGTTGATGCTATTGGCAAGTAAAAGACGGGATTGCTTCTTTACAAGTAAATTTTGATTTTATTAGGGATTATGAGGTGATTTTGGAAAAGTGAAGGCAATTAGTTTGTTGCATTAAGGATTAGTCTATGTTGAAGCTGGTATATTGGGAATTTGTTAACGTGTTTTGTTGAGTTGTAACTAGAATGGTAGAGCTTTATCTGAGACGGTTATTGAATCAGATATAGGTAGTGGCAAAACAGGTTTTTAAACATAATTCTCTGACTTGTTTGGTGCATGCCTTACGCTGTTCCCTTGGATGTGCCGCTTTATGCGCAGGTGCAAGTGCTGTATTGTTACATTGTTTCCCTCCGTGCGCTCACGGCCGCGAGGCCCCGTCTTCCCCTCCCGCACTGCCCTTTCGGCCTGAGAAGTACTTTGCGCTTAGTTCTGCCAATCCAGGGCCAAAAGCGAGGCGCGCTCGGGAAAGACTGGAATTGGCAATGTGTAGAGGAAAGTAGCAAAGGGCTTCTGCCTATCAAAGCAGAGATTCCCCCTATGAAGGCAGGGCCGTTAAGTTCTAAAAATTGATATGGTTCAAGTTTTCAACTTGGACCTAAAATGAGCTGAAGTTTGCAAATCAGTGAGGCGTTAGCCTCAAACTCTGCAAGAAAGGCAATGGACTATACAGCAGTTTAAGCCTCCAATGTAGAACTTAACGGCCCTGCCCTTTGAATGGGCGAAGGGGGATGTTTACACCTGCCGGTTCACGCGTTCCTTTCTCATGCAGTTGGAGAGTGGATTTTATGCTCGTAGGTGTAATGGAAACACCAGAAACAGCCGTTTAAAACAAGAGCCTTCAAGTTGGTACTTAAAGGCTCTTGAAAGGACTCTAAATGTTGTTCGGCTTTCTAATAACCCATCTGCTTTCTTACAAAGCAACCGGCTTCATTTTAGGCACCAAAGACTTCATCACTGCCCAAGCTACCAAATAGGCCAACGCGCAGAACGCGAACATGATGGTGTAGCCGGTTTCGATATGGCCTAGTTTTTCATAATAGTCAAATAGGTAACCGCCTATTTTGGTTACGACCACTCCGCCGATACCGCCCGCCATACCACCGATACCGGTCACCGAGGCAACTGATTTCTTAGGGAACATGTCTGAAACGGTGGTGAAGATGTTGGCGCTCCAGGCCTGGTGGGCTGAAGCGCCAACCCCGATCAGGATCACGGGGAACCAGAAGCTGACATCGCCCAGCGGCTGCGCCGCCAAAACTACCAGTGGGAACAATGCGATTACGAGCATGGCTCGCATGCGGCCTTCGTATGGGTTATAGCCTTTATTGATGAAATACATGGGGAACCAGCCCCCGAAGATGCTTCCAAACATGGTCATGCTGTAGAGTACGCCCAAAGGCAGCATCACGTCGGTGCCGGTGAGGCCGTATTGGGCTTTCAGGTAAGCAGGCAGCCAGAAAAGGAAGAACCACCACACGCCGTCGGTCATGAATTTACCGAAGACGAATGCCCAGGTCTGCTTGAATTTGAGCAGGCTGAACCAAGACACTTTCTCCGCCGATGCGGGAGAATCCGGCTCCAGAACAGCTTCGCTGTCGCTGCTGATGTACGCTCTTTCCGGGGCAGACATTCTTTTTTGTCTATCAGGGGTGTCATAGAAAATGAACCAGAAAATCAGCCACAGGAACCCCACGGCCCCAATGATGAAGAAGGTATATTCCCAGCCCAAATGCGAGGCAATCCACGGAACGGTCAACGGCGCCAAAATGGCTCCCACGTTAGAACCAGAGTTGAAGATACCCGTAGCCAGCGAACGTTCCTTTTTAGGGAAATATTCGGCAGTAGCCTTGATAGCCGCCGGGAAGTTACCAGATTCCCCGAAGCCCAGGAAAGCCCTGGCTACCATGAACCCAATTACTGAAACCGGAATCGTGGCAAACCCAATCGCTGTGAAAACCGGACTCACCGCTCTGCCAAGAGGCTCTGCGTAGGCGTGCAGAATAGCTGCCAAAGACCAGATGATCAAGGCCCAGGCATACCCTTTTTTGGTGCCTAGCTTGTCAATAAAGCGCCCCGCAAAAAGCATGGAAATGGCGTAGGTGAATTGGAAAACAGCCGCAATGTTAGCGTAATCTGTGTTAGACCACCCGAATTTCTCCGCCAGCAAGGGCTGCAGCAGACTGAGTACCTGACGGTCAAGGTAATTGACGGTAGTGGCGAAAAACAAGAGGCCACAGATGGTCCACCTGTATCCGCCAATCTTTTCCTGTACCAAGGTCGATTGTGTGGTTGGTTGCATATAAGGTTTGTTTGTTAGTTGCTGTAAGGGTGCCCTAAGACCGGCTGGTTTTTACTAAGCTCAATGCCTGCTGCGTCAAATCATGTAATCGGTCATATTGTTGACCAGCGAGGATGTCTTTGCTGATGAGCTTGCTGCCCATGCCCACGGCACAAACGCCCGCCTTGAACCAGGTTCTGATGTTCTCTTCCTCCATTTCCACGCCGCCGGTTGGGATGAACAACTGACCCGGGAACAATTCTTTGATGGAAGACAGGAATGCCGGACCTAGAATATTGGCCGGGAACAGCTTGATCAGTGCTGCCTGCGCCTGCTGCGCCACATGAATCTCAGTAGGAGAGAAGCAACCCGGAATCCAAAGTAAACCAGCCTCGTGCACCAGATTTCCCACCTGCGCGTCTACAATAGGAGCCACCACGTAGTCAGCACCGGCTTTCAAGAAGTCGTTGGCCTGCTGCACGGTCTTGATGGTCCCAATGCCTAGGTGCAAGTCTTCGTACGTTTTCAGCTCTGATTTCAGATACGTGAAGTTTTCCAGTGCAGCGGCACCACGGTTGGTGTACTCCAGCGTTCTCACACCGGCCTTGTACAAGGTTCTAATGATTTCCAGGCTCACCTCGGGGCTTTCATAGAAGAACAAAGGCAGTAAGCCCTGGTCAACAATCGCCTGGAGGGCGGTTTCTTTAGTTGGCATATTCTCTGATGGTTTCTTCAATCTCGGCTACCGAGGTGGTGGTAGCGTCGCTCTCAATGAATAATTTTTTGAAGGCCGCAGCCGTGGCAAATTCCAAAGTCGTTTTAGGGCTGTTTTGGTGAAAGAAGCCATAAATCAGGCCAGCCATGAAACAGTCACCGCTGCCCACTTTGTCTACAATCTGGTCAACCACATACTCCTGTGACACCTGCAGTTCGCCTTGGGTGTACAGCGTAGTAAAATACCGAATGCCTTTGGCTCCATGGTCAAAACGGAAGGTGTTGGCGACTATTTTACACTTCGGGAATTCTTTCAGGATTGCTTCTGAGGTGAGCGTGGCGTGCTGCAACAGTTTTTCTTTCTCAATGTCGGCTACCAGTTCTTCCTGCAGCGGCATGCCCAGCATCTTGTTGGCAGCCCACACGTTGCCCATGATCAAATCACAGGAAGCAGCTAAGGCGGGTATTACCTCCACCGGGTCTTTGCCGTATTTCCACAGCTTGGCGCGGTAGTTCAGGTCCAGGGAAATAAAGATGTTCCTTTCCGAAGCTTCTTTCAAGGCTTCTTCGCAGACATCGGCCACGTTCTGATTGATGGCGGGGCAGATGGCACTGAAATGGAACCAGCTCACACCTTCAAACACCGCATCCCAGTTGATGGTACCGGGCGTAAGATCGGCGTACGCCGAGCCCGCACGGTCATAAATCACACCCGCGTTTTTGAGGTCTTTGCCTTTGGGCAAGTAATATAACCCAATGCGGTCGCCCTGCATCACGACCGGAGTAGTATCAATCTGGCGGTCCTGCATATAGCCCACCAACTGCTCCGAGATGAAGTTCTCGGGCAGCGCCGTGAGGTACGCTGAGGGAACGCCCCACAGCGCGAGGGCTGTGGCTACGTTCAGTTCAGCGCCGCCTACATAGAACGGCAATTTGTTCTCGCCCAACCACTGGCCGTCGCCATCGGGGCAGATTCTCAGGAGCAGTTCTCCAAATGATAAGACTTTCCCTGCAGTCATCCCTTAGAAGTTGAAGTAGTTTTTGGCGTTGTTGTAGCAGATGTTCTCTACCATCTGGCCAATCCAGGCCATTTCTGAAGACGGTAGTTCACCGTTCTCCACGTCATTGCCCAGCATGTTGCACAGGATTCTTCTGAAATACTCGTGGCGTGGGTAGGAGAGGAAACTGCGGGAGTCTGTCAACATCCCAACAAAGCGGCTCAGCAAGCCCATGTTAGATAGGGCATTCATTTGCTCTTCCATGCCTTGTTTCTGATCCAGGAACCACCACGCCGATCCGTACTGAATCTTGCCTGGCGTGCTGCCATCATTGAAGTTTCCAATCATGGTGGCGTAGAGCTCGTTTTGGCTCGGGTTCAGGTTGTACAGGATGGTTTTGGCCAGTTGGTTAGAGTTGTCCAACTTGTCCATGAACTTAGACAGTGGACGGGCCACGTCAAAATCCCCGATGGAATCAAATCCGGTGTCTGCGCCTAGTTCGCGCATCATGCGGGTGTTGTTGTTACGGAGTGCACCCAAATGGAACTGCTGGGTCCAGCCTTTGGCGTGGTCCATCAAGGCCAGTTCTACCAGCATGGCAGACTTGAATTTCAGCACTTCATCCTGCGTCAACGCTTGTTTCTGCAGTGCTTTTTCGAAGATCTGGCTAATCTCCTGGTCAGTGTATTCTTCGGCGTACATGGTTTCCAAACCATGGTCAGACAAACGTCCGCCCTGGGCGTGGAAGAAATCATGGCGCTGTTTTAAAGCATCTAGTAAATCTTGGTACTTGCTGATGGAAACGCCGGAAGCGGCTTCCAGTTTCTGCAGATAGGTTAGATACCCCGCGTCTTCAATGGCCATGGCCTTGTCCGGACGGAAGGTAGGCAACACCTTGATGCCGAAATCATCGGCGGCAATCTTTTGGTGGTGCTCTAGAGAATCAATTGGATCATCGGTGGTGCAGATAATCACCACGTTCATTTTCCTCAGAATGCCGCGTACGCTGTACTCCGGTGTCTGCAACAAAGCGGTGGCTTCGTCATAGATGGAGCGGGCGCTCTCGGGGTTTAGCACTCTCTCAATCCCGAAGGGTCTTTTCAGCTCCATGTGCGTCCAGTGGTACAAAGGATTCCGCATGGTAAACGGAACGGTTTGCGCCCACTTCTCAAACTTCGCGTAATCCTCGGCATCGCCGGTGCAGAAACGCTCTGGGATGCCGTTGGTCCGCATGGCACGCCACTTGTAATGGTCACCCTCCAACCAGATCTGCGTCAGGTTGTTGAATTTTCTATCGTTGGCAATGTCCTCCGGATTCAGGTGGCAGTGGTAGTCAATGATGGGCATGTGCTTGGCATGCTCATGGTATAACGTTTGGGCCGTCTTGGTCTGAAGTAAAAAGTTATCGTCTAAAAATGACATGTACGTACGTGGTGTTTTAATGGAAAGAAGCGGAAAATGCACTCATCTCTGGCTAACCAGCTGCTGCATTTTCCGGGTGATTTCATGAAAATAGGTTAAAAACAGATATGCCCAACTGGGTGTACCTATTCCTACTAAACAAGAGTAAGCGGAAGGTACTATTTAGACAACCCCACCTGCTCTTGTTGCTGAAGAAGCACCAATTGTTTGGTGACTGTATCTTGCAGGTTCGCTACTTGGGTCAGGTCGGTTCCCCAGAAATCCTGATTGGCTAATACGGCGGCTACAGTTTCCTCTACTGAGTCTTTTTGCCACGCTGCGGCAAAGAACTCTACCACATCTGGAGTATCACTCACCGGAGTTGGCTCCCCATTATATTCTCCTTTGTAAAACAGGATCATGGCTGCCAAAGAGTGCAACAGACGCTGCGGCAACTGGCCTTGGCGCTTTTGGTACTCCAGCACCGATGGCAACACCCGCACCTTGTATTTAGAAACCGAGTTCAGGGCAATGGATTGCAACTCGTGGCGGATGAACGGGTTTTGGAAGCGCTCTATCACGTCATTGGCGAACTGGTTCAGTTCCTCGGCAGAAAGGTCAAGCGTTGGGATGATTTCCTCAAAAATGGCTTCCTTGATGAACGTGCCAGCTTTTTCGTCTTCCACGGCTTCACGCACGGTGCGCAACCCTTGCAGGTAAGCTACCGGTACTAAGGCAGTATGGGCACCGTTTAAGATGCGCACTTTGCGGGTTCTGTACGGCGTAAGGTCGTCCACAAACTTCACCTGTAAACCAGCTTGGTCAGTCGGGAAGGCTTTGGCTACTGATTCAGGGGCCTCAATTACCCACAAATGGAAAGGCTCTGCTTTCACCACCAGGTTGTCTTCAAAGCCCAGGTTCTGCTGGATTTCTTTGATCGTGTCTTTCGGGAAGCCCGGTACAATGCGGTCTACCAAGGTATTGCAGAAGATAGTGTCATTCTGGATCCAGGAAGTGAACTCAGCTGGGAGGTTCCACAACTCCGCGAACTGAAGAATGGTCTGACGAAGGTTCTCACCATTTTTCTCAATCAGTTCGCACGGGATAATGGTAAGAGCTTTGTCTTTAGCCCCGTCAAAATGCGTGAAGCGGCGGTACAGCAAAGCAGTCAGTTTGCCCGGAAACGAGTTAGGTGTGGTTTCAAAAGAAGTATCTGCTGGGTCAAAGCTGATACCTGCCTCCGTGGTGTTGGAGATGACAAACTCCATGTCTGGGTTCTCGCCTAATTTCAGGTACTGTTCGTAATCGGCGTACGCGCTCAGGGCGTTGCTGACGCAGGTAATCAATCTGGTTTCCTGAACCGTTTGCCCCTCCTGAATTCCTTCCAGCACCAGGTGGTACAAGCCATCCTGCTGATTCAGTAACTGGTAAATGCCTTTATCGAGCGGCTGGATAATCTCCACGTTGCCGTTGAAATCTGTTTTCTCGTTGAGGATGTCAATAATCCAATCTACAAAACCGCGCAGGAAGTTTCCCTCGCCAAACTGTATTACTTTGGTGGGTCTTGTCTGGGTAATCTGGGCGGTGCTTCTGTTCAGTTGCTGCATATTTTTTGATTTGTTGGGAGAGAAACGGATTCTTTTTGCTCGTTTATTTTCTTCAGGCTGGGAAGATGTTTTCCTTCCACTTTCAGGATAAAGGGCTGTAAACGCGTTTAAAGCTCTGTTTTCAGAAAAAGGGAGCTAAACGCAAGTACATCGCCTGTACATTCCTATTAAGGAAAGGTTCCTGGTTTTATTTCTCTTGAGAATCAGCTTTAAGGGAAGATCCTCTTATGATCAATTCGGGTTTCAGCACGGTTTTCTGGGGTACCAGTTTCTTGTCTGGACCGGCTTTAAAGTTCTCGAAGAAAAGCTCGGCGGTGATGCGTCCCATGGTTAAGCTGAACTGGTCAACGGTGGTGAGCGCGGGGTCAGAAAAGGAGGTAAAAGGCTCATTCCCGAAACCGGCCAGCGCAATTTCCTGCGGTACTCTGATGCCTTTCTCCTTTAACACCTGCAAAGCTCCCATGGCCCCGTAATCTGACGCCGAGAAAACGGCATCGGGTTTTACGTCCAGTTCCAGTAGGGCCTCCATGCCGGCCCTGCCGTCTTCCAATTGAAGGTTGCTCTTGATCACCAACGACTCGTCAAAAGGAACTTCGTAGTCCCTGAGGGCATCCATGTACCCGCGCAAACGTTCCTTGAAAACGCTCACTTTTTTGGGGCTGGTAAAGTGGGCAATGCGGCGGCACCCTTGCTGAATAAGGTGTTCCACTACTTTGTAGGCACCTAAATAGTCATCAATCACTACCTGGCTTACTTCTAGGGCATCAGTGGTGCGGTCAAACAGAACCAGCGGAATCCCTTTTTCCTGGCAGCGTTTGTAGTGGTCAAAGTTCTCGGTGTTCTTGCCTATGGAGGCAATAATGCCGTCTACCCGGGCACTCAGCAGGGCGTCAATGGTTTGTACTTCCTTCTCGTAGTTGTCATATGACTGCGAGATGATCACCTTGTAATTCAGTTTATTGGCGATTTCCTCAATGCCGCGTACCACGGAGGCGAAGAAGGCACGGTCTGCCGTGGGCACAATGATGCCAATAATGTAGCTCTTGCCGTTGCGTAAGGCCGCGGCAATGTTATTAGGCTGATAGTTCAACTGCTTGGCCGCTTTTAAAACAGCCTTTTTGGTGATCTCACTGATTCTGGGGTTGTCGTTCAACGCCCGGGAAACGGTGGATGCCGTGATGTTGAGCTTCTCAGCTATGTGGTGAATAGTCACCTTCGGTTTATTGGCCATTTGATTAGTTGCCATGTAGGGATGTCAAGATCTACAACACATTTCTCCCCGAAGCAGTATCCCTACCGCTCGTTGCTGGGTTTTCCTATGGTGGCCAGGATGCCGCCGTCCACGTAGATGATCTGCCCGTTCACGAAGTCGCTGGCTTTGCTGGAAAGGAACACGGTGGTTCCGGCCAGGTCTTCGGGGTCGCCCCAGCGGCCGGCGGGCGTGCGGTGGATGATGAACTCGTTGAACGGGTTTCCGTCTACTCTGATGGGGGCGGTCTGTTCCGTGGCGAAATACCCTGGGCCAATGCCGTTTACCTGCACATTGTAGCGGGCCCATTCGGTGGCCAGGTTCTTGGTAAGCATCTTCAGACCGCCTTTAGCGGCGGCGTACGCACTCACCGTGTCACGGCCCAGTTCGCTCATCATGGAGCAGATGTTGATGATCTTGCCCGCCCGGCGTTCTACCATGTACTTGCCCACCGTCTTGGACATGATGAACGGACCGGTAAGGTCCACGTCCAGCACTTTCCTAAAATCGGCTACTTCCATCTCCAGGGCAGGAGTGCGCTGGATCATGCCCGCGTTGTTGACCAAAATGGCGATAGGGCCTACTTCCTGTTCAATGCGGGCTATGTTTTCTTTCGCCAACTCTTCATTAGTGACGTCAAACAGGTAACCTTTTACGTCCAGGCCTTCCTGCCGGTAGGCTTCCAGCGCTTTCTCCATTTTCTCGGGTGTGTTGCCGTTCACCACCAAGGTGGCCCCGGCTTTACCCAAGGCGGTAGCCATGGCCATGCCTAAGCCGTGCGTGGCGCCGGTAACCAACGCTACTTTTCCGGTTAAATCGAAAAGGTTTGTCATCTTCGGTTATTTAAGGTCAGTGGTGGCTACTTTGTCCATGTCATTGTAATCCAGGTTCTCCCCGGCCATGCCCCAGATAAAGGTATAGTTGGAGGTTCCGGCACCGGAGTGGATGGACCACGGCGGAGAAAGAACGGCTTGTTGGTTCTGCATCCAGATATGGCGGGTCTCCTGCGGCTCGCCCAGGAAATGACACACCGTCTGGTCTTCTGGTACCTCAAAGTAGAAGTACGCTTCCATGCGGCGGTCATGGGTGTGGGCGGGCATGGTATTCCAGACGCTGCCTGGTTTCAGTTCGGTCACGCCCATCTGCAACTGGCAGGTTTCCACCACCGAGTTGATCAACACCTTGCGGATGGTTCTGGCATTAGATGTTTCCAGGGAGCCCAACTCAACCGTCTCGGCTTCGCTCAGTTGTACTTTCTTGGTGGGGTAGGTGTGGTGAGCCGGGGCCGAGTTGAAGTAGAAGCGCGTGTCAGCACCGTTGGGCGCCGGATGGAAGAACACTTCCTGTACGCCTTTGCCTATGTACAAGGCCTCTTTGTTTTTTACCAGGAATTCCTGGCCGTCTACTGTTACAGTGCTGTCAGAAGAAACGTTGATGATGCCTATTTCGCGGCGGTCCAGGAAATTCTCTGAGCGCAGCGTGGGGAACGTATCTAAGCGTACGGGCCCTTTCACGGGGTGCACGCCGCCCACGATCAAACGGTCATATAGGGTATAAGTCAGTTGAATGGTGTCGGCCACAAATAGGTTCTCAATTAAGAACTCCTGGCGCAGTTTGGGGGTGTCGTAACCCTTGAAGTCCGCCGGGTGAATGGCGTGACGGGTCGTATGATGTACGCTCATAGAATAAGTGTAGATGGTGTAATCGTTTGCGCAAATTACAAATTTATCAATCCCATATACTATCTGGTGCTATAAAAATGTTTAGATAGTACCAAGTAGAAAAAAAACTACGCTGCTAACCTAGTGAAAAAATGGTGAACCTGTCTCTTGTTTAGGGGTTGTATTTTAAAAAGTAGCAAAAAAACGACCTATTTTTTTGCGAAAGAATTTTATTAGGTGTAAATATGCAATCGGTTGCGCAGAATAATGCCATACCGCCTGTCTTGCCCCAAATCCTTAACACTTTATCAAAAACCAAATTGTTACCTATGCAACAAGCATTACTAAAGAGGAGCCGGTACCTGCTGGTGCTAGCTTTTTTCTTCACTGCCGTAATGGGTGCCTTTGCTCAGACTGTTACCGTCACCGGGAAAGTGACAGATGAGAAAAAGGAAGGCTTGCCAGGCGTGACCGTTCTCTTAAAGGGAACCACTACCGCCAACGCCACCGACGTGGACGGGAACTTCTCCCTGACGGTGCCTAATGGAACGGGAACCCTGGTGTTTTCTTACATAGGTTTCGTGTCACAGGAAGTGCCCATCAATGGAAGGACTACTATCAATGTGGCTCTGGTTTCAGATTCAAAAGCGATTGATGAAGTGGTGGTGGTAGGTTACCAGCCGGTGACCAGAAGGGAATTGACCAGTTCTGTCTCTTCAGTGAGTGCAAAGCAGATCCAGGATGTGCCAGTAAGTACCGCCGCTGAAGCCTTGGCGGGCCGTTTGGCCGGGGTGCAGGTGAATACCTCAGAAGGCCAGCCAGGTGCCGAGATTACCATTAGGGTGCGGGGCGGTAACTCTATTACCCAAAGCAATGAGCCTTTGTACATAGTAGACGGAATTCAGGTAGACAATGCCTTGTCTTTCTTGTCTCCGCAGGAAATCCAATCCATTGACGTGTTGAAAGATGCCGCTTCTACCGCCATTTATGGTGCCCGTGGGGCGAACGGGGTGGTGGTGATCACCACCAAAGGCGGCCGTGAAATGCCGACGCAGGTAACGTACAACGGTTTTGCCGGGGTTAGACAGATTGTAAACAAACTGGATGTCATGAATCCATATGATTTCGTGCAGTACCAGTACCAGGTGTATAATTACAACCAGAATGAAGAAGTACGCAACAGTTTCAGAGACCGGTACGGCCGTTTCGAAGACTTGGATATCTACCAGAACATGCCTACTACTGACTGGCAGGAAGAAGTGTTCGGCCGTGCCGCCGCAAGCCAAACCCACGTGGTAGGTATTACCGGTGGTACCAAAACCACCTCTTTCAACTTCACCCTGAACCATGTGGACGAGGAAGGCATCATGCTGAACTCCGGAAACGTACGGACCTTGGCTTCCCTGAAGTTTGACCACTCCATTAACGACAGAGTGAAAGTTGGTTTCACTACCCGCTATAGCCGTCAGGAAATAGAAGGGGTTGGTACCTCTAATACCGGTACGCAAAGCACCAACCGCTTACGGAATGCCGTGCGTTTCAGACCGTTTGTAGCCCCTGGTTTTGAAGATCAGGTGAATGAATTTGATCCGAATGATTTTACCGTGACCAACCTGACCAGCCCTGTTTTGCTGGCGAATCAGGAAATTAGGTATGATAACAGAAATGATGTCATCTTCAATGGCTACGCTAGCATTGACTTAATCAAGAACCTGACCTTCAAAAGCGTTTTCGGGATCAATTCCACAGAACGCAAGAGAAACGAGTTCAACGGTCCGGTAACCGCCGTGGCCAGACAGAACAATGCCCAACCGGTTGTAAATATTACCGGCGGCGAGCAGTACACCATCACCAACTCTAACACACTTAATTACAGAACCAAATTTGGCCAGGACCATGGCTTAAATGTCTTGTTAGGTCAGGAAATCTGGAAAAGAGACAGCAAAGTGAATGGCGTACAGGTAAGATGGTTGCCTACAGACATCACGCCTGAGCAAGCATTTGCCGGTATCCAGAAAGCGACTCCTCCGGCAGGCTTGATCCAAAGCCCTGCTACCACCGGTGAATCAGGCGAGACACTTTTCTCTTTGTTCGGAAGCGTGGGCTACAACTACAAAGAGAAGTATAGAGCCAACGTAGCGTTAAGACGCGATGAGTCTTCTTTGTTTGACCCGGAATACCGGACCGGTTACTTCCCCACCTTCTCTTTGGCTTGGCACATTGCCGATGAAACCTTTATGTCTGGTACCAGAGACTGGCTGAATGACTTGAAAGTGCGTTTCGGGTTTGGGGCCGTGGGTAACAACCGGATCAGTCCTGACCAGTGGAGATCTGTCTATGAAGCTAATACCAACGAAGGGTATGCCTATACCGAAGCGATCACGCCCGGTTTCATTCCTACGGCGTTAGCTAACAGACGCTTGAAGTGGGAGACAACCGTTTCTAAAAACCTGGCTCTGGACTTCTCTCTCTGGAACAGCAGACTGAATGGTAGCATAGACTTCTATGATAACTCTACCAGCAACCTTCTGTTAGGGGTACAAATCCCAACTACCAGCGGATATACCACGCAGTTGCAGAACGTAGGTGAAACCAGAAACAAAGGAATTGAATTGCAGTTGAATGCAACTGTGGTAGACAAAGGTGATTTAACCTGGACTACTAACTTTAACATCACTACCCAAAAGAACCGAATTGTAAGTCTGGGTACAGATACCCAGGGACAGCCATTGAAATCATACACGGTTGCATCTGGTTGGATCACGAGCTCTTACCAGGATTTTTTGGTGGAAGTAGGAAGCCCGGTAGGCCAGTATTATGGCTATGAGACGGATGGTTTCTATACCCTGGATGATTTCACTGCCACATTGAACCCAGCAACCAATGTTTATACCTATGTCCTGAAAGAGGGAGTAGCCAACAGCCGCGATATTGCCCTGGGTAGCAGAGCCCCGCAGCCCGGTGACCTTAAACTGAAAGACCTGACGCCTGACAATGGAACCTCCATGATTGGGTTAGATGACAGAAAAGTACTGGGCAACAACCAACCAAAGTTCTTTGGTGGTTTCAACCAACAAGTAACCTACAATGGGTTTGACCTGAGCTTGTTCATGAACTTCTCTGTGGGAGCCAAGGTGTACAACGCCAACAAGATAGAATTCACTACCCTGTATGAGCAAAGAGACAACAACATGCTTTCGCTCATGAACGACCGTTGGAAGTGGTATGACAACACCGGAGCCTTGGTAACCGACCCAACCAGACTAGCCGAGATGAACCAGAACACCAAGTACTGGACTCCGGCCAGAGGCCAATACTTCCTGCACTCCTTTGCCATTGAAGACGGTTCTTACCTGAGAATCTCTAACCTGACCTTAGGCTACACCCTGCCAGATGCTCTGATCAAAAGAACACGGGTTATCTCAAAACTGAGAGTGTACGGAACCGTGAATAACCTGGCTACCATTACCGGTTACTCGGGCTATGACCCAGAGGCGAACACCAGACGCAACGCCTTGACTCCTGGCGTAGACTACGCGGCTTATCCGCGCAGCCGGTACATTGTGGGTGGTGTGAATGTTACCTTCTAATTTGTAAAAGAACAACAGATGAAAAATAGATATATCAAGTCCCTGCTGTTTTCGGCCGCAATGGGAGGCTTCCTCACCTTCTCGGCCTGCGACAATTTCCTGGATGTAGAGAATGATTCCACGCTTTCCCAGGATGCCGTTTTTACCAGTGTTTCCTACACCAACTCCGCGTTAACCGGGGTGTACAACATGCTGCCCGGCGACAATGGCTACGGCAGCAGAATCTCTACCCTGTTTCCTAACGCCGCTGATGATTTCAGGGTAGGGGGAGACCATAATGCGCAGAGCAGAACGGGTATTGCGCACTATGCGGTAGCTGCCGGAAATACAGATATTGAAGGTCCTTTCAACCAACTGTACAGGGGCATTGAGCGCGCGAACATCTGCATCAAGAACATCCCGCTTTCGGCGGCATACACCAGCGGTTCTGCCGCTGACCAGGCCATGATGCGGAAGTTTTTGGGCGAAGCCCTCACCCTGCGGGCGCAGTATTACCATGAACTGATCCGTAACTGGGGAGACGTACCCGCACAATTTGAGCCTTCTTCAGATTTACCCGATCTGTTTATTGAGAAGACCAATCAAGATGAAATTTATGACCGTTTATTGGCAGATCTGGCGCAGGCTGCTGAGTTGGTTCCCTGGAGATCAGAGTCTGGTGACCCCACTACCCGCGTGACCAAAGCAGCCGTGAAAGGGTTGCGGGCCAGAATCGCATTGGCGAGAGGTGGCTATGCTCTGCGCAGAGAAACCAAGAAGATGGAGCGCAGAAGCGACTATCTTAAATACTATGAGATTGCCAGAAATGAAACCCGTGACATTATTCAACGGGGAGAGAATCGTCTGAATCCGGTGTATGAAAACATCTTCCGCAGCCTTCACGGCGAAACCAGATTGGACCCAACCTTTGAGTTGATCTGGGAAGTAGGTGCCTACGGCGGAAATGCCAGAACCGATACAAAACTGGGTTACGGAAACGGGCCTAGAATCAACGGGGCCAACACCACTTACGGACAGGCCAACGGGTTGATAGAATCTGTTCCAACCTACTTCTATGAATTTGATTCCATTGGCGATGCCAGAAGAGATGTGACCTTAGCGTACTTTTCAGTAGAGGCGAACAACAACAAGACGTTGTCTACACCTCTCTTGATGAGAGAGGGCAAGTTCAGAAAATACTGGACTACCATTGCCGGTACCAACCAGACCTTGGGCATTAACTGGCCGCTTCTCAGATATGCAGATGTTCTATTAATGTTTGCAGAGGCTGAAAACGAATTGAATGGTCCTACTGCTGAAGCGGTATCTGCTTACGAATCTGTAAGAAGGAGAGCGTTTGTAGCCTATGAAAACAGAATGGGTACTACCCCTACCACCAAGGCTGGGTTCTTTAATGCCATTGAGCAAGAAAGGCTGCTGGAATTTGGGGGCGAAGGAATCAGGAAGTATGACCTGTACCGTTGGAACCTGCTTCCGGCCATGATTCGGGAAACCAGGGCTAAAATGGAGCAGATGATGAACAGAACCGGCCGTTATGCCAATGTGCCGCAATACGTGTTCTTTAAGCCGAATGTACTTTTAGGCAGAAACGTGACAGCGCAGGCTGAAGCAATGAACTTTGATTTGCTGGCCGGACTTGATGCAAATGGTTTGCCGATTAGAGGAAATGTAAACGAAGTAATGTACAAGCCAGCACCTACCACCGTTGCGCCTACTGGTTACACCAGAGTGAACTGGGCAGCCGCCATTACCCCAGAGCATTTCTCTAATCCACTGCGGTTGTTTGCCAGCCAGTTTCAGGAAAACAAATCAGAGCTTTTCCCCATCCCAACGGCTGCCTTGAACGCGAATTATAGGCTGACGCAAGATTTCGGAAACTAATCAGGGCCTTTTATATAACATCGTATAAAGACATGAAGACATTTAAATCAACATTATCTCAGTTGTTATATCCGGTATTTCTGTTGTTGGTACTGGGATTTGTTTCCTGTAAAGAAGACGAAGAGGAACTTGAGCCCATGCGCATGTTCATGCCAGGCGGCGTGATTGCATCTGCAAATGGCGAAACAGAGGTAACCTTATCCTGGAAAACCCCGGCCAACACCGTAGCAGGTACTACAACTTATACCGTGGAGGTAGCCAAAGATACGTTGTTCCAGACACCAATTATCTTAACAGCACAGGCAGATACAGCCACCATCACCTTCACAGACGAGCAACTCACCATTAAAGAAGATTATTTTGCCCGCGTGAAAACCAACGCAAATGGTAATTCTCCTGAATCAAAGTGGCTGGTAAGCTCACGATTCAGGATAAGAGGAGAACAGATCTTTAACGCTCCGCTTTCCTCAGAAATCAAAGATAAAACTGCGATCCTGAGATGGCGTCCTACGGCAGGTTTAACCAGAATTGTTTTGACTCCTGCCAACGGAACTCCAATCACCATCAATCTTACGCCTGCAGACTTAGCTGCGAACCGGGTGTTAGTTTCTAATTTAACCGCCTCTACAACCTATACCGCGGAGATTTTTGCAGGTACGGTTACCAAAGGAATTACTTTGTTCGCCACCAAAGAACCAAGTATTTTCACGTATACTATTTCTCCAGCCGATGATCTCCTTGCTGCAGTTGCAAACGCGGCTAATGGCGACGTAATTGGATTAGAACCAGGTGTCTACAATGCCAGCGGTGGAAACATACAAATAGTAGGCAAACATGTGACACTACAATCTACTTCCGGAAACCCTGCCTCTACCCGGGTAAACTTCAAAGAGGTAGTTCTGGAGGGAACCGGAGCTGGGGTGAAACTGAAAGGAATTGAATTTGATGGCGCACTTGGAAATGCTTCTTATTTTCTGAACCTCATAGGCACTTCTGCCAATAATGCGGCAGCTGCCACCTTCTCTTCCATCTTAGTGGAGGATTGCACGGTAAGTAATATGGCCAATTGCTTTATCAGAGCAGATAGAGGTGCCAATGCCAATGACCACAAAATTTCCTCTATCACAGTAAGAAACACCATTGCGGGCATCACTTCTCCTGGTACTACCTACGTGTTCTTCACCTTGCCAAAACTACAGTTTGAATCACTAACCTTAGAGAATTCGACCTTCCACAGCTTTGGAAGAACTTTTATAGCTGCTAGTACTGCCATTGCTGTGAAACCAACTATTCTAATCAACCAATGTACCATCGCCAACTTTGGCGGAGGTGGGACAGGCAGAAACTATTTACTGTTTGATGCCAATACAGTACCGGTAACCTTCACACTCCAAAACAGCATTATAGGGAACGCACCTTTAACCGGACAGCAAATAGGTAACTCCGCTTTCCGGGCGAGTGGTGCAGGGTCTGACATTGTGATCAGAAACAACAACATGTTCAATTTAACTAATGGCGCTTCACCTGCGGTGGATCTTACGTTTCCTACCAATGCCACTCCGGCTAACCAGAAAACCATTGCCTTGCCTAACTGGACAACGACTTCTTTTGAGGTGCCAGCCAACTCTGAATTGAAAACTGTCAGTACAACCGGTGGTCCAATTGGTGACCCAAGATGGGTTAAGTAAACGATTTGCTATTACATTGGGGATAGGTTCAGCTATTTAAGTTGTGCCTATCCCTGATTTATGTTTTTAGGCTATTTTATTGAAAACGGCTTAAAATTTGAATTCAGCCTGATTCACTTAAAATAAGCAATGTAATCCGCAGCATTCACCTGATTAGCCTCACCGGCCCCGTTCTTTCTGCCCAATGCAAGGCACTTCCGGCAGTTACTTTACAATTCTTACCCCCTGCAACTATGATTAGAAAGTACCCCACCTGGATCAATGGAGCGTTGAGTATGCTTCTTCTTTCCTCCCTTGGCTGTGCTTCCTCCCAAACGGGCACCACTAAAACACCAGATGCTTTTACCGTAGAAGTTTCCAACCCCTTGCAGCGGGAGCGGGAAAGTGTGCTAGTGCTGGTCAAAGAAGAAGACCTCCCGAAGAGACTATCATCAGCGAACAAACAAAGATTGGTGGTGCTGGACGGAAGCCAGGAGATTCCTAGCCAGTACAACAGCAAAGACGCCGAGAACCGGGGTGTGGTGTTTGTCCTGGACCAGATGAAAGCCGGGGAAACCCGCAAACTGACCATCCGGCCGGTAGGAGCGGGCGTTTCCCTGAAAACGTACCCGAAACGCACTCAGGCCGAGTTGTCCAAGAAAGTGGGTGGTCGTTGGGAGAACCGCAAATACATTGGCGGCACGTTCCAGAACATTGACTCTTTACGGGTACCTTCTGAACTCACTGACCATTCGTATTACCTGCGTTACGAAGGTCCGGGCTGGGAGTCTGACAAAGTGGGTTACCGCTTTTACCTGGATTGGCGCAATGCCATAGACGTGTTCGGGAAAAAGACGCCTGAAATGGCTTTGCAGAAAGCCGGATTGGATGGGTATGACTCTTACCACAATGACCAGCCTTGGGGCATGGATGTCCTGAAAGTTGGCAAGGCCCTGGGAGTAGGTTCGCTGGCCATGTTCACCGATGGCAAAGCCGTACGCGTTGAAAAAACCGACAGCACCTACAGCAAAATCCCGCAGAACGGACCCGTGTATTCTTCCGTTCTCACCGACTATTACGGCTGGCAAGTGGCGGGGCAAAAGCTGAACGTACATTCGCAGCTCAGCATCCACGCGGGTACCAGAATGACGCACCACCAGATCAGGGTAGACGGCGGAAATCCGCAAAATCTGGCCACCGGGCTCATCAAAGACAAAGCCGCCCCACTGGTAAGTGACAAAGGCGAAGCCGGAAAGCGCTTCGGGTATCTATACACCTACGGAAAGCAAAGCCTCAACACGCCGCCAGACAACATCGGGATTGCGGTGCTGTTCGACCCAACTGATTTCATTGCTTTCTCTGAAGACCCCTTGAGCCACGTAGTGCAGTTAAAACCTACTAACGGAAGAGCACACTATTACTTCCTGGCGGCCTGGGAAAAAGAGCAGAACGGCATCAAGACCGAAGAAGAATTCAAGCAATACATCCAGAGAACCGCTGAAGAACTGGCCAACCCGGTGAAGGTGAAAATCTCTAAGTAAAACAGGAGCAGGATAAGTGCTGCTGCTAAAGTGAAATTCAGAGAAAGGATTTAAGGCCCTTTTCCAGAAACCAGCATCAAAACCGATAGGCAGGCAAAAGGTAAAATGTCTTTTTGCTCTAGTTTATCAAAATCGGCTCTAAAACAGACGAAGGTTATGCAGATAGCTTTCGCCTCAGAGTAAGAGAATACATTAAAAGCAGGTGGGTAGAGGGGTTAAGCGTTAAGTAGAAGTACATGAAAATCAGAAACAACATCTTTACCAGTACGTCCCTCGGGCTAGTGATTCAATTGGCGGCAATTTCAGGCTGTGCCCAGAAAGTAGCCTCCGTTCCTGCTACACCAACTCCTCCGGCGATTCAAACTACAGCAGCAGTTGCAACAACCCCAGCAGTTACCACTTCAGCCTCAGAGCAATCTAACGTGCTGGCTTTCCCAGGGGCAGAGGGTTTCGGGAAGTTTACCACGGGTGGGCGCGGCGGTCAGGTAGTAGTAGTCACTAATCTGAACGACAACGGGCCTGGCAGCTTACGGGAAGCCATCCGGAAGAAAGGTCCGCGGATCATTGTGTTTGCGGTTTCTGGCATCATAGAATTAGAGTCTAACCTGGACATCAACAACGGCGACCTCACCATTGCCGGACAATCGGCCCCCGGTGATGGCATTTGCCTGAAGAATTACCAAGTGAGTATCAAGGCAGATAACGTGGTGGTGCGCTACCTCCGGTTTAGATTGGGCAACAAGGCTGCCCAACAAGCCGATGCGTTCGGGGCCAACAAAGGAAACAGCAACATCATCATTGACCATTGCTCCATGAGCTGGGCCACCGATGAAAGCGCCTCGTTTTACCGCAACAAGAACTTCACGCTGCAATGGAGCATCATCTCTGAAAGCCTGAATGCCTCGGTGCACGCCAAAGGTGAACATGGTTACGGCGGCATCTGGGGAGGAGAGGGTGCGTCTTTTCACCACAACTTACTCGCCAGCCATAACAGCCGGATGCCCCGGTTCAGCGGATCCAGCACCACGCCCAACTCCCCAGACGAACTGGTAGATTTCACCAACAACGTGGTGTATAACTGGGGGCAGAACAGCTCCTACGGCGGTGAGAAAGGCCGTTACAACATGGTCAACAACTACTACAAAGCAGGTCCGGCTACTACGCCCTCCAAGAAAGACAGAATTGTGAATCCATCGTCTCCGGTCGGGAAATTCTACGTGGCGGGAAACCATGTGGAGGGCTTTCCAGCCATTTCCCAAGACAACTGGGCCGGTGGGGTGCAGCCCGATAACAAAGACTCGCTTACGGCCTTGAAAGCCGCCAGCCCATTTCAGGTTACTTCTATTAATATCCAGGAACCGCAGGCCGCTTTTGAAGCCGTGTTGAGCCGTGCCGGGGCCAGTCATAAGCGTGATGCCGTAGATACCCGCGTAGTGCAGGAAGTAAGAACCGGCAAATCCGCTAACGGTAAAAAGAAGAACGGCATCATTGACACCCCGGAAGAAGCAGGTGGCTACCCGGTCTTGAAGTCAATTCCTGCACCGGCAGACAAAGACCAGGACGGCATGCCAGACGCGTGGGAAGTAGCCCAGAAATTGAACCCGAACAGCGCCAGTGATGCCGCCGCTTTCACTCTGGACAAGCAGTATTCCAACATTGAAGTGTATTTGAACAGCCTCGTAAAATAGTACCCCATGAAAAAGTGGATGCCTTTTTTGTTTCTGATGTTGATGGGGGTTCTGGCGCAGGCCCAGCAGAAAAAGCTGGTAGTGGCCCAGGACGGGAGCGGAGACCATACCACCATCCAGTCGGCGGTAGATGCCATTCCGGCCTTTCCCAATGAGCGCATCGAGATCCACATCAGGAACGGCACGTACCGCGAGAAACTGGTGGTCTCTTCCTGGAAGACCAGGCTCTCCTTCATCGGCGAAGACCGGGATAAAACCATCATTGTCTGGAACGACTACTCGGGCAAAGGCAACATTAATACTTTCACTTCCTACACCGTGCTGGTGCAGGGCAATGAGTTCAGGGCCGAGAACCTCACGTTTCAGAATGATGCCGGTCCGGTGGGGCAAGCCGTGGCGCTGCACGTAGAGGCCGACCGCTGCGTGTTCCGGAACTGCCGCATCCTGGGCGACCAGGACACCATCTATGCCGGGGTAGACAACAGCCGCCAGTACTACAAGGACTGCTACATTGAAGGCACCACCGATTTTATCTTCGGTCCGGCCACGGTGGTGTTTGAGAACTGCACCATCCATTGCAAGAAGAATTCCTATATCACCGCCGCCTCTACGCCGCAGAACCAGCCGTACGGGTTCGTGTTCCTGAACTGCAACATCACCACCGCTAGCCCTGGAACTGACAAGGTGTACCTGGGTAGACCCTGGCGACCCTACGCCCAGACGGTTTTCCTGAACACTGAACTGGGTGCACACATCAGGCCGGAAGGCTGGCACAACTGGGGCAAGCCCGAGGCCGAGAAAACGACCCTGTACGCCGAGTACAAGTCCACCGGGCCGGGTGCCGCCCCGGAGAAACGGGTGGGCTGGTCTAAGCAGCTTTCCAAGAAAGAAGCCAGGAAATACAAGCCTGAACTGGTGTTGGCCGGGCAGGACAAATGGAACCCAAACAAGTAAGGCCTCGGCCTAATAGTAGACTGAAATACCTCCCTCATTCGCTTACCAAGCACAAGACCCCAATCCCTATGAAGTTCAGCAAATTCGCCCTTCTCGCGCTCACCTTACTCTCCATGGCGTGCAGCTCAAGCAAGTCGTCCTCTTCCTCCGGGATCAGTGCCGTTTCCCCGTCAGGGAAACCGTACTCCGTCTGGATGGCCAACTCGGAGATGAAGCGCAGTCCGCAGGGCTGGATGATTGACTTCCGGCCGGAGCCGAAGTGGGATTACACCCAGGGCTTGTTCGCGAGTGCGCTGGAACGCGTCTGGAAACGGACCGGCGACCGGAAATACTTCACCTACATCAAGGCCTTCGCCGATACCATGATCACGGAGAACGGCACCATCAAAACCTACAAGAAGACCGACTACAACATTGACCGCGTGAACCCCGGCAAGTTCCTGATCGGCCTGCACCGCGAGACCGGGAAACAGAAATACAAGATTGCCCTGGATGAACTGCGCGACCAGATGCGCACCCACCCCAGAACGTCCGAGGGCGGTTTCTGGCACAAGAAAATCTACCCGCACCAGATGTGGCTGGACGGCCTGTACATGGCTTCGCCGTTCCTGGCCCAGTACGCCGCCACCTACAACGAGCCGCAGCTTTTCAACGACGTGGCCCTGCAGATTGAGTTGATTGACAAACACGCCTATGTGCAGGACAAGAACCTGTTCTACCACGGCTGGGACGAGAAACGGGAGCAGAGATGGGCCAATCCGCAGACAGGACTTTCGCCGGAAGTGTGGGGCCGCGCCATGGGCTGGTACGCCATGGCTTTGGTGGACGTGTTGGACTTCATTCCGCAGCACCACCCCAAAAGGGACGGTATTCTGAAAATCACCCAGAAAATGGCCGGCGCCATCGCCCAGTACCAGGACGCTTCCACCGGCCTTTGGTGGCAGGTAGTGGACAAAGGCGGCCGCGAAGGTAACTACAGGGAGGCCTCGGTTTCCAGCATGTTCACGTATTTTTTGGTGAAAGCGGCCAGGAAAGGCTACATAGACCAGAGATACATGGACAACGCCCGCCGCGGCTACAACGGCATTCTGGAGAACCTGATCCGGAAAGAGTCTGACGGCACCATCAGTATTACGCAGGTTTGCGCAGTGGCGGGCCTGGGCGGTACCCCGTACCGCTCCGGGACCTATGAATACTACATCAACGAGGAGAAGCGCGACAATGACCCCAAGGCCGTGTCGCCCTTCATCATGGCCTCCTTGGAGTTCGAGGACATGGGCAAAACATCCGCCTCTAAATAAGAACCACTATGACGCTAAAGAAACCACTTCTGTTGCTGGCCTTGCTTTTTGGGGCCTTGCTTGCACAGGCGCAGAAATATGACTTTGTGGTAGCCAAAGACGGCAGCGGGAACTTCAGAACCGTGCAGGAAGCCATCAACGCGGTGCCTGATTTCCGGAAGAACTCTACTACCATCTTCATCAAGAACGGCACCTACAAAGAGAAACTAACCTTGCCGGCCACCAAAACCGGCGTGAAGATGATCGGCGAAGACGTGAAGAAAACCATCCTCACCTTTGATGACTATGCGGCCAAGAAGAACCGCTTCGGCGAGGAGATGGGCACCACCGGGTCCACCAGTTTCTTCGTCTTCGGGGATGATTTCACGGCTGAGAACATCACGTTCGAGAACTCCTCGGGACCTGTAGGGCAGGCGGTGGCTGTTAGGATAGACGGGGATAAAGTCATGTTCCAGAACTGCCGTTTCCTGGGTTTTCAGGACACCTTGTACCCGCACGGCGAGAAAAGTCGCCAGTACTACCGAAACTGCTACATAGAGGGCACCACAGATTTCATCTTTGGGTGGTCTACGGCGGTGTTTGAGAGCTGCGAGATCTTCGCCAAAAAAGGCGGCAACTTCATCACCGCTGCCTCTACCATCGAGGGCGCGCCCTACGGGTTCGTGTTCCTGAACTGCCGGCTCACCGGCGATGCCCCCGAGAAGTCTTATTACCTGGGCCGCCCCTGGAGACCCTTCGCGAAGACGGTGTTCCTCAACACGTACCTGGGCAAGCACATCAAGCCCGAAGGCTGGCACAACTGGAACAAACCCGATGCCGAGAAACAAGTCCTTTACGCCGAGTACAACTCCACCGGTCCCGGCGCCTCCAAGGAGGGGCGCGTGAAATGGTCCAGGCAACTCACCGCCGAACAGGCCAAGGAATACACCTTGGAGAAGATATTCAAAGACTGGAACCCGCTGGCGGTGGCACCATCGGCCCAGGCCGGGAAATAGAACGGACTGCTGCTTTGGGGCTGATTTACCAAAAACGGCCCCAAAGCAGCAACACCAAGTTGGGCATACCCCAAGAGTGCATAAAAGGGAAGGCAAATTGAGCAGAAAAGGGGAGAGCCCCCGGAACCAGATTTGTACAAGCTGAACCAATCACAATTCAACATGAAGATCAGATATTACACCGCCGGGTTACTTTTCCTGGTGGCCTGCCAGACAGAGAAGTCGTCCCCCACAGTTTCCTCTTCCCCCGCCGTTTCCCCCAACGAAGTGTCAAAAGTGTGGGTCTCCGACAAGGGGGATGGCACGTTCCAGAACCCCGTGCTGGACGCCGACTACTCCGACCCCGATGTGATAAGGGTGGGCGACGATTTCTACATGACCTCCTCCAGTTTCAGCTCCATCCCGGGCCTGCAGATCCTGCACTCCAGGGACATGGTCAACTGGAAGATCATCGGCTATGCCCTGGACCGCCTGCCGCCGTACGGCCATTTCGCCAAACCGCAGCACGGCAACGGCGTGTGGGCGCCTGCCATCCGCCACCACAAGGGCGAGTTCTACATCTACTGGGGAGACCCGGACTTCGGGATTTACATGGTGAAGACCAAGAACCCGGCCGGAAGATGGGATGCCCCGGTCCTGGTGCTGGAAGGCAAAGGCCTGATTGACACCTGCCCTTTGTGGGACGAGGACGGCAACGCCTACCTGGTGCACGGCTGGGCCGGGAGCCGCGCGGGCATCAAGAGCGTGCTCACCGTGAACCGCATGAACCCCGAGGGCACCAAGGTCCTGGACGAGGGCGTGATGGTCTTTGACGGACATGACGCGCACCCTACCGTGGAAGGCCCCAAGTTCTACAAGCGCAATGGCTACTACTACATCTTCGCCCCGGCGGGCGGGGTGAGCACGGGCTGGCAGCTGGTGCTGCGCTCCAAGAACGTGTACGGCCCCTACGAGGAGAAGATCGTGATGGACCAGGGCCAGACGCCCATCAACGGTCCGCACCAAGGGGCCTGGGTGGACACCAAGTCCGGCGAGGACTGGTTCTTCCATTTCCAGGACAAGGAGGCCTACGGCCGCGTGGTGCACCTGCAACCCATGAAGTGGGTGAACGACTGGCCGGTGATCGGCGAGGACAAGGACGGCGACGGCAAGGGCCAGCCCGTGCTCACCCACAAAAAGCCGGACGTAGGCAAGACCTACCCCACCGTGACCCCTGCCGAGTCGGACGAGTTCAACAGCCATATGCTGGGTCTGCAGTGGCAGTGGCACGCCAACCCCAAGGCCACCTGGGCCTTCGCCTCCAACAAAGGCAACCTGCGCCTCTTCACCGACCAGATCCCCGAGGGCGGAAAGAACCTCTGGGACGTGCCCAACCTACTGCTGCAGAAATTCCCAACCGAGAACTTCACCGTCACCACCAAGCTCAGGTTCACGCCCAACCCCAAGCTGGAGAACGAGCGCACGGGCCTGGTGGTGATGGGCCTGGACTACGGCTTCGTGTCGGTGGTGAGCAGGAAAGACGGCCTGTACCTCACCTACAACACCGCCCAGAAAGCCGACAAAGGCACCCCTGAAAAGGAGCAGGTCCTTGGGAAACTGGCCGGAAACGAAGTGCAGTTCCGGGTGCAGGTGAGCCCAGGCGCCAAGTGCCAGTTCAGCTACTCCGAGGACGGGCAGAGCTTCAGGAACGCCGGCGCGCCTTTCACCGCCTCCGTGGGCAAGTGGATAGGGGCCAGGGTGGGGCTGTTCGCCATCAGGGAAGACAAAACCAATGACT
This sequence comes from Rufibacter sp. JT3400010, assembly GCF_054956755.1. Taxonomy (NCBI): domain Bacteria; kingdom Pseudomonadati; phylum Bacteroidota; class Cytophagia; order Cytophagales; family Hymenobacteraceae; genus Rufibacter; species Rufibacter sp. JT3400010. The sequence goes on along the minus strand of NZ_JBUDXA010000011.1, from coordinate 71,297 downwards.
CCGGCTTCGCCGATTACGACTGGTTCAGGATCACCAAGTAACAGAACAGGCGTTTAGGACTCGTTTTAGAGAAAACGAGTCCTAAACGCCTGTAGCAAAATCCTTGACCAATCCCTCCCGCACCTGTTGTTGAGGAGGTGTACACAGAATTTAAAGAGTAAAGATATGAGTATGAAAAAGGTATTTTCCAGCAAATTCCTATTGGCCCTCGGGTTGGTAAGTGCGGTCCAGTTTTCGTGCCAGCGAGAAACCTCTGCGCCGGCGGCAAGTGCAGCCTCAGCAAATGCCACTACGGCCGGAGTGAATGTCTCCAACGCCAGCGTAGACGCCACCATTTATGACGGCATTGAGTTCAACATGCCCAAGGTGAAGGAAACCAAGTTCCCTGACTACAGCGTGAGCATTACCAAGTACGGCGCCGTAGGCGATGGCATTACTAAAAACACCCAGGCCTTTGCGCAAGCCATTGCAGATGTGGCCGCGAAGGGTGGCGGGCGTGTGATTATCCCGCGGGGCTTATGGCTTACCGGGCCAATCGTGCTGAAAAGCAACATTGACCTGCACGCCGAGGCTGGTTCTATGGTGATTTTCAGCCGTGATTTCAACGACTATCCCTTGATTCAAACCAGCTTTGAGGGCTTGAACACCTACCGCTGTCAGTCGCCTATTTCAGGAAATAACCTGGAGAACATCGCTATTACCGGTGACGGGACTTTTGACGGAAACGGCGATGCGTGGCGGCCCGTGAAGAAAAGCAAAATGACCGATGCTCAGTGGAAGACGCTCACCAAAACCGGCGTGCTGAGCGAAGACGGCAAGACTTGGTATCCTACGGAAATCTCTAGAAAAGCCGATGCCAGAAACAACTTCAACGTGCCTGACTTCAAAACCAAAGCGGAATTTGAGGCCGTAAAAGACTATCTACGCCCAGTATTGTTGAGTCTGGTGAACTGCAAAACAGTATTGCTGGACGGACCTACCTTCCAGAACTCGCCGGCCTGGAACCTGCACCCGCTCATGTGCCAGGACATCATCCTAAGAAACCTGAACGTGCGCAATCCCTGGTATTCGCAGAACGGCGATGGCTTGGATCTGGAGTCCTGCAAAAATGCGCTGGTCTACAACAATACCTTTGACGTAGGCGATGATGCCATCTGCTTCAAGTCGGGGAAAGACAAAGACGGTCGTGACCGGGGTGTGCCTACGGAGAATGTGATCGTGAAGAACAACGTGGTCTACCACGGGCACGGCGGTTTCGTGGTGGGTAGTGAGATGAGCGGCGGCGTGAAAAACGTGCACGTATCTAACTGTACCTTCATGGGTACCGATATCGGGTTACGCTTCAAAAGCACGCGCGGCAGAGGCGGCGTGGTGGAGAATATCTGGATTTCCAACATTGACATGATCAACATTCCTACGCAGGCCATCAGCTTTAACCTGTTCTACGGCGGTAACTCGCCGGTGCTGGAAGAAGACCAGAAAGCCAGCACCGAAACCCGGGTAGAGAAATTGCTTCCGGTTACGGAAGAAACGCCTTCGTTCAAAAACATCTGGATGCGCAACATTACCGTGTCCGGAGCTGATGAAGCGGTGGCCCTGCAAGGCCTGCCGGAGATGAACCTCCAGAACGTGAGCCTTGAAAACGCTTATCTGAAAGCAAAGAAGGGAATCTCGGCGGTAGATGCTTCGGGCATCGCGCTGAAGAACGTGAAGGTAATCACGGAGAAAGGCCCGGCGCTCACTATTTTCAACAGCAAAGACATTAACGTACAGGGACTAACCTTCAACCAAACCAAGGAACCGGCGGTGAAAGTTATGGGACCGTTAACCAAAAATGTGAAACTTAATAACAAGGACTTCACTAGCGCCACTACTCAAATATCTAAAGGGAAAGACCTGGGGAAAGCCGCCGTTTCTATGCAATAATCTAAAAAGAGGGCCTAAAACAGGTCCTTTTTTATAGCTAACCCACAGATTAATTTCTGAAGATGAACAAGAAAATACTAGCAGCCTTCTTTCTGGTTTGCAGCGTAGCGGTGATGTCCTTTGTCCCCTTCAAAAAGAAGATTGTACACGTGTATCTGATTGGGGATTCTACCGTGGCAGACTACTCAGACTATGACGGCGAGGAATACATGAACAAACGTTACCCCGTTATGGGCTGGGGACAAGTTTTTAAGCCGTTTTTAGCAAAAGACAGCATAAACAAACTGAAACACCTCATCAAAGGAGACAGCGTGGTGCTCCTGGATAAAGCCCGAGGGGGCCGCAGCACCCGCACGTTTTTTGAGGAAGGCCGATGGGCGCAGGTGTACCAAAACCTGAAAAAGAACGATGTGGTCATGATTCAGTTCGGGCACAATGATGCCGCGGTAGACAAACCCGAACGGTACGTGAACCTTCAGGGCTACAAGGAATTTCTGCGCCTGTATGTGAATCAAACCCGCGAGAAGGGCGGTATTCCGGTACTACTCACGCCTGTTACGCGCAACTATCCCTGGAAAGATGGCAAGTTGGGCAACGTGCACGGCGAGTACCCACAGGCGGTGAAAGACGTGGCCAAAGAACTCAACGTACTTTTGATAGACTTGCAGCAACGCTCCATAGATTCGTTTTCGGCCAAAGGCCAGGAATATGTTTCAGCCAACTATTTTATGAACCTTCCGGCGGGTAAGTACCCAAACTACCCTGAAGGCCAGAAAGACAACACCCATTTCCAGCCCGCCGGTGCCCAGGAAGTAGCCCGATTGGTGTTTGAAGGAATGAAGGCATTGAAGTAGGCTTAAGAGCAAAGCGTTAGTTTACTAGCAAAAGTGTTTCCCCTCTATTTTCCAGAAAACAGAGAGGAAACACTTTTGCTTTTTACCCCCTTTCAAAAAGATGACAAACCTAAATGGTAAGCACATTGAGAGGTAATGATTTGAGCCATTCATTAGAACTCTCATATACAAGACACTACCATACTCTCTTAACAAGTAAGACCAAAAGTCTTTTTATAGTGAGATTTAGCCGATGAAGGACCCTTTTTAGAGAATAATAAAATTTAAGCCATAGGTTGCTTGTACTTTATTAAAAATACAATTAACTTTAATCTATAAGGGAAAAAGGTAAAGAGATAGGTTTTTAAGACCTATTTTTTTGAAAGCCTTGTGCAATCGATTGTCTTAAGAAAGTAAGACAAGCACACTCTACAAGAGAAGGAGGCAAAGTGCAGAAGGTACGGATAGAACATTTCCTTATGACATATTAGTGCTTCTCAGTCTGAGTTGTTCTGCTGGTAAAGAAATCAAGGCTAAATTTTAAAGAGTTCACTACTGTATATAGGTATCCTCCATATGATGTATTTGGTTCTACTCCTGCTGCTGGTTTCATTTTCTTTGATCAAGACTTACCAGTTGAAACAAACAAGAAGGTATTTCTCCAGCATTAGATTAGTAATAGAGAGCCTCAATCATTTCTCTGCTTTTCCTTATTCACCACTTAGGCTTCTTCGTTTTTTATTGGTTCAAAGAAAACCTATTTACCTCCACCAAAGAGTTTCCCTGTCAATGAATAGGGTACACCTTTTGTGAAATATTCTTCCAACGTACACTTGATACGCACACAAGTCTAACCTCTATAATTGAGTTCTTGAGTTACTTGTGCAATCGATTGCCTTTTGGTCTGCCAAGATTTTGTGGGCTAAATAGATGCTGTCTGAGGCTAAGTGATTCATATGTAAGTTTTCAAATCATTCACTGTTCATTTCATCACCTTAATTTATTCATTTATGAGAAGTACTTTACTTAAAAGAATTAGGTTTTTATTGGTGATTCCGCTTGTGGTCCTCACCATCATGGGGGCTGTAGCCCAAGGAAGAACTGTAAAAGGAAAAGTGGTAGATGATAAAGGAGAGGCATTAATTGGAGTAACTGTTCTTTTAAAAGGAACCTCTGTTGCCAGTGCTACAGATGTAGGCGGAAATTATTCCTTAAACATTCCTACTGAATCTGGAACCTTGGTTTTCTCTTATGTTGGTTTCAAAGCACAGGAAGTTGCTATCAATGGCAGAACCACCGTTAACGTTACCTTGGCCACAGACGCACAAACATTTGATGAGGTAGTGGTTATTGGTTACGGAACCGTAAAGAAGTCTGATTTAACTGGTTCAGTGGCCTCCGTTAGGGGAGAGGATTTGACGGCTATTCCTGTTACAAACGCCCTTTCAGTAATGCAGGGGAAAGTGCCTGGCTTGGATTTAACCGTAGGCAGCGGCCAGGCCGGAGCCGGCATAAACCTGAGTGTGCGCGGAAACAGATCAGTGAACGCCAGCAACAGTCCCTTGATTATTGTAGACGGCATCCGGTATGATGGTCCGTTAGATGTAAACCCCAATGATATTGCCTCTATGGAGGTGCTGAAAGATGCAGCTTCCACTGCCATTTACGGCTCTTTGGGAGCAAATGGGGTTATCTTAATCACCACAAAATCTGGTGCCGCCGGCAAAGCCAAATTGTCCTTTAATTCTTACTATGGCATTCAGAGCGCCAACGGATACCCAGACATGATGACGGGGCCGGAGTGGGTGCAGCTTAGAAGAGAAGCACGCAGAACCGTTGGCGAGTGGAACAGCCCCGCTGATGATGAGAAGATTTTACCTCCTGCCCAGTTTGAAAACTTCAAAAACGGTATCTGGACCAATTGGGCCGATGAGCTGATTAGCAATGGAAGCCAACAAAACTATCAGTTAGGCCTTTCAGGTGGCACAGATAAGTTGACCTACTACCTTTCCACCGAGTACTTTGATGAAAAAGGCCTCCTGAAAATGGACCAGCTAAAACGGTACAGCGGCCGCATGAACATTAGCTACAAGGTGTTGGACAACCTGAAAGTGGGCACGAACATCATGTACACCCAAAGAGACAGAGACATCCGCCGAGACCCTTTAAACCAGGCGAACAAGTTGAGCCCTCTGGGAAGACCGTATGATGAAAACGGAAATTTCCTCGTATTCCCGGTAGGAGATGCTTCTTCTTTGAACCCGTTGGTAGATGAGCAGGCAGGAGCCTACACCAACAATGATATCAACAGACGTTTCTTCGGGAACTTGTCTATTGACTATAACCCTATCAAAGATTTAACCATCACTTCCCGTTTTGGGGTGGACCAATCTAACAACAGAAATGGTTTGTTTGCGGCCACCAACACCATTGACACGGGTGCTAACGGACTTTCCCTGGCTCGGGCTGAACTAGGGAACTTCTCAAGATACACCCTTGAGAATTTCGCCAACTACTCCAAAACCCTTAATGAAAACCATGAATTCTCTGTTTTACTAGGTTCAAGTATCTGGGGTGAGAGAAGTGAGACGTTTGCGGCGCAAGGCAGAAACGTACTTTCTTCCACCTTGCTCTTCTACAACCTGGGAGCTACCCAAACGGCGTATCAGTTAGAAAGTAACCTTCGTGAAAGAAGCATGACGTCTTTCTTTACCCGGGTGAACTACAAACTGTTCAATAAATATCTCTTCACTGGTGTGCTCCGTACAGATGGTGCCTCTGTGTTAGCAGAAGGACATAAATGGGATTACTTCCCGTCTGCATCAGTAGCCTGGATCCTGAAAGAGGAAAGTTTCCTACAGAACGTAGATCCGGTAACCGATTTGAAACTTAGAGTTAGCTACGGTTTGTCTGGAAACAGCCAAATACCAGAATACATGACCTTGGGTGGTTTGGGAAGATCTACCTACGCCTGGGAAGAAACTCCAGCCTATGGCTATTATCCGGGTGCCCTGCCCAATCCAAACCTTAGCTGGGAAACAACCGCTACCACCAATGCTGGATTGGACTTCGGGTTCTTCAACAACCGGATAACGGGTACGTTAGACGTGTACCAACAGGATACCAAAGACTTGTTGCTGGAGCGCTTGCTGCCTACTACGTCGGGCTATGAGCGGGTAATTGACAATGTGGGCAAGGTGAGAAACAGAGGGGTAGAACTCCAACTGAACACGATCAACATTGATCAGCCGCAGGGCTTCAGATGGAGCTCAGATTTCAGCTTCGCCAGAAACAAAGAACAAGTGCGTTTCATTGGCGAAGGTGTTGAAAGAGACCTGAGCTTTGGGTCTAATGGCTTGCACGTGGGCTATCCTATTAGTGTGTATTTTGACTACGAGAAAATTGGCATTTGGCAGTTAGGCGAAGAAGAACTCGCTTTGAAAAACCAGCAGAGACCAGGAGACATCAGAGTGAAAGACCAGAACGGTGATGGCATCATTACTCCGGCAGACCGCAAGATCATTGGCAACAACGTTCCTGACTGGACACTTGGCGTAACCAACCGGTTCAGCTACAAAAACTTTGATTTGTCTGTGATGGTGTTCGCCCGTATTGGCCAGACCATCACCAGCGAAGCCGCCAACTCCTATAAAGTAGACGGGTTGGAGAACGGACCAATGGTAGACTACTGGACTCCTGAGAACCCAACCAATGCTTACCCAAGACCAAACGCCAGCACCAGCAGAGCCAGTACCCGGTACTACTCTACCCTGCAGTATGTAGATGGTTCTTTTGCCAAAGTGAGAGATTTGACCTTGGCCTACAATTTTCCAAAGCCTCTTATCAGCACCCTAAAGCTGTCAAGACTGAGAGCATATATGACGGCTAAAAACTACTTCATTTTATATAGCAAGATCAAACCGTATGACCCTGAAAGAGGAGGCGCCCTTAGCTTCCCAATGACTAGACAGTTGGTATTTGGTCTGAATGTAGAATTTTAAGAACGGGAAGATTCCTTATGAAAAAGTTTGTTTATAAATGCTTGCTATCGGTTAGCTTACTGTCAGCCGTTTCCTGTGAATCTTTTCTGCAGGAGGAAAACGTTTCTGGCCTCACCTCCAACACGTACTACAATACTGTGGAAGGCATGGAGAGTCTGGTGAACTCTTTGTACACGCCCATGCGCTTCTGGTACGGCAAAGAAAATGGGATTGCCATGTCTGAGTTGGGTACTGACATCTTTACCCGGGGCAGTGGCATGGAAAGTCCGCCCATTGCGCTCTACAACTCAGATTTGTCTGGCGCCAACTCAGCGGTTACGTTTTACTGGACTCGCTTTTACGCCGCTCTGAACGCGACTAATGCCGCTATTTCCAGAATGCCTACTTCGCCGCTGCCCTCCAACCTCAAGTTGATCAGGGAAGGAGAAGCCCGGTTCTTGCGGGCGTTTTACCTGTGGCACATTGTAGAAACCTGGGGAGGCGTACACCTTTCCACCACGGAGACCATTGGGGTGCAAACCACTGCTAACCGTACACCAGTGGAGCAGTTCTACAACCAGATTTTTGAAGACCTGCAATTTGCCGCCACTAATTTACCAGTGACAACCAGCCAGTATGGACGGGCAACCAAGCCAGCCGCTGAAGCCTTCATGGCCAGAATGTACCTGTACCGCAAGAACTACGCAGAGGCATCCCGCTTGGCTAAAAAGGTGATTTCAGACTACAGCTTCAAACTGGTGCCAACATACGCTGCCTTATGGGACATCAACAACGTGAAAAACACAGAGGCCATCTGGATTGTCAACTTCACGGCAGACCTGATCCTGAACCGCGAGTTTGACGGCTTAACCAGTTCTTCATCAGATGACATTCTCTTGCGCGATGGCGGAAACAACTCACACTTGTTCTATCTCATGACTTATGATCAGTTGCCCGGCATGCAGCGAGACATCCGTTACGGCCGTCCGTTTGCCCGGTACATGCCTACTGCCAAACTGTTAGATTTGTTTGATGAAACCAAAGATGCCCGTTACAACGCTACCTTTGAAACAGTTTGGTATTCTAACAGACCTGGTACCTACACTGTTACCACAACCACCGGTGCCCAGCGGCAGGTAACCTTCAAAGCAGGAGACACTGCCATTTACGCCACCAAGTATGTGGTGCCAAATTCAGTGAAAGACACCAAGCCGTACACCATCATTGACCGAAGCAGAACTTATGATGCGAATGGTACACCGCGGGTAAGAGACCGGTATATGTCGTTGAAGAAGTTCCTGGACCCATCCCGCTTAACCATCTCTCAACAGCAAGGCAAACGTGATGCTTTTGTGATCCGGCTTGCCGAAATGTACATGATTGCCGCAGAAGCGGATATGATGCTGGGTAATACCGAAACGGCTCTTCAAAGCATCAATGCCGTGAGAAGGAGAGCCGCCCTGCCGGGCAAAGAAGCTGCTATGGAAATTACGGCAAGTCAGTTGAACATTGACTTCATTCTGGATGAACGGGCTCGTGAATTTGCCGGCGAGCAACAGCGCTGGTTTGACTTGAAACGGACAGGTAAACTGGTAGAGCGCGTGAGAGCCTTCAACCCAGATGCAGCTCCCAATATTCAGGAATTCCATAACCTGAGACCAATACCGCAGGCTCAGTTGGATATCATTACCAACAAAGGAGAGTTTACTCAAAATCCAGAATACCGTTAACAGTTGATTAAAACAGAGGAGAGAAGATCTTTCCTCTCTTTTATATTTTCTGAGAATTTTAACTTCAGTGATGAAGTGAAGTTTAGAAAGACAAACATGCTTAAAAAGATATTGGTATTTGTTCTTTTCGGGTGTATTGGAAGTCACCTCCAGGCACAGCAGTTGGCCTTTCCGGGTGCCGAAGGGTTTGGGCGATACACCACTGGTGGCCGGGGAGGAGCCGTCCTAGAAGTAACCAACCTGAACGATTCTGGGCCGGGAAGTTTACGGGCAGCCATTACTGCCACAGGTGCCAGAACGGTGGTGTTCCGGGTATCTGGCACCATTGCGCTGGCTTCTGGTATGACCATTAAAAACCCCAACCTCACCATTGCCGGGCAAACCGCCCCCGGCGACGGCATCTGCCTCAAGAATTATCCGGTGACGGTAGACGCCGACAATGTCATTATCCGGTACCTTAGGTTCAGGATGGGAGACGAGGCAAAGCAGGAGGGAGATGCGTTTGGAGGCCGTTTTCACAAAAACATCATCATAGACCATTGTTCCATGAGCTGGTCTACCGATGAGTGCGTGTCTTTTTACGCCAATGAGAATTTCACCTTGCAGTGGAGTCTTATTTCGGAGAGTCTGCGAAACTCAGCGCATGCCAAAGGCGCGCACGGCTACGGCGGCATCTGGGGCGGCAAAAACGCGTCGTTCCACCACAATTTATTGGCCCACCATGACAGCCGTAACCCGCGCTTGGGCGAAGAGGCCGGCAAAGCCTTCGCCTTCACAGACCTGGTAGATGTGCGCAACAACGTCATGTTCAACTGGGGCAACAACAGCATGTACGGCGGCGAGGCCATGAACGTGAACATTGTCAACAACTACTACAAACCAGGCCCGGCCACCCTCAAGAAAGATCGTATTGTCTCGCTGGACAAAAACAAGATAGAGGGCACCGAGGTGTATGACCGCTGGGGTAAGTTCTTCATTGCGGGCAACTTTGTAGAGGGTAGCCCCCGCGCTACTGCTGATAACTGGACATACGGCGTTTACAATCAATTCCACAACAGCTATGGCACCGTGCCAGACGCAGATAAAGCGGCGCTCAAGATAGACGTTCCGCACCCCATCCAGAATAACGTGACCACACATACCGCCCAGGAAGCGTACGAACAGGTGCTGAACAAAGCCGGGGCTTCTCTGAAACGGGATGCCGTAGACCTGCGTGTGGTGGACAATGTGCGCAGCAGAACCTTCACGGCCCCAGGCTCCAACGGAAGCACCAACGGCATTATTGATAGCCAGAAAGATGTAGGCGGCTGGCCTGCGCTGAACTCCCTTCCGGCCCCCGCCGATACCGACAAAGACGGCATGCCCAATGAATGGGAAATCCAGAAGGAGTTAGATCCGGCCAATCCGGCAGACCGAAATCTGGACCGGAACTCAGATGGCTTTACTAATCTGGAGGAGTACCTGAACAGTCTGGTGCAGGCGGGCAACCTGACCAGTTCGCCTGCGTCTCAGCAGGGAGCCAACACAAATCCGTTTCCGAACCCTTTTTCAAATTCCACCTCGTTTTCTTTCCTGGCAAAGCAGCGGGGCTTGGTACAGGTAAACGTAACTGATGTAACCGGAAAGAAAGTGGTAACGTTGCTTGATGCTCCCGTGAGTTCGGGTACTCATACCATTAACTGGAACGGAACAAACGCAGGCGGAAGAAAACTGCCAGACGGTATTTACTTCATCTCGGTTCAGGCTGAAAATGAGAAAACCACAAGAAGGGTGGCCTTTGCGAAGGAATAAGTTTTATAAGAGTAGAATAATTGAAATTATATATAATGATGAATTTAGGATTCTATGAAAACAAGATTATTTCTGAATACATAACAGATGATATTGGCATTGACTTAGAAAAGATTGGGAAAAAGAATACGGAAATAAGTATCCCTATTGACCCAAGGAAAAAAGAACTTATTAGCATTAGAACATTATCACATGAGATTCTGGAAATAACAAGCTTCTTAAAGTCAAAACAACTTGAGTATAGAAGTACAGGCGACTCTAGAAGGTTGTTATGGTTCAGGATAAACGTGATAGACCAAGCAGTAAACCAATATTTAGGGATAGGATACATAAATATTGAACAGAGCTGGTTAAAATTCATAATTCACTCCTTAAGTCATGATAAGGCAGACCAATCTGGAGATGGGATATTTGCCATTATAGACGAAGATTTTAATTGGGCTGTGGAATTTACACTCTCACAGGATGATAATTGCTTTATCATTAAAAAGTTTGAGAAATAACCCCATACGCCAACCCCTAAGACTCAGTCTTCGGCCGACGGCCTCGCCGTTGTTTAGCCAAGTCAAATAAAAGAGAGCAATAAAGATGAAATCTTTTTTCAGGAATATATCCTACACGGTTGCACCAATGCTGTTTCCGCTGTTGCTAGGAAATGCACTAGCGGGGCAGGCGCAGGTATTACCGTTCAAAGCGCAGACAGTGTACAATGCGTACCTGGTGCGAAACCTGCACAACGTCTATGACCAGCGGCGCGAGAAATTAACCCAAGCTTTGGCTTCCGCCGAAGGCATGCAAGCGTACCAAGCCCAGGTGAAACAGCAATACTTGGCTACTTTGGGCACTTCCCCCCAAAAGCAGCCATTAAACGCAAAAGTCACCCGAACAATTAAACAGAAAGGCTATACGGTAGAGAATGTGGTGTATGAAAGTAGGCCTAACCACCACGTGACCACAAACTTGTACGTGCCGTCAGGCAAAGGTCCGTTTCCGGCGGTGATTCTGATGAACGGGCACGAAATGACGGCAAAAGCAACGGAGTCTTACCAGAAAACAGCCCGGCTTTTTGCTTCCAACGGCTTTGTGGTGCTCTCCATAGATCCTTTCTCCCAGGGCGAGCGCGTCCAAATGACCGACAAAACCGGAAAGTCCCTGACCAGAGGCTCCACTACTGAACATACTCTCTTGAACGCCGGGGCCAACCTGGTAGGAACCAGTGTGGCGGCTTACATGCTCTGGGACAATGTGCGCGGACTGGATTATCTGGAAACTCGGCGGGAAGTAGATAAAACCAGAATAGGGGCCATCGGAAACTCGGGAGGGGGGACCCAAACAGCCTATCTGCTGGCCTATGATGACCGCATCAAGGTGGCCGCGCCGTGCAGTTATTTTTCGCAATACGACCGGTACATTGATCTACCCGGTGGTCAGGACGGTTGCCAATTTCTACCCAACGAAGGCAGCCTAGAAATGGCAGATTTCATCATCGCGGCTGCGCCGAAACCCGTTTTGATTCTTGCAGGAGAGAACGATTTTGTAGACCACCAGGGCACCCTGAAAGGCTTTGAGGAACTGAAAAAGGTGTACCGCACCCTGCAGCAACCCGATAAAGTAAAACTCTTTGTCTGGCCAGACGGGCACGGCATCTCCCAGCCCAAGCGCGAGGAAGCCGTTACCTGGTTCAGGAAATGGCTTTACCAAGACGGCAAACCCGTGAAAGAAGGCGACCTGGGTACCTTGCCAGAGAAGGAACTATGGGCCACTACCACCGGCCAGGTAACAACCGCATACCCCGCAGAAGCTACTGTTCAGGAATTAAACCGTTTGCAGTTTCAGCAGCTGTCCTCGCAACGCCAAGCCTTTATGGCGCAAAATGAAGCAGTGCTCAAAGCGAAAGTGCAAGAAGTAATCGGGCTTAGGCTGAACACGAACCCTGTTTTTACCGAGGTGAACGGCAGTAGCCAGGGCAAGGGATACCAACTGGAGAAAAGAATTCTGATGCGCCAGGGCGAACTGCCGGTGCCTGCCATGATCTATTCGCCCGTTGGGAAAGCGAAGCCCACCAAAATGGTGATTAAGTTAACAGACCAGAGCAAAGGAAAAGAGGCACTCGCCAAAAACGATACGCTGGTGCAGAAACAGATGCAGGCCGGCGCGGTGCTGGTACTGGCCGACCTACGCGGCATGGGCGAAACCAAAGATGACCCCAAACTGAACGACCCCAAGTACTGGAGCGATGAATACCGGAACGCCGTGCTCAGTCTGCATCTGAAAAGGCCTTTGCTGGGCCAACGGGTGCAGGATCTGGTCACATTGTTGGATTACCTGAAAAGCCAGCCGAACTGGGAAAACGTACCGGTTTACCTGGAAGCCGATGGCGTTTATGGTCCGGTGGTCACCCACGCCGCGTTCCTAGACAACCGCATCAGCCAGGCCACCATCAGCAACGCCATCAGCAGTTATGAAGAGTTTTTAACCAATCCGCTGCAGAAAGATGCGTATTCTAGTGTAGTGCAGGGTATTTTGCAGTATTATGATTTGCCAGATTTAGTGAAGCAAGCTGGCAGTCGCATTAAACAGACACCAAATGAAATTAGAGCACTTCGCCCTTAACGTAGAAGAACCGGTGGCCATGGCGGCCTGGTATGTGCAACACGTGGGTATGCGCGTGATACGGCAACAGAAAGAAGCCCCTTTTACCACCTTCCTCGCCGATGACAGCGGGCGTGTTATGGTAGAGATTTACCTGAACCCCGCAGAGGAAGTTCCGCCGTACCGAACCATGAATCCGTTACTGGTGCACCTGGCGTTTGTGTCAGAAAACCCTTCTGAAGACCGGGAACGCCTTTGTGCGGCCGGCGCCACGGTGGTAGCTGACCAGCAACTGGAAGATGGCTCGCACCTCATCATGCTCCGCGACCCCTGGGGGTTGGCCCTGCAACTCTGCAAACGAAGCACGCCCATGCTAGCCCGAAACGAATGGTAACGCGAGCTCTGTTAAACGCCTGATTTTCGTAAAATAGCCCTAAAGCACTCCTAAAGTACCCATGAAATTTACCTCCGTTCTTCTGCTGAGTCTGGCCTGTCTGGGAATGATGTCTTTTCTCTCTTATGAGCAGCAGCCCATCACCGTATACCTGATTGGCGACTCCACCATGTCTATCAAAGAAACCAAGGCCTATCCTGAGACAGGCTGGGGCATGCCGTTTGTCTACTTCTTTGATAACAGCGTAAAAGTGGAAAACCACGCTAAAAACGGCCGCAGTACCCGTACGTTTATAGAAGAAAAGCTATGGGAACCAGTAACTAACAACATGAAAGCTGGTGATTACCTGTTCATCCAGTTCGGGCATAATGACGAGGTGCCCACCAAAAAAAGCTATACCACGGAAGCCGACTACACCGCCAACCTGGAGCGGTTTATCTCAGAGGCCCGAAAAAAGAAGGTCACTCCGGTACTCATCACGCCCGCCGCCCGCCGCTTGTTTAATGCCACAGGCACCATTGAGGAAACCCATGCCGTGTATTCTAACCTGGTTCGTGCTGTGGCCAAAAAGCAAAAAGTAGCCCTCCTTGACTTAGACCGTAAAAGCCAGGAACTTCTGCAAAAACTCGGACCCGAGCCTTCTAAACTGCTGTTTGTGCACCTTCAGCCCGGTGAGCATCCTAACTACCCCAACGGCAAAATAGACGATACCCACTTCAACGAACTAGGTGCCCGTGCCATGGCCCAAATTGTTTTAGCTGAAATGAAAGCCCAAAAGCTGAACTTAGCCGATAGGATTGTGAAACCGCAGGTAAAACAGTAACCCCATCGGGCACAAGTCGAATACGCCTGATCTCCGAGCACTAATTACTTGCGATTTCATCCGCTTTTCCAGAAAACAGCCCAAAAGCATCCACTACACCCTATGAGAAAAACTGCCTTTCTGCTGAGTGGCCTTGTAGCGCTGGTAGTTTCTTCCTGTGCTACCGTGAAGCCCACTGCATGGGAAATGACGTCGCTTTCATCCATTGGCGGCCATGCTACCGCTGTGCTGGGAAACCCCACGTTCAGGGAGGTAAAAGATGGAGCGCAGGTGATCGCTTTTGATGGGGTAGATGATGGACTGTTAGTTGCTCATAACCCCATTGCCGGCGCAGAGGAATTTACCCTAGAAGTTGTCTTCAAACCCAGGGCCGCCTGGCCCGCCAACGTAGAGCAGCGCTTCCTGCACCTGGAAGACCCGGCAACCGGACAACGCCGCATTCTCCTGGAACTTCGCCTGAACAGCCGCAACCAATGGTACGCCGATTTTTTCATGCGTACGGAAAAAGCTGCCCTTACGCTCATCGATTCCACCAAAACTCACCCGGTAGACCAGTGGGCCACCATGACCTTGACCTACAAAGACAAACAACTGAAAGGCTACGTGAACGGAAAACTGGAGCTATCCGGCGAGATGGAGTACTTGCCCATTCCACCCTCGGCCAAAACGTCTATTGGTACCCGTATGGATAAACGGTCGTGGTTTAACGGCGAGATTCAAAGTGTCCGGTTCTGGAAAGTAGCACTGCAGCCTAAGAAGTATTCTGAAGTTTTATAATTGTGTGAATGCTTTAGTGCATGCATTTTGCCTGTTGCTGGCGTGGCGAGTGGTTAATGCGGTGCCCTTATGCTTTGTTGTTGCAGGTTTCCCTCCGTGCGCTCACGGCCGCGAGGCCCCGTCTTCCCCTCGCGCGCTGCCCTTTCGGCCTGAGTTGCCTTTTGCGCTTAGTTTTGGCATTCCGGGGCCAAAAGCGAGGCGCGCTCGGGAAAGACTGGAAAGGGGAATGTAGCAATGGACTTCTGCCCTCTAAAGCAGAGACTCCCCCTTTGAAGGGAGCGAAGGGGGATGTGTACACCTGCCGGTCACAAGCATTTCTTTCTACCTTGAATATGGTTCAAGTCTGTGACTTGGACCTACCATGACCGGAAGTTTGCAACTTCCGTGCCTTACAATGGGGCTGCAATAAGTCACGGAAGTAACTTCCGCGCCATAGTAACTGCTGAATTATGAATAGGAATCATCGTTCAAGAGCAGCAGTACCGCTCACTCCAAAGACCTCGTGGTGTCCGAAGTTCCCTACGAGTGTCTGTGCAAATAGCGTTCCAAACGTGTTCTTTTTCCTACGGGATAGCACCTGAAAACAAAAGAAAAGCGTTTGTGGGCTGATTTGTTAAAAATAGGCCACAAACGCTTTTCTTTTACTTTAAGTAAATCAGCCTGCTTACAAGGTCATGTACTTTTTCACTTTCTCAATCATTTCGGCAGAGCCGATGACCAGGGGGCAACGTTCATGGAGGCTGGTGGGGGTTTTGTCTAAGATACGTTCCACGCCATCGGTGGCTTTGCCACCTGCCTGCTCGGCAATGAAAGCTAGAGGGTTGCACTCGTAAAGGAGGCGCAGTTTACCGGCTTTATTTTTAGCCGAGCCCGGATAAAAGTAAATGCCGCCTTTGAGGAGGTTCCGGTGGAAGTCAGCGACCAGGGAGCCGATGTAGCGGGAGGCGTATTTCTGCTCTTTGCAGAAGGCGATGTAGTTCTGAATACCCAACGGGAAGTTGCTCACATTAGACTCATTGCAGGAGTATTGTCGGCCGTCGGCGGGGATAGTGATGTCTGGGTGCGATAGGAAGAATTCGCCCAAAGAGGGTTCATAGGTGAAGCCGTTCACGCCCCGGCCGGTGGTGTACACCAGCATGATGGAAGCGCCATAAAGAATGTAACCCGCCGCCACTTGCTCAGTGCCTTTTTGCAGGCAGTCTTCCAGCGTTCCATTCTGCCCGCCGTCAGAAAGCCGGCGGTAAATCCCGAAGATAGTGCCCACCGGAATGTTGACGTCAATGTTGGAGGAGCCGTCCAGCGGGTCCATGGCCACAATGTACTTGCCTTTGACGTTGCCGGTGTGAATGATTTCCTCTTCCTCCTCAGAGACAATAGCACACACCTCGCCGCCGTTTCGGAGCGCCCTGATAAACCTGATGTTGGCAATCACGTCCAGTTTTTGCTGGTCTTCGCCCTGCACATTCTGCGTTCCAATGGCACCTAGTGAGTTTTGGTCGGCGCGGGTTAATTCCCGGCCCACAATCTTGGCGGCCAGCGCAATATCACGCAGCAACTGAGACAATTCACCAGATGCAAATGGAAAGTCTTCCTGCTTTCTCATAATAAACCGGTCCAGGGTAGTGCCAACGGGGAGTGCTAGTTCATCATTCATACAATAGGGATGGTATATTTTAAGGAATAGAGTTTGTCTGGATAAAATAAAGAGGCTCTGCACCTCTGCCTCAGATGTTACGCAAAACTGAAGCGATGATGAGGGGCAGAGCCTTGAAATTACTATAAAAACAGCCGAATGCCAGCCGTTACTTCCTGCTGAATGGCTTACAAAGAAACGCCGCGTTTCCACGGAATGAAATCATCTTGGTGCAGCGTTTTTTCTTTGGTCTCAATGCGGCCGCTGGCTACTTCAATGATGAAATCCAACACATCTTCGCCCATTTCTTCAATGGTTTTCTCTCCAGAGATAACTGCCCCAGTATCAATGTCAATGATGTCTGGCATGCGTTGGGCCAGTTTGGTGTTAGAAGAAATCTTGATCACCGGCGCAATCGGGTTGCCGGTAGGCGTACCTAAACCGGTAGTGAAAAGCACAATGTTGGTGCCGGCTCCTACCAAAGCAGTGGTACACTCTACGTCATTACCAGGGGTGCACAACAGGTTCAAACCGGGTTTTTTGATATATTCTGGGTAATCCAGGACATCTACCACAGGAGAAGTACCGCCTTTTTTAGCGGCTCCCGCCGATTTAATGGCATCGGTAATCAAACCGTCTCTGATGTTACCCGGGCTGGGGTTCATGTCAAAACCAGAACCTACGGCCTCAGCCGAGGCAGCGTACGCGCGCATCAAAGACGCGAAACGCTCGGCGGCTTCCTCGGTTTCACAGCGGTTAATCAGTTCCTGCTCTACGCCGCACAATTCAGGGAACTCTGAAAGCACGGTTGTGCCGCCCAACGCCACCAGAATATCTGAGGTATGGCCAATGGCCGGATTAGCGGAAATACCGGAGAATCCGTCTGAGCCGCCGCACTCCAAACCAATGGAAAGCTTGCTTAGCGGAGCCGGTTGTCTGGTTTGTTTATCGGCTTCAATCAAGCCTAGGAACGTCTGCCGAATGGCTTTAGACATCATTTCTTCCTCGGTGCCTTCTTTCTGCTGCTCCAGTACAATAAGCGGTTTAGAGAAGTTAGGGTTCAGGGCTCTAAGTTTGTTTTCCAGGATGCTTACCTGTGCGTTCTGGCAACCCAGGCTTAGCACCGTAGCACCGGCCACGTTAGGGTGGTGAATGTAATCTGCCAAGAGGGCGCACAGCATGTCAGAGTCTTGTCTGGTGCCGCCGCAACCGCCTTCGTGCGTCAGGAATTTGATGCCGTCTACGTTTTCAAATATACGACGCTGCACCGGGGCTGCGGTTTTCTGCAAGGTAAGCGTACCAATGGCCTCGGTGTTACCGGACTGGTACAAATCTACCATCTGCTGCACATACGATTTGTACACGTCACGCTGGCCAAAACCAAGCTCATCCAAGAAAGCTTGTTTGATGATGTCTACGTTGCGGTTCTCACAGAAGACCAACGGAATGACCAGCCAGTAGTTGCCGGTACCCACCTGTCCGTCGGCGCGGTGATAGCCCATGAAGGTGCGGTTGGCCCACTTGGAAACGTCTGGGGCTTGCCAGCCGATGGTTTTGGTCTTGCCGGTGAAGCCGTTTACTTGGTGTTTCACGTTAGAAGTGGTCAAAACGCCGCCCACCGGAATATCATACACAGCTTTGCCCACCAAAGAGCCATACATCAGAATCTCCTCACCAGCGGCGAGAGGTCTCTGGGCAAATTTGTGCTTAGCCTGAACATCGTCGGCTAGAACTATCTGCGAACCGTCGTATTCCACGATGTCGCCTTTTTTCAAATCCGTCAGTGCTACCAGCACATTGTCGTTCGGATGGATTTTTAAAAATCTGTGTACCATGTCTGTGAATGCTAGAATGTGCAATCGATTGCGCAAGATATCAATAATTGCGAGATATTGAAAAATTATAAAACAATTATTGCAAAAAATTAAAGTTTAAGAATGTTCCTTCCAGAATAAGTTGCCCGGTTTCCATATTCGGAAAAGCGAAAGCATTAGTTACTTCTTGAATGATGACCTTTCTTCGCGATTGTGATGAAATCTTTCCGCTGGAGAAAAGGTGACTTGTCTGTCTTTCAAACCTTGTTTCAACCTAAAAAATTCCTTTATCTGTTTAAGGCGGGTTTTCTAGAAAACAGCCCTTAAACTGAGAACAATTAAAGACTATGTAGTCCTTCAAAGTAAATATTTTACTCGCTCGCGTCCCGCGAGTGTGAGTTACCTGCGGCGTCCCGCCGCTTTGTGTCCATTTATTCAAAACAAGATGAGTAGCGGCTAGAGGACGCAAGTAGCCCGCACTCGCGGGACGCAAGCGAGGGTTCAGTTTTAGGGCTATTTCCCGGAACGAACCTGAAAACTAGCGACCCATTATCTGATCCATCACCCAGGCGGTGCGGGCACCCGATTCACCGGTGCTGGGGCATGTTCCCTGGCCGATTAGTTCTTCTACAATGGTCTGGATGAATGGTTGCTGCACGTGGGGTGGGGGAGGCAGAAAGAATTCTTCGGTTCCACTTTGCGTCTCCAATTTGATAGGTTCAAGGGCGAAACACGGAAACGTGATGCGGCCTTTGCTGCCGATGATTTCAATCTCGTCTTTGAATTGCTCTGGAGCCACGGTAAAGCACCAAATGCCCGTGCCCAGCACGCCATTTTGAAACCGGAACTGTGCGGTCACAATATCTTCGGCGGGGTACAGGTCCGCTTGGTTGGCCGTCTGCCCGGAAGCGGAAGTGATAGGACCTAAAAGATAATCCAGGTAGTCTAATTGGTGCGGAGCCAGGTCATAGAAAAGTCCGCCCCCGGCAATTTCGGGCTGTACTCGCCACGGAAGTGCGCTTGCGTCAAGTTTGTCCTGCACCGGATGAAACAGCCGAATATTAACCAATCTTACCTCGCCAATGGCACCTGCGTTTACCAGTTCTTTTACCTTCAGGAAAGACGGCAGGCACCTGCGGTAATAGGCCACAAACAAGGGTACGTTGGCTTCCTGGCAAGCCGAAATCATCTGCTGGCACTGCGCGTAATCCAAAGCCATGGGTTTCTCTACGTACACCGGTTTGCCCGCGGCGGCTACCTGTAAGGTGTACTCCGCGTGAGAATCTGGCGGCGTGGCAATGTACACGGCATCTACCTCGGGGTCATGGATGAGTGCCTGGGCGTTGTCATACCATTTGGGAACACCGTGCCGTTGGGCGTAATCCTGGGCTTTCTCCCCGTTGCGGCGCATGACGGCTACCAGTTGGGAATTGGGTATTTTCTGAAAGGCGGGCCCGCTTTTTACTTCGGTTACGTCGCCGCAGCCAATAATGCCCCATCTTATGGTTTTTGTTTTTTCTTCTGCCATTGTGTTTTCAGCCGGTTTTGTCAAAATGGGCCTCTAAATGTAGGGGAGTTCTACGGGAAAACGGTAGAAGATTCGCTTTTAAAGGATGAAAGTTTAGGAAGGCTTGTTTTAAGGCTGCTTTTAAGAAAAGCTGTCCTAAACGTTTGCTTAGTTCTGCGAAGCAATTAGATAGAAATATTTACATCTTCTTTCCTCTTTTGTCATCCTGAAAGGATTTTGTGGGCAAATAGTAGTGGCGTTGCCTACAAGGCTTTTCTAGTTCGCTCACAAAATCTTTGCAGGATGACAAAAGAAGAATGGTATGAGAATGCAGTGATTTTGGTATGCTTTTATCACTGCATTTGGGATAACACTACTTCTACATTAGGAGATGATTTCTGAACGGCTACTTCTTGGGGTGTGTATCCTGCCATGGAAACTACAATCACTGCTTTTTCATTGCCCATTGGTAAGCTGAATTCGCCACCTTGATTGGTAATAGTCTTTGAAGCATCATTTTTCAACTGTACTGTTGCACCGGCTATTCTCTCGCCAGAGGTATTGCTAACGTTTCCCTTTAATTGCCAGGTTGTTTGATGCTGAATGCTATGTGTTTGGGCTTTTTCGGGTTTGGCGAAGTAATGATGGTACACCACCTCGGCCACGGCAAATAACAGCACCAGCAGCACGGCGGCGGTCTGCCAGGCAGGCCACTGGAAGGTTCTTCTTTTGCGCTTTTTCTGGGCCAAAAGGTTTTTCAGGCGGCCACGGGTTTCGCGTACGGCTAACTTTACCCGGGCCGGTTGGGCCAGAGTCATGCCTTCCAGCAGGTCAGAGCACATTTCACAGGTAGTCAGGTGCTGTTCCAGTTGGTGGTGGAGGGGAGCGGGGAGTCCACCGGTTTGGTACTGCCGCAGCATGTCCAGCGATGGATGCTCTTGGGCGTCCCAGTGATCGGGGAGGTTATTCCTGCTCATAGTTTTTGTTTATGTAATTTTTAAGGTTTCGTTTGCCGTTCTGGATGTGGCTTTTCACTTGTCCAATTTCATACCCGGTCAGTTCGGCCACTTCTTTGTAGCTCTTTTTCTGGAGATAGAACAACTCCACGCAGGTGCGTTGCTCCGGGCTCAGTTCATGCAGGCCTTTGTTCAATAATTGCAGTTCGGGTTCTGGGTCAGCAGTATCACTTGCCTGTTCTAAGGCTGCTTTTTCCACTAAAGGCAATGTTTTTTCATCAATGAAATCAGCGCCGCGCTTTTTCTGGGACCGCAGCAGCATGAGGCAGTGGTTCTTGGTGAGCACGTGCAGCCAACTTTTAAAATTGGTGATCTCATGTTTGTGAAGCCCCGTGAGCAGTTGCTCAAAGATATGCATGGTGGCGTCTTTGCTTTCGTCCTCGTTCTTCAGATACTTCAGGCAAATCAGGTACACCATTTCTGTGTAGCGCTCAAACAACTGTCCTACCAACTCTACATCACCCGTCTCCCGATACTGCTGTATCAGTTCCAGGTCTTGCGGAGGCTTGGCGCGGGAGAATAGTTTTAGAAACATGCAGCGGGTCAGTAAGCGGGTCTAAATAAAGGGATATTCCTGAACTAGTAAAACATAGATGTCTGGCCTTTTCTATTCTTTACCTGTAAGATGCAGTTGGGCAGCAAAATCCATAAACCCGCGCTACGTTTTATGTCAATTACTGCTGCTTGCTGTGCTGGTAGGGTTGAGAATACCCCTGCTGAGACAGATGAAAAGCTTTAGTGTTTAAGACTCTGTTTAGGGAAACAAAGCCGAAATCAAGCAAAGTAGCTGAAAGTTAACGACAATTTAATGTAGACAAACCCAGTATAAATGGCGAAGCTACCGTATTAATTCGCTCAGAATCAGGGTAACTATGTTTGGTTGCCTACTCGTATTGCCAAAGGTTATGAAAAAAGAAGAAATCTATTTCCCAGATTGGCAACGTCTCCTGATTGGGAATACGCCCTGGGAGTTTATGGCGGAGGTGCTGCTGCGTACGCTTATCATTTATATAGTTTTACTGGTAATCCTGCGCTTGATGGGAAAGCGGATGAACGCGCAATTGACCATCTCAGAACTGGCCGTAATGGTAACCCTGGGCGGAATCGCCTCGGCACCCATGCAGTTACCAGACCGCGGAATTCTGATGGGCGTAGTGGCCTTTGTCTGCGCCTTAGTTTTCCAAAGAGGCTTCAACCTGTGGGCTTTCCGGAACAGGAAGGTAGAGCTGGCTGCCCAAGGCGATGTCAGCCTTATTTTAAGGGAAGGCGTGTTGCAGATAGAACAATTTGAGCACTCCCGTCTGTCCAAAGACCAGGTGTTTGCGGCTTTGAGAACCCATAACATAAAGCAGCTAGGCGAGGTAAAACGCCTGTACATGGAAGGCTACGGTCTGTTCAGTATTGTGAAAGAACCCAATCCCAAACCCGGGTTGGCCATTATTCCGCTCAAAGACAAATCCCTGTTGGACTCCTTTCCCACAGATGAAAACCTGGTGGCCTGCACCCGTTGTGGGTATCTGGCCGAAGCCAACCAGGTACAAGGCAAAGAATGCCCTAACTGCGGCTGCGATGAGTGGACCGCCGCAACCAAGTAATCAAGAAATAATTTATGAAACCAGAAGATATTCAGATAACAGATTGGCTGCGCATTGTCCTGGGCGAGGTGCCTTGGGTTTTTCTCCTGGAGATGGTGCTCCGGATTGCCTTCATTTATTTGGTGCTCATGCTTTCCATGCGGATCATGGGCAAGCGGATGGCTTCCATGCTGAGCAGAACCGAAATGGCCGCCTTAGTGTCATTGGCGGCGGCTAATGGAGTGGCGTTGATGGACCCTTCGCGCGGAATTCTCCCTATTGCCATCATTGCCATTGTAGTAGTAGGCATTCAACGGCTCATTGCCTGGCGAAGCACCCAGGATTCCAGTTTTGAGGAAACCGTAATGGATGACATGGACATTCTGGTGGTAGACGGTACCCTGCAACTAGATACCATGGAACACACCCGCATTACGCGCGAACGCCTCTTTGCCCAATTCCGGCACGAAGATATTTTCAATTTAGGCAAAGTACAGCGCGCCTACATGGAAGCCAATGGTTCCTTTACCATCATGCAGTTCACCGAGGAACGGCCAGGGCTTCCCTTGATACCAGATATTGACCCAGATTTTCTAAAAGAACAGAAAACTGCCTCACATACGTATGCCTGTCAGGGCTGTGGTTTGCTGGTGAAAAGTCAGTTGCCACCGCAACAGGATTGTATCAATTGTAATGCGAATGACTGGAAAGCTGCGGTCATTTCCTGAAAAGGCTTTTTCTGAGGAAAATGGTATTTGCATGATTTGGTGGAAGTAGGTGCATGCCTTACGCTGTTCCCTTGGCTTGGCTGCTTGTGTCGCGGGTGCAGGTGCTGGGTTGTTGCATTGTTTCTGATATGCGCTCACGGGAGCGAGGCCTCGTCTTTCCCTCGCGCACTGCCCTTTCGGCCTGAGGTGTCTTTTGCGCTAAGCTGAAGCCTTTCCAGGGCCAAAAGCGAGGCGCACCCGGGAAAGACTGGAAAGGGCAATGCGGGGGGAATGAAGCAGAAATACCGTTAAAAAAGAAGGAGGCTGGCGCATGCGCCAGCCTCCTTCTTTTTAGGTTAAAATGCTAAAAACTCCATCAAAACAGAAACTAATCATTCCAGCGCCATTCACCGGCTATTTTCAAGGGCTCCTTCAGGTTGTTCTTCAGGAGGAAGGACTTGGTTTCTTCATCAGACAGGCGCTTGGCGGGTATGATAGCGGCATCGGCGAGGCCGTATAAAAGCATACTGCTGAACCGGACGGTATTCTTTAGCTCTTGTTCGTTTACCAGAGAGAAAGAATCGCAGTCGGCGTGGTAGCAATCACCGGCTCCGGCGGGCAGTTTACCCCCCGAGGAACCTCCGGTAGGGATGCCGTGCAGCATGAACGGTTGGTGGTCTGAGTGCAAGCCCGCTCTGGGGGTAAAGCTGTTCTTGAACGTAGTATCAATCTTAGCGGCGATGGCTCCAATGGACTGGAATAACTCGCGGCAAGATTCCTGGCTGGCATTGTAGCCTTTGGGGTCATTGGTCATGTCATAGTTCAGCATGAATGCCAGTTGATTCAGGGTTTTATTTTTCTGGGCATCTTCCAGGTACGCTTCAGAGCCCAGCAGACCTTCTTCTTCGCCCATGAATAGGACAAACTCAATGGTGCGCTTCGGCCGAAGTTTCAACGTCTGGAACGTGCGGGCCATGTCCAGCACGGAGAAAGACCCGATGCCGTTGTCAATAGCACCGCTGGCCAAATCCCAGCTGTCCAGGTGGCCGCCAATGACAATCTTCTCGTTGGGCAGCGAGGAGCCTTTGAGCGTGGCAATCACGTTACGGGCTTTGATTTTGCCCGAGAAGTTGCTCATGTCTATATTGGCTGTAAGCGGCTTGGTTTGCAACTGCTCCTTTAACTTCATTCCGTCTTCCAGGCCAATGCACACGGCCGGAATTGGGATCAGTTTACCGGTGACGGAGGCTGTCCCGGTAAGCAGGGTTCCTCGGGGCACGGTATTGATGATGATGATGCCTTTGGCACCGTTGGTGATAGCCAAGGCGGTTTTCTCTGAACGGTGCAAGCTGCGGGTGCCTTCTGGCGAGCCCGGCAATACGCCCAGGTACACCAACGCAATCTTCCCTTTTACCGCATTGGGTTTGGCGCTGTAATCGGCTTCCAGGCCGTTGCCCATGTCTACTACCTCGCCGGTAAGCGATGCCTTCACGGGTGAATGCGCCAATGAAACAGATTTAATGTTTTGCCGGTGCGTGGCATCTGGACCCACCTGTAAGGTCAGTTTTCCGCGGCTCCAGCTTTCTACTTCAAACGGCTGGTAGCGTACATCAGAGAAACCGTAAGATTTGAAAAGATTGTAGGCAAATTCCTCGGCTTTTTTCCCGTTTTCAGAGCCCGTCATGCGGTGCCCAATGGTTTCCGAAGCTGTTTTCAGGGAGCTATAGGCTTTAGAGTTCTGCTGCACCTCGGTGTTTATCTTCTGGAAAATACCCGCCCACGCCGAGTTTTCCTGGGCCTGGGCCTGCAGGGAAAGCAATATTCCAGAAACAAAAAATCCCAAATACTTCTTCTTGAACATACTATATAACTAGTGTAAGCGGGAAAGATAAAGAAAGCAAGAATGGATAGCAACCCGTATACCTTGGAACTAAACGCAGCCTAAAACCTTTAAAGGATTTCTTGACCTCTGCTCTTGCAGAATAATTATATTAATTGCTTCTTACTCAGATATCTTTCCAGTTGGATTTTGAGAAGAGATGACAAATTTTTGTATGTTTACGTGTCGCTACATGATTCCTGGTTTCCTGTGTTAATAAGTAGGAAGATTCTGTGTTGATGATAACTGGTGAAGTGGCGGTTCATTCTCTTGTTTCTTTTCTATGAGAGTACTTTTATTTCTATTGCTTTTGATGGGGGGGCGGGTGTATGCGCAAGGCAAAACCATAGAACAGTTAACCCGGCAGGTGGCGAGTTCGCCGCAGGATACCGCAAAAGTTTCTCTGTTGTGTGATCTGAGCCGTCAATACCTGCTCACCGACGTGAAAACAGGAATGCAGTATGCCAGAGAAGCCCATGGTTTGGCAAAGCGCCTTCGTTTTCCAGAAGGGGAAGCAAAAGCGATCAACCTCATGGGAAGCGGGCATTTGGTTCTAGGTGAGTTTGATAAGGCGTTTCCTTACCACTATGCTGCGCTCAAAATTGGGGAGCAAATCAAAGACACGGCCCTCTTAGTAGCCACCTACAACACGCTAGGAGTTCTTTGTTTCAAGACCAAAGATGAGAAAAGAGCTTTCCAGAACTACGGTAAAGCCCAGGCTCTTGCCCTGCAGACAAACAATAAAGCTGGTTTGGGTAGGGTGTACAATAATGTGGGAAACATTTATGAAAGCAATGAGAACTACCCTAAAGCCCTGGAGTATTTTAAGAAGGGTGCGGCCCTTCAACAGGAGTTAGGTAAAAAGAAAGACTATGCTGTTGGCTTATTGAACATTGGTGCCGTGTACACCTTCATGAAAAAGCCTGAAGAGGGATTGCCATACCTGTTTCAGGCTTTGGAATTAGACAAGGAGTTGCAGAATAACATGAACATGGCCGTAACTCTGAACTGCATTGCAAAATCCTATCTTGCGCTTCATCAAACAGCGAAGGCATTGGCGTATGCCCGTAGAGGGTATGAAGTAGCAGAGAGTACAGAATCTGGCAAGAAAATCATGGCCGCAGCTCAACTACTGGCCGAAATTTATGCTTCCAAGAAAGACTATGAACAGGCGTATGCCTACCAACAGATATTTGCCCAGCAGGACATTAAATTGGATAAAGAGCGGCAAAACCGTACGGCCGCCGAGATAATTGCCAAGTACGAGAATGACCAACGCGAGTTGGAGAACCTTAAATTAAAAGCCCAGCGCCGTATACAGGCCATTGAAATAAAACAGCAGAAGGCCACCATGTGGTTTGAGGGAGGCATTCTGCTTCTGTTGGCCATTCTGGTGGTGATCCTTTACTTCAGCCGCAGGCATTTTAAAATCATCTCTAAGCAACTACAGGAAGCCACGGAGTTACTGTTGCAGAAAAACCAAAAAATTACCGCGCAAAAAGAAGAGATATCCCAACAATCGGCTGTTCTGGAAACAAAGAATCACCAGTTAGACCGGCATAATAGTTTCAAGAGCAAGATCTTCTCCATAGTAACGCATGACTTGCGTACGCCTTTCAGTTCTATCCAAGGCATTCTGCAAATGGTACAGACCAGAACGTTTACCGAGGAAGAAGTGAAGCGTATCTTTGAGTCTTTGGGCAAGAACATGGAGGTAGTAGTGAGCATGATGAACAACCTGCTGGGATGGTCCAAAGCTCAGATGCAAGGTTCTTCGTTGGAATTGGAATACTTACAGCTGCATGATTTTGTGGAGCAGAGTATAGAGGTAGTGTCTGAACAAGCCTCAGAAAAAGCGGTGCACCTGGTGAATCACGTAGATACGCAGATCCAGGTTTTCACAGATAAAGAGCGGCTGGCGTTTGTGCTGCGTAATCTCCTGGCCAATGCCATCAAGTTCAGCTACCAGGGAGGTGATGTCACGTTGGATCTGAAGGAAGAAGTAGGGGGTGTCTCTTTAACCGTAACCGATTTTGGAAAAGGAATCTCTGCAAAAAATCAGGCAAAGCTGTTCTCAGATAACCGTTTTACCACCTTGGGCACCTTGAAAGAAAAAGGAACAGGGTTGGGTTTAATGCTGTGCAAAGAACTAATGGAGAGCCTGGGCGGCGATATCACGGTAGAAAGTGTGGAGGACCAAGGCAGTTCCTTCACTATTTTTCTGCCTTGCCAGGTGCAGAAAGAAAGAACGGAAGCAGTACAGGAAAGAGTACTAGAACC
The DNA here is from genome assembly GCF_054956755.1 of Rufibacter sp. JT3400010. Lineage (NCBI taxonomy): Bacteria > Pseudomonadati > Bacteroidota > Cytophagia > Cytophagales > Hymenobacteraceae > Rufibacter > Rufibacter sp. JT3400010. The sequence continues at coordinate 44,041 of NZ_JBUDXA010000011.1, read as the reverse complement.
TCTGGGAGCATAAGCTATTGTTACTTCTTTGCTCGTGCTTTTTGGTGCGGGCATTCGTTTAGAAAAGAAAAACTATCAGAATCCTGCTTTTGGCTTATTCTGGCGAAACCAGGTCAAAAGCAGAAGTCTGGTGGTTTGCGCAAATAGGATTTCTTGCCCTTGTCTTTTTTAAATTGCCAAGCTATCCGTTTATCGGCTTAAACTTCATCCAAGTAAAGGTTAAGCCTGTTTTGGGTGCTTTTTCTGAAAAGTGGCCAAAAACAGTTTCATCTTTACCAATAGTGTCTGCTAGGATTTTATGGATCTACCTGGCTCTTCCCCATTGAAACGGTAGTGTCTCACATCTTCTAAAACTTCAACAAGCTGCGAGGAATAGTCTGTTTTAAGGAAAAGCCTAAAACCTACTGGTAAGGGTTGGAAGAAGACTCTTTTCCATATTCAGAGAAAAGCCAATCAAGCGCAGCTTCCTTGTTGGAAAAGGACTCCAGTTGAACAAATAAATCATTGCCCTCTGTTTCTGAAATGGTATTATAGATACGATGAACATCCATTAGCCCAATGCTCTCTTTTGAGGAAAGGCGGGCATATTTTTTCAGGGTGGAAGTCATTAGTAACGGCTTCATGGCCCTTAATATCCAATTCTGATCGGCAAAATCAAGGTATGGAATTTGGCGGGCATCACTCAACCAATACTCACACTTGTGGGCAAGGGAAATGGTGCCTGCCAATTGAAATGATTTCCTAAAGTGTTCCGTGTCAGGAGCCTTGAGCCACTCTACATAAATATATTTGCATTGCTCGTCTACTTCAACCTTGATGAAGTCGTCTTGGTGTTTAAGCTGTAGCTGTAAGTCTATATGCATGGGGGAACGATTGTCTCTTTTTGGAGATAAATTTAAATAAGCCAAAATGACATTGTTGCCTTCTGTAGAAAGCAAGTTAAATAAAATTGGGAATTGTGGTACATGGTAGGGTAATAAATTGAAAGCATTTCAACAAGCGTGAAAGTATCTTGCCAACATGAAATCAGTAAGTAACTTCCAGTTAGCTCGTTAAATTCTATTTTATAAACCTGAGTTGGACATTGGAGTATTTCTGATTGAAAGCTTGATGAATAACCTGTTGCCAGCTACTATCTTGCAGGTAAATAAAGATAAAAAAGGGTTTATGCGTAGAATCACGAATGTTGTATTGGCTGGTGTACTCTTCCTGGTTGGGTGCGTGGGAGTAAGGCCAATAGATAAAAAGGCCACTCCTGAAACGCGGGCGCTCTACCAGAACTTAGGGAAACTTGCCAAGAAGCATACCTTGTTCGGGCACCAGCACGCCACCGAGTATGGTCATGGCTGGTTCAATGGCAAAGACAGGTCAGATGTGAAATCAGTGACGGGTTCGCATCCGGCGGTGATTGGGGTAGATTTCAGCGGATTTTCCGGACGTTCTCCCGAAGCTATCCAGCAGGCGAAAGAAGCCGTACGGCAGAACGTGATTGACACGTACAACCGGGGCGGAGTCACTACCGCTGCCTGGCATTTTTCCAACCCCGTGTCTAAAGGCGGCTTCTACTGGGTAGATTCCCTTTCTAAACCGGCGGTGAAATACATCATTCCGGGGGGCGAAGCGCACGAGCAATATAAAGAGATTTTACGCGGAATAGGAGAGTGGGCGCACAGCGTGAAAGGTGCCGATGGCAAACTGGCCCCCGTGATTTTTAGGCCTTTCCACGAATTTGACGGAGGTTGGTTCTGGTGGGGCAAGCCCCATACCAGCCGCGAAGAGTTTATTGCGGTATGGAAGTTTACCGTGTCTTACCTGAGAGACAGTCTGGGCGTTCATAACTTCATCTACGCCTTTTCGCCAGACAATAAATTCAACACCGAAGAGGAATTTCTGGAACGCTACCCCGGCGATAAGTGGGTAGACATGGTAGGAATGGACAACTACGGCGACATGGGCCGTGACCGTTACGCCATTGACACTGCCGCGCACAAACTGAAAATCATCTCTGATTACGCCCGCAAAGCAAAGAAACTGGCCGCTTTCACCGAGACTGGTCTAGAGTCAATCCCTAATCCCACCTGGTGGACCGGTACGCTGTTACCCGCCATGAAAAGGCACCCAATGCGGCTGGCTTACGTGCTGGTTTGGCGAAACGACACCCAAAGCCCTACCCATTTTTATGCTCCTTTCCCGGGGCAGGTAAGCGAGAAAGACTTCCTGAATTTCTACCAAGATCCGTATACCTTGTTTGAAAAAGACCTGAATAATATCTACCAACGGGAAAAGTTTTTAGGCATTTTCTAAGGAATGTTTTCCAGGAACGAAGGCTCCTTCATTATATAAATCAAAGAATCCGTTTCGGGACTGAATTTTTGAAATCAGGCCTGAAACGGATTCTTTGTTACGGCTGGTTTGGTTTACACATGATTAGGACCTCTTTTCAGAAAAGAAAGCGCTAAATGACAGGTAAGATTTGTTCGCACTTCTCTCAGGCTATACTCTAACAATGAGCTTCAATCGCAGAAGGGATACACTTTAGAGCGCTCATTGCTTTTACCGGTGGAGACAATTACGTGTTCCTGCGTCTTTTGACCAGCCAGGACATCATTCAGAAAATCGACTAAAAGCTGCTGGTTTTTGTTGAACAGTTCACCACTGTATTCATGTCCGCCGCCGCAATAGGTAAGTAAACGTGTGCTTCCGTTCATTTTTGCTAAGTGCTGGTAGATGGAATATGAACCATGCAGTAGGAGCCAGTTTGAAGCATTGGTAGGGCAGTAATGATGGGCGGCGGTGCCGTATGGTACCACCGGATCGGCGTTGCCGTGGAATAAAAATACTGGAAGCAGGCTTTGGGGCGTGATCAGGTTCAGGTCCATTAAGGCACCGGCTCCAGAAATGACTCCTTTGTACTTAAAATTACCCGGAAGTACCGTTTTTGGGTAAAGGTTCATGGTTTTATAGTCCCAAAAAGCGGCGTGTAGCGCGGCCTCGGCCCCGGCGCTGCTTCCTGCCAGAAAGAACTTAGTAGGGTCCAGGTTATAGGTGTTGGCATTTTTGAGAAAGAAGGCAGTAGCCAGCCAAAAGTCGTTTGCCGCATACTGGAAGGCTTTGATTTTCTCCGGAAGTTTTCCGTCGCACCCATAATTCTTATCTTTCATGTAGAGGGTGTACGTGAGGGTGGCGGCGGCATACCCGTTCTGGGCCAGATAAGCGCAGAAGCTGTGTCCGCTGCTTCTTTCACCGCCAGAGAAACCGCCGCCGTGTTCAAAGAGGACCAAGGGTAGCTTTTGCTTACCTGCCTTTTGGGGCAGGAACAGGTCTAATTCCAGCTTCAGGGTATCATCTTGGTAATAGGTGAGCGTCACAAATTTCTGGGCGTTTGCAAAGGGAATCATGGCGGTAAGCAAGAGCACAATCAATAGTAAGACTTTCCTCATAATAGTAGGTTTCTAGAGGTACGGTTATCGTGTGAAGGGGGAATGCTTTTCTTTAGGTGATACAGGGGCTTAAGTGAGCAGAGCGTCCAAAGAGTTTTCTTGACTTGCCAATATAGTCGGAAATTGGGTAACGTGTTTGCTTGAGGGGTTTCGGCAACAAAGTTCTCTTTTTACATGGATATTCTCCATCCTTGAGGAAAGATAGGCAGTGGGGGAGGGTTTTGAAGCAGCAACTGTAGAGACGCAATACTTTGTGTCTTATCGCTTTGGAACGTTTGTGCACACCAGACAGACGCGAGGCATTGCGTCTCTACAAAATGGCCAGTTTTCACCAGCATAACTTTTACTGAAAATAGATTATATCTGATGTAAGCCGATTTTTTAAGGAAACTGCTTGTAAATAGAAAGCTTCGATTTTCAAGCTAGACGAGGAGGCATATAAAAAGGCGACTGCCTATGTAGACAGTCGCCTTTTAACCTAGAATCTAATCTTGAGATTCTAATTGTTTAGATGAGTGTTGGATCACTAGTTAAACTGCCGCGGTCGCGGTCTGTGTCTGTGAAGCCGGAGCCTGTTTTGCCAATCCCTGTTCCCTTTGTGCCGGTGGCAATACTATCTAAGCCGCTTCCGGTTGTTCCGGTAGAGCCTATATTGGAGTTGGTGTCAGTTGTACCGGTCCCAAAGGTGCCTGTATTTTCAGCGCCTGAATTAGTTAGCGTAGATCCCGTGCTGGACGTGTCTGTGTTCAGGTTATCTACGTCTACCTCAGTAGAGCGTACGGTTTCCCTGATAACTTCATCCCGTTCTTCTACCTCTTTCCCTAGTGACACTTCTTCCACCACGCGGGCTTCTTTGTTCACCACAGGTACTTCGGCGCGTTCAGTCAATTCAATTTCGCCTTCCTGGAACCCGGTGAAGTCGGCTTCAGTGGCCGGACGGTCTACGGCACGGCGTTCTACTCTTACATGCTCAGAACGCAGACGCAGATGCTCTTCCACGGGGCGTTCCACAATTCTGCTGCGCAGACGGGCTCCGCCGGTTTCAATTTCGCGCTTGCCAACTTCCAGATTCTCTTCAATAATAGGAATAGAAGTGGAATCAGAAATATTGTTGTCTCTGGTGGTATCAGAGTAGTCTGCTCCGGTATTTGATAATACTGTGTTGTTAGTGGAACCGGTATAGGTAGCATCTGCGCCGCCGCCAAAAGTAGAATCTGTGGTGGAATCTCCGGTGTAAGAACTTCCGGAACGGTAGCCGTATTCGGTAGCGCGTTGGTCTACGTCTACAGAGCCGTATTGGTCCAGAATGATCGCTGCTCTGCGGGCTTCTTCCTGTGACTGGGCATGTACGGTTACAATGCAGTCTGAATGGCGGGCAACGTTAGAGTATGTGTTGGCACTGTCATCATCATCGCTGAACAAAGACCGGAAGAACCCTCCAATGCCGTCGTTGTGGTCATGGTTGGATGAAGTAGAGCCAGTCGTGCTTCCATAGGCACCGGTGGAGCCGCTTGCACCGTAGGCGCCGGTTGTGCCACTGCCATAGGAAGAATCTGAGCCGTATGAAGAGCCGGTGGTTGAACCGGAAGAACTTGCACTGGAAACATCAATATTGCTTTCGCTGATACCCATGTTTTTCAATTCTCTTACTGCCTGTTGGGCTTCTGCGGAACTATCAAAAATTCCAATTACTGTTTGTGCCATAGTTTTAAGTGTGTAAGTAAATGATTTGTTGACTGGTGTATAAAGTAGAAATCGATCAGGATTAGCTCTGAGGCTGGTTGTTGTTGGTAGGTTCAGGAGAAATACGCTCTACCCTTATTTCTTCTTTTCTGAGGTTCACCTGCTGAACATCATGGGTTTGCACTCTGTTTTTGGTGATGTGTAGCTCTTCCACCACCATGAGGCGTTTTTCCACTACCATCACTTCCTGAACTATAGGAATGATCATGGTGTCGCCCTCATACCTAACGGGTGGCGGCGGTGTGTCTACGTATTGGTTGATGGCTACCCGCTGAATGTCATGTTCCTCCTGGATCAAGGGTATATTTACGGGTACCGCCTGCTCTGTCACAGATTTGATAATGCGAACACTCCCTTTCTCCACTACTTGCTTATCTAGGTGAACGCGTTCCTCAATTACCGGAATGGTTATAGAAGATGATGCCTCAGAAGTATTGTTCGTAGTGTTCTGGTGCGGGGTGGTTCCGGCTCCGTATAAATCGCCCTCAAGATTTCTTGTCTGATCCATTTGGTTTTCTCTTTGCATAAGTAAACGGTTGTAGGAGGGTGGGGTTTCTAAAACAGATTAAAAAATTGTATTTTTATTATTAGAGGAACGTTGGGGATGAACGAGTGTAAACCGTTAGCAATAGAAAATGTTTGTGTAATATATTGTATGTCACAGTTATTTGATTTGTTGCAACCTGCTGAATTGTTATATATAGATATCTGGTGATTATAATATGCTAAGAAGTAGATACTCTGTTTATTCTTTCATATATAAAAATTTTAAAACAATATTTTGCATAAAAAGTAGGCAGGCTGATTTAAGGACTTTCTAAAAAGTGGAGTATGCGGTTATTAGTAGAGGAAGATGATTCAGTAAAAGTCCACTTTCAGATTTCCGTACAAATTCAGGAGTTTTATATGCCTGAGGCTAAAGAAAAGCCAGCTAGGTAGTTAATCTATTGAAGACATAGACAACTACGTAGCTGGCTTAGTAAGCTCAGGGATACAGATTGGATAAGACTTGAGTATTAGGTTAGCGGACGAGCGTTCCCGTTGGAGTCATCGCGTAAGTCTTCTATCTGTATTTCTGTTCTGCGGGATACTTCCTGGATCACTTCTTCATGTATTTCCACATCTTTGCCAATGGTAATTTCCTCCACTACATGAGCCTCTTTGGAGATAATCGGCATTTCCCCAAATTCTTTCAGTTCTATGACACCATCCTGAAAACTGTTAAAATTGGCCGTGTTAACTGTGTTGTCTAGTGGAATCCGCTCAAGCAGGATGCGTTCTCCAGGCAGGGACATGTTTTCTTCCGGTGGTTGCTCTGCAGTAGAACTCTGTAGACGGGTATTTCCGGTTTTTACTGGTTGCCTGTTGTTTTGAAGCTGCTTTTCAGCAATTGGGCTGGAAGTAGAATGAGCCGTCCTATCTTGACTTTGAGTGTCTGCTTGGGCGGAAGGAGTTGTCTGTTCTATTTTTATGTCCAGTTCAGGAGCCTTATGGGAGTCTGGAAGCTGTGCAGCGCGTTCCTGACGGTAATACTCAGGGTTGCCGGGTTGGCGGGCCGGGGCAGGAGCTATGCCATGCACATGGTTTCCCACAAAGATCCGTTGCACCAACCTTTCCGCTTCAGGTGTTAGGTTGTTTGTTTCATAAGCTGGCAGCGCCTGCAGTTGGGCAACGGTTAGGTTAGGAACTGTAATTACATCTTCGGCCTCGTGGATTTCGGCTAAGCCGATTGGGATCAAGACTTTGCGAGATTCCAGGTCCAGCTTATTCCCCGCCAAATCAACAATCAGGTACCGGACTTTAAGCGCCTCGGTATCGCAGAGTAGTTCTTTCACTTTGCCTACCAGATTGCCCTGCGCATCTCCCACCTGCCAGCCTCTAATGTCGGGGGCGCCTTTGGCTACCGCAAATTTGCTGTCTCCTAACTCCCTTAAATGATAACCAGATGCAGCATGATCTCTTCTTTCCATAGTATAGGTGTTAAAGACGTGGTGTTCCATTGCGTTTAGAAGGCCATTATTCGATTTTGACCTAAAAACCGAAGCCTTCTCTGGCCTTTCATCCCGTGGTGAATGCCATTCTAAAAAAATGCCTTTCCAAAAAGTAGCCTATGCTTAACCAGAGTTGCTAATTGCTTACGTGTGGAGGAGGGAGATGTTAGAGCTATAGCTAACCGTCTGACGGTGAGTTGCTTTTCTTGGTTTTGTCTTCGTTTTAGGAAAGCACCTCTAAAAAGCTACCTATGGGCAAGACCTTGATACATAAGTAGGAAAAGTGAAATATTACTTTTCTGATTTTCAATCAATAACGATCATGAGTAAAAGCTAAAATAAAGCCTTTGGTTTTCAATTGTCCTTTTCTTGAGAGTTTGAAAAGTGCAGTTTTTAACGCAATTCCAGGTTTGAAATGGATGTGTAATAAACCCTTAGAAGATCGCGGTAAATACTGTATATGCTTGATTATGATAGAGTTTTGCTTTGAAATGGCATTCAAATAAGCTAATTTAGTTTACGAGAACACAATACAAATAAACTTGTATGAAGAAAAAGATACCCCTGGAGAGCGTTCTATACATTATTTGTAAATCAGACTTAGTGGCCTGCTCAGATGCTGTTGAATTTATCAATAGTCTGGACTTCTACCAATATAGCCAGGAAGAGTTGAAGCTGATCAGTGATACCCTTAGTGAAAGAATTGCCATGCAGCTGCGTCTGGACCTAAGAGTAAGTCACGCCTAGAACTTCAAGATTTACAGGCTGTTTTTGGTAAAGCAAGCCTGAACTATAATTGATTGACGAGTAGAAGCGGTTAAAGCAGGTTCAACTGGATAGTACCGTATGCTACTTAATAGTGGCTGCTAACGAAATGGTGTTGGAAACTAGACCGTTGCTGCGGTTGTAATGGCCGTAACGAAACTCTACAGTGTTCAGCTTTTTTATGCCTAAGATTCCCTCCAAAGAGGTTACCCTGAAATTGACGCCCGCATAGTGGCTGGTGAAGGAAGAAAGGTCGTAATCGCTGGTGTAGCGGCGTTCCAACGGAGTGTGCTCTTTATAACCCGCAAAATAATCTGCCGCCGTTTGGGTGTAGAGGCGATAATAAGGGCTCACAGATAGAAAAGGAGTGATTTTGTAAGGAACCTCCAGTTCTAAGGTATGGGCTTGAATGCCCCAATTATCAGTATAAAAACGGTAAAAGGATCTCAGGATTACTTTGTCTGAAATAAAGTAATGCAGCCGCATGCCCACCGGTAGTTTCAGCCGAGTAGAAGGCAAACGTTCCACATTCAGGGAGTTGTCTGAAAAGTAAACCCGCTGATAAAGAGTGCCTAGCTGACCAGATTGGTAGGTGATATCAGATAAAAAGGAAAGTTGCAGGCGTTTGTTAATGACTTGCGCCAAAGAAAAAGAAGCATTGTACGTATTGCGTGGTCTGGAACCATGAGCCTCAGGATTATCCAAGACAGAGCCATTTACTTCAATGGTTCTGAGTTCAATAGGATAAATCACAGTCCAGGTGTCTAGGTAAGCACTGGCTGTTACCCCAAAAGAGCGGTTGTTGTCCCTGGAGAATTTTGTGAAGTTGAAGCTGGCCCCTTTAGAGAAGTAATCATACTCGGTAGACACAGAAGCCCCCGCGCCCACGGCATAATGTTTCTCGTCATCTTGCATGGACCACTGCACCGATGGGTAAATGCGGTTATCGGCTGCTGAGGCAGAGGAAATGGTAGTAGGATCTATCAGGTCAGAGGAGGCCGAAGAATAATGGTCAATCCCCACCGCCACGTTAAGCGAATGGGCTCGGTTGCGGGCATCTGACCGGGTGAACGTCACCTCAAAGCTAGTCGCTACATCAGTAAGTTTTTCTGTGCCAATTCCGCCGGTCACGGCTGAGTTATTTCCGTCCTGCGTGTAATAACTGGACACAAAGTTTACTTCTTCCAACTTCAGTTTACGGCTCTTGAACGCTGTGCTGTCTTTGGGGTTGCTTTGGGCAAAAGATGACAGAATGGAGACGAAAAACAGCGTGGCACTAAGGTAGATCTTCCGCATACAAGAGGCTTTCTAAGCGTTAATTACAGCCACAACCACCTCCGGAAGTGCCACCATTGGCTCCGGCAGCACCCTCGCGGTACTGCATGAAGTTCATCTCGGTTTTCTGTACTTTCCTGGCCGAAAGCTGCATCTCTGAATCATTCAGGTACATTTTGTTGTACTCCTTCACAGACTGGCAGGAAACCAGGCTGCCTGCACCTGTTGCCACCAACAGGAAAAACAAAAGCGGACGTTTGCAAAAGATCATGCGGTTAGCCTGATGTTATTGGAAGTAAATACGTTGTTCTGGTCATCTATCATGATGCAGGCAATTTTCTTCATCTGGTTAATCAGTTCCAGGCCCACCTTTACGCCCATTACCATCATGGGGGTGGCCATGGCATCTGCCAGTTCTGCATTGGGGCAAATGATAGTGGCACTTTTCACTCCTGTAACGGGTAAACCGGTTTTGGGATTGATGGTGTGGCTGTATTTTTTTCCATCAATAACCACATATTTTTCATAGTTGCCCGAGGTAGCCACCGCCATGTCTGTGATCTTGAGTTGGGAGAAGGGCTGGCGGGTGGCGTCTGGGTCAGCAATCCCTATAGTCCAGGCTTCTCCGGTGGGTTGCGTGCCCCAGGCAGTTAGGTCCCCGGCCGCATTCACAATCCCGCTTTTTACGCCCATTTTCTGCAAAACGGCTTTCGCCTGTTCGGCGGCATAGCCTTTGCCAATTCCTCCAAAACCAATACGCATCCCTTTCTCTTTCAGGAACACGCTTCGGTCTTTCGGGTTCAGTTCCACATTGCGGTAATTCACCAGCCTGACAGAAGCTTTTGCTACGGATGGGTGGGGTAGGGCTTTCATTTGCAAATTAAAGTTCCAGAGGCTTTTATCTACCCCGCCGTACGTAATGTCAAAAGCGCCCTGGGTTAACGCAGACAAGCGCAGAGAACGGGAAATAAGGTCAAAAACTTCCTGCGTGGTCTGCACCGGGGCAATGCCTGCCATTTGGTTAATCTGGTTGGTAAGGCTGCTGTCTGAAAAGGTGGTCAGAACCGCTTCAATGCGTTGTATCTCGGCTATAGCCTGGTCCAGGCAATGAGCTGCCTGAGGCTCATCTTCGGCTAGAATGGTGAGTTCAAACCTGTTTCCCATCAGTTTCTGAACACGCCGGAAGAGCCGGAGCGTAGGGGCAGTTGCTGAATGCTGGCTCACTTCTGAGGAACTGATAGGAGACTAATAAAGTCTTTCGCTTCTTTGGCCGGAATTCCTTCCCACTTCTTGATGATATTGCCGTTGGCGTCTAGCAACAGCGTAAGCGGAAAAATGCCGTTCTTGTTGTATTGCTCCGCCAAAGCTTCATTCAGGGCTATCTGGTTTTTGTCTAGTTGGTTTTTCTTCTGTCTGGGGAAATCGGCGTTTACCAAAACTAAGTTCTGGGCAGCGTAGGCTTGAAAAGCCTCATTTTCGAAAATGTCTTTCTCCAACTTGATACAGGGGCCGCACCAGTCAGAGCCAGAAAAATTAAGCAAGATGGACTTGTGTTCAGTATGGGCGACCGTTTTAGCCTGCTCCATTTCCTTGAGCCAAGCAGGCGAGGAAAAAGAAAGAAACGCACTGAAAAGAAGAAGCAGAAAATTCATCTGGAAAGATAGTTTAAATGGTGATAGAAAGGAAATAGCGGGTAGTTGCAGCCAGGTATCTCTTCTTCTCTAAGACTGTTTTGGTGCCTGATTGGTTCCTGTAAAATACGTTTAGAGGCTGATTTCAGGAAAGCGGGCCGAAAAGAAAACGAGTACGTAAGATTTGCTAAAAACAAAGCAAACAAGCCCCCGTACAGATTTAGATAAAAGAAAAGCTGTTGAGCGCAGCTTTCATTGTTTCACCCCTCTAAACCATCATTACTATGTGGCAACCAATTACCAGGCCCATGCACGGCGTTGCAGATGTGGCCTATATTCCGGCAGTAGCTGCGGCCCCAGAGACCGTGGGCTTTACCGAAGAAGAAACGGCAACCACCCTTTGCCGGGCCATTGCGGGCGGCACCCTGGTGTCGGCCTTGATCACCAAAGCTGAATGGGGCGCGGTGCAGGTGATGCCGTTCAAAGCACACCTGGCCGTTGACTTCGCTACCAGCGTCTTCTCCTTGGCTGCCCCCTGGATTTTCGGGTTCTCCCAAAACATGAAAGCCCGCAACACCTTTCTGGCCATGGGGCTGGTAGGCTTGGTAGTAGGTACGCTTTCCAGACCAGAGGAAATGGACCCTGGCAGAGTAAGAACCTTGAAAAGAAGAGCCAGCACGCACCCAGACTTGTAAGAAGAGTAGGTAGGCCCGTTGGCAGTTGGCACCTGAATTTGAGTTGCTTTCAGAAAAGCAGCCTAATTTCAGGTGCTTTTTATTTTACTCGGCGTAAGCCGAAATGCTGGGATGTAGGAATAGGGTAAGATTTATCTTAGGTGGCTGAAGGTTGAAATTCCTTCTTCGGAATATGACTATTCATTCTGAAAGCTGTTTATGCGGAAGAAATGGTATTTTAAACAACTCTAAGCGATCATCGTAAGAATTAAAATACCAATCTATTGAACAGATGAAATCAATAACTTATACAAAATCAGCTTCGGCGGTGCTTCTTTTTATTTTCCCGCTGCTGGTAAGTTGCTCAGTATTGACCGGTGGCGGCATGTCCAGTGACCCCATTGTGGCCGAGCAACAGCGCAGAGTGGAAACATTGAAGGCCGAGGTGAAAAGAGCTGAACAGGAATCTGACGATGCCAAGGAACGCGAGAAAGCCGCTAAAAGCAGACTGAAAGCAGCGGAGGACCAATTGAAAGTATTGCAGACCGAAGCCAAAAGGAGAGGCGCTTAGCCTCATGATTCAGCTTAATTTCAGCGGAGTTTTTGTTGCTTCATGAAATACAGGTAAAGGAAAGGATGCTCTAAAACCCCTGTTGGTTCCCTTGAAGGAAGGAGCCCACAGGGGTTTGTTTTTCCATGCGGGCTGCTTCTTTTCAGTTTTGTGCTGCTTTCCTTTAAAACAGCACAAAGTCTGTTCCGTACACTTTAACCAAACCAGCAGCAAGCCAGGCTTGCAGCACGAGCGTTTTTACGCTACGTTTGGGAAATCACGCTTAAATTGGCTTATGGCAAACTATGCAAGAATAACGAATACCGGTAAACCGAAAGTGGTGATTATTGGCGGTGGTTTCGCGGGGCTGGAATTGGTGAAATCCCTGAGAAACGCCGATGTACAGGTTATTCTCATTGACAAGCAGAACTACCACACGTTTCAGCCGCTCATGTACCAGGTGGCCACGGCGGCCATAGAAGCAGAATCCATTATTCACCCGTTTAGGAAGGTGTTTGACGGGCAAAAGAATTTCTTTTTCCGGCTGGCCGAAGTGCAGCAGGTAGACACCAAGCAGCAGTTGGTGGAGACCAACATTGGGCTCATCAGGTATGATTATCTGGTCATCGCCACGGGTGCTACGTCCAATTATTTTGGGGATGTGCAGATGGAGCAGAATGCCTTTTCCATGAAAAGCGTAGATGATGCCATCCATCTCCGGAATACCATTCTGAGCAACTTTGAAGATTCCCTGCAACTGGACGACCACGAGCAACTGAACAGCCTTATGGACTACGTGATTGTGGGCGGCGGACCCACGGGTGTAGAATTGGCGGGGGCGCTGAGCGAGCTCCGTAAGCACGTTTTCCCCAAAGATTACCCTGAGCTGGATTTCAAGTCCATGGACATTCACCTCATTCAGAGCGGTGGCGAGTTGCTGAAAGGGATGTCTAAGGAAGCCTCGCAAAAATCATTGCAGTTTCTGGAGGAAATGGGGGTGAAGGTCTGGCTAAACCGACGGGTGAAATCATACGACGGCTACACCGCTACCCTAGACAACGGCGAAACCTTGATTACCCGCACCCTCATCTGGGCGGCAGGCGTGACCGGCAACCCTGTGAAAGGCCTGAAGCCGGAAAGTCTCCTAAAAGGAAACCGCTTGCAGGTAGACGTGTACAACCGGGTGGTGGGCTATGAAAACGTATTCGCCCTTGGCGATATCGCTGCGATGGTAACGCCCGAGAATCCGCAAGGACACCCTATGTTGGCGCAACCCGCCATGCAGCAAGGAACCCTGTTAGGCAAAAACCTGATCAGACTCTTCGCCGGACAGCCCCTGCAGCCCTTCGTTTACAATGACCAGGGTTCCATGGCCACCATTGGCCGCAACAAAGCCGTCGCCGATTTGAAGCTGTTCAAAAAGGACATAAAATCGCAGGGTTTTCTGGCGTGGCTTATCTGGATGTTCATTCACCTGGTTTCCATTGTAGGCTTCCGAAATCGCTTAGCCATCATGCTTAACTGGGGTTGGAATTATTTTACCTACAACTCGGGCAACCGCCTCATCATCGGCAAAAAACACGAGAACATTCCTATTTCTGAGTCTATTACCCACAAAACAGTAATCTAGCTAAATGCCACTAGGTTGTTATCTGAAACAGATACGTGTAGTTCTGCTGCCAGAAATAAAGTACACCTTTCATGGTCCAAGTTGAAAACTTGAACCTCCCATGACCTGAAGTTTGAAACTTCAGTGAAGCGATAGCTTCAAATTATTACCAAGTCGCTTAAACAAGCATCCATTCAGTAAGTACTACCCAGTAGTACTTTGCTTCTGCCTTCAAGCTGCCGGAGGCTCGCGCCAGCAGCGGGAATAACCCAGCAAAAGCAAGTTGAGGCTCACGCCTCACGGAAGTTTCAAACTTCCGGTATTTTGGGTCCAAGTTGAAAGCTTGAACCATGGAGTATTCCTGTCATTTCCGCGAGCTCAAGCTTTTGTTCAATTTGCCTACCTACTAAGGTGTGAAGCGTCTGTTTTACAAAAGCAGAGGCATGCCCGATAGCGATCTTTGTGTACGGATTGGATTGTGTGCTAAATAGTAGAATTCACGCAGTTTGGATATCTCTACTATTAGTACAAAACGCAATAGCAGACTTGGTGCATAATTAGATAGTAAGAATCCTTTTGTGAAAGAAACTAATTGAAAATGAACTCGTTGAAAATATTAAAAATGTATAACTAAAGCTGATAATCATGAAAACACCTTTACTTATTTTGTCATTGGTATTGGCAGTAGTAGGAGATGCTATAGGCCAGACCGTCACTCCGCCGCAAAGCACAGCACCCGTAGCTGCTACGGCAGTAAGGCAGGGCAACTGGTTAATTGGAGCTGGTATTGGTGATATTGGCCACAACTTCAAATCAGAGACTTTTACCTTGAATATTGAGCCCAGGGCCGGATATTTCATCAGCGACAATGCAGCTATAGGAGCGCAAGTGCAATTGGGTGCCGAGTTCTATGATGGTGGTGAATTTTTTAACTATGGGCTTACTCCCTTTATCAGGTATTACTTTCCAGAAGGTGCAGCTCCTACGCACCGTTGGTTTGGGGAGGCTTTAGTGGGTATTGGTGGTAGCAATCAGGAAGACGCAGATGGGGACCGACTCCTTTCTACCGTATATGGTGTAAGGGCGGGCTACGCCCACTTTGTGGCAACCAACGTTTCTTTAGAGGGAACTCTCAACCTGGTGCGCAGCCATGCTAATATTGATGTAGGCTCGGGTACTTCTGGTAACACAGGTTTGTCTTTGGGTTTAGGGTTCCAGATCTATCTTCCATCTAGAGGCACTCGTTGATTCTCTTGGAAATTAGATGATGGGGTAGAAGTAATAGGACAAGCAAGAAGCCTGTTTAGGTGCTGTTTATAGAAAAACAGCACCTAAACAGGCTTCTTGCTGAACGGGCAGTGGTCATTAAAAATGAAAAGCTAGCTGCCGGGATGAAGTACTTTGATGGCTTCTTCGTTGCCAATCTTGTCGGCCATTTCTAAGGCGGTGAGGCCACGGCTGTCTCTGATGGATTGGTCTGCGCCGTGCTGGGCGACTAGTTTCATCAGTTCATGCCGGCCGAACATGGTGGCGAACATGAGGGCGGTGCCGCCGCTGTAATTCTGAATGTTTAAATCGGCTCCGCGGGCAATCAGAAGTTCGGCAATATCGGCGTAGCCTTTAAAGCAGAGACCCATCAGGGCGGTGTTTCCGCTCATATCTTGCATGTTCACATCGGCCCCGGCATCAAGAAGAACTCTGGTGGCTTCTAGATGACCTTCGTAAGAAGCTAAAATTAAAGGCGTGAAGCCCCGGCCATTCTGGGTATTGATGTCTACGCCTTGGGCGAGCAGATCCTGTATGGTGGCTACGTCGCCTTTGCGGCAGGCGTCAAAGAGAATGTCTTCGGGTCTGGTAGAAGTAAATTCCATGGTGCTGGTCAATTTTCTTGTTTCGTATTTCTTGCAGTACGTAACCTGTTCAGGGTTGAATATGTTTTCTGCCTTCGCAAAGGTACTCTTGATCACGGCGGAAGGGAATGGACGCGGTTACGTTTGGGAAAGTGACGTTAATTCAAAGCCCCTGAGTAGTGAGCGGAGGGGTGTACCTCTAGCTGATCACTCAGGGGCTTTGGGGTTGTAACGTGAAGTAACTTAATCTCTCTTTGAATCCTTCTTTTGTTGTTTCTCCGCCCTTTTTTCTTTCAGGGTTTTGGTGGCTGTCTTCTTCGCTTTTTCTTTGGTGGGTGTTTTTCCGGGCATGGTAGTAACGTTTACAGTGAAGTACTTGATTAAAGATAAAGAATTAAACAGATATATAACACATCTGCCAGCCTATCTATTGTGGCGGGGCGCAATGATCTTCTCTCACTTATACGCACAAACGTTGCCTTTAACCTGTATAAGATGAAGGAACTATTACTTTGTTGCTTCCAAAAAAAACAGGGGCTTTCCCTTTTGTAGGCTGTTTTACTATAAACGAACTCAAAACAGGGAAAGGAAAGTAAGATGGTTCGGTTTTAGCAGTTTAAGAAAGAAAAGCGGTTTAGCTTAGCAGCACCACCTTGTTGTTACGGTAAATGTCAATGCCTACCCGGGTAAGGTGTTTGATGCTTATTCTGACTTCGTAGACTGCTTTTTCGCCATTCTCTTCCCGTTCAAACCGGTGATTCTCGCCCAGCAGTGATTTCTTTTCCGAGACAATTTCGCCGTTGTATTTGATGGTTTCCAGACCGGTGAACGAATTGTCTACTTCTATTTTGACTGAATCTGTGAGGTTAAGCGTGAGCACGTTCATACAGGTAGATTTTTGAAGGTTCAGAAAGACGCTAGCGGCAGAAGTGCGTTCCTGCTGGTAACAAGCACTCGCTACGTTAGTTATTAGTCTGCTATCCCTTTGAATTCTTACAGCAGAAGCATGGTTTGTCAGGCTATTTCTTCATCCTGGGTTCAGGTTTCCGGCTGCAAACCTTCCCGTTTGTTTTACCTCTGATTTTCAGAAAACAAAGCCAGAATAAAGGTAAGCGGACAATCTACCTGAAGAAACGCAGTTTTTACTTTCTCCGGAACTCACCCTGGGCGTAAGGTTCTTCATAGTACCTTCTGGAGACCGTCCATTTCACAGAGGCTATGTTTTCGTTCACCAATGAGTCTGCGTAGAATTTCTGTTGGGCAGTGGTGTACGAGGCGGCCGAGTGCTGCATCTTCAGCTCTTTGAGGCATGTTTGGCCTTCTCCCGTGAACCTGCCCGCCCGTTTTATCTCTCTTCCGGATTTTGTCTGAATCACGAGCGCGTAAATGCCAGGCACCTCCTTGTTGAAACACATCTCAAAGGATTTCTGGTCCAGCACCTTGAACGAAGTCATTTTAATAGAATCATCTTGCCTGTTGGTGCAGCCAAGAAGCGAGAGGAAAAGGAAGCAAAGTAGCTTTACTTTCATGAATGGGTAGACATTAAATAAGTGCCTTTAAATGATGCCGTAAGCTTAGCCGAATAGCAAAATCAGACAGAGGTGCACTTAAAGAACAGCCTAAAGGTACGTATTCCTTGGTTGTCTACCGTGATTTGTAACGAATGCGGCGGCGTATAAAAAAGCCAGTTGAGTCAGATGAACAAACATCTGACTCAACTGGCCTTGGAAAAAGAACAGCTACCTTTTACTGACGGAGCAGCTTGATTCAAATTTGAGAAACTGCTTCTGCTGGGGCAATCCGCCACACTGAGGTTGTGAAAACAAAGAAACGAAGTGTGGCTCCTTAGTTACACTCCACTGCTTCGGCCGGAACAGAGTTGGCAGAAGTGCCGTCCAGCAGGAAAGTGATCACGGTTTTCCCGAACCAAAGGCCGTCTTCCACGCCGCCTCCTTCAATTTCCTCTACGGCTAATTCCAGCATTTTGGTCAAGAACAAAAACCGCTGGTGGGCTTGGGTGCCTTCAATTGAAGTCTCTACCAGATGCTGCAGTACTTCATGGGTTTCCTGAAAAGATGCCAGAATGGTAGGGGTTGCTGCTTCAGCGAAGCTGGTAGTGGTTTCCAGGTCTGCTAAAATGTTTCTCAGTTCCCGAATGATTTCTTCCCTTAGTTCCATAATGTAAAATTTCTTCTTATAAGCTTCATTAAGTTTTAGATGGCAATAGTGCCCGTATTTCTATGTTATGCTATATTTCTGTACTGGTGCTCAAATGTTAGTTAAGGCTGTAAATGCAATTCTGATACAGTTTGTTCCTGTTTCTTTAGAAAGTGGCTGATAATTGCATTTGTTGTAAGTTGTACTTTACCCTAAAAAACTGAATTGATTTGTCTTTTGCTGCAACAAGATACCTAAAAGTACAATAAATACAACACGCCTGATTCGCAACAAATATTTTTTTACCACTCTGACCAAGCGGTTCTTGGTTGAATAGTTGCTAACCAATGCATATTTAAAGATGGATTATAGTGAGGAGGATAGTTGAGGGTGTATGCTGAAAACGAGTTGTAGGAAGAGAGTTCATGTAATCTATTGATCTAAAAAACTGCTTTAAAGCTTAAAAAATGATGTTTTTAAAGGCTGGGTAAAAGTCTGATTCCTAATCAGGAAAGTCTTGTCGCCTTCTTTGAATTGCACTGCGTGGCAGAAGATATGTTTACTTCTGGCCTTGAGTTTATCATGAAATATTTTTCAAATTATTTTTAAGTTAGAATAGTGGTTTGGAAATAATTATATTGAATTGTTAGAGGAGTTATAAAGTAAGCAGGGGTGTGATTTGAATATTTATTGTACTTAAGAAAGTAAGATATAGATGCGAGTTGAAAAATATACTTACTGAGATGTTTAACTCTTTCTGAATGGTTGTGTGAAGACAAATTTTATCCATCAGACAAGATTAGTACCGCAAATAGACACAGATCTTATAATATTGCTAAACTGCTTAGAAAAGTTTTGGTCTGTTTCTCCTGTCCAGGAAGGTGGATAAGTAGTGATTGCTAACAAAGTTATCAACATGGTAAGGCTGAAACTGATTTGGCTACCTAAGTTAGTAGAGAGTTTTTCCTTTTTCTGCACTGGTTTTCTAAAAATGGACCATTAACGGAGGAGAAGGGAAAAGGAATGTTTCAGTTGTTTGTTGCTGGAGGAAGCTTAGGGATTGCTGACAGAAGTGCCCTCCAAAAAGAAAGTGATTGCTGATTTGCCGAACCAAAGCCCTTCCTGAATGCCGCCGGCTTCAATCTGTTTCCGGGCTAGTTCCAGAATGTTGGTCAGATAGGCTATTCGCTGAGCACTATACCCGAACTCAGATTGGTCTAGAAAATGAAAGATCAGCTCCCGGGCTTCTTTGATTGCCGCCAGGGAAAAAGCATACGCCACCATCCCTTCGTCTGTGCATGCCTCTAACTCCAGGGAAAGATCCTTTAGTCGCTGAATGTAAACGGCTGTCGATTGCATCTTCTGTAGGGCCACGCTGCTTAGGGTGTTGGTGTTAAACCGCTTAAAAACAGAAAAGTTGCTTCACCCGCCTAAATTTTTAGGGCATGAGTAAACGGGTGCAACGTGCCGGTGAAGTGCCTTAAGAAGTGGTGCCTTCCGTTTTCTTTAGAAATTCTGACAAGGCCGTAAACGCAATTCTGCCGCCCACCAACGTGGTGCTCATCCTGACTAAATTCTCAGCTTTGTCCAGTTCCTTGATTGTCTTTTTAACCTGTCCTTTTACTTTGGTATCCCCATTTTCGGCTAATTCCTGCAAGGCCTGTTTTGCCTGGGTAAAAATCCGGAAAGCCTCTGCGGAATCCAGAGGGTTTTCGGGCTGGAATTCCAGTTGGGCCAGCAATTCCTTGATACTGAGCAGTGCGGTGTTGTTTTCTTCCATAACGTTTTGGTAGGTTGGAATTCCTGTACGTCAAAAGACAGGTTTTGGTAGAATCTCGCTCTTTCTAAAATATAGAGAAAAGCAGAATAGCGGTCAGGATTTTGTGAAAAGCGATAAGGCTGCTTTTCGGCATTGGTTAGTATTGCTAATGTGTAACTACCCTGAAAGGGCAAGTCATAAGCGTGGCTACAGCCGCATTATTTTTCATTCCTGGTTTCCAATGGTCTTTGGTCAAGCGAATAACGCGTAGTGCTTCGGCATCAATTTCTGGGTGGATTGACTTTACAATTTTCAAATCAGATATGTTTCCTTGCGCATCTACCACAAAGCTGCAAAGCGTCTCGCCGTGCACGCGCGCTCTAACAGCATTAGCCGGAATCCTGAACCTTTCAGCCGTGAATTGCCCCAAGGCGCTAAATCCAGGTTTAGAGGCTTTTTTTGTGAAGATGGGTGCTTGATCTACCTCTCCTTCCGTGTAAATGCGGGTGGTGTCCTGAATTGTAGTTGAGGTGTTTGGTGCCTGAGCATAGCTAATAATAGGAGAGACAGCCAATAGGAGACCCGCCAGAAGAATGTTTTTCATGTATTTTGGTTAAAACGGAAGTAATGTAGGTGTAAGGTTCTTATTGCAGGTTTAGTTGGTCTTGTTTTTTTGTTTTCGCCCCAAGTCAGACGTAAGATGGTGTAATGGTAGTAGTTATTTCGCTAGATTATCTTTGCTTACTTTGTGGGTATTCTCGAAATCTCCCTTACGCCACCCCATATTGCTCAAGTCCCCGTTAATAATATAGGCCCCTGTCTCCACATCCAACACAATAACCCCTTTTTCTCCAACTTCCGTCTGGTATCTGCCTGCCTGTCCGTTGCTGCTGTTTTTAAAACTGAAAACCATGATCAATAAGGCGGCGCTTAAAAATCCGATTATAAGTGATTTAAGGTCTAACTGGTTCTTCATATTGATGGAGAGTATGTTTTCTTTACAAGGTTTTGAATCTAATTTTGTCTGCTTTTACAGAAAAGACAAAAAAAAGTAGTTCCTCAACAAGATATACAAAAGACGCAATACAAACTAACACCTTTGAAAAGCAAAAAGCCCTCTCTGCATCAAGCAGAGAGGGCTTTTATGAAAGTGGCAGATTGACGTCTATTGCACTACTGTGGCCGGAAATGCTTTTGCCTATAAATTGTTGCAAGGCGCGTAATGATTAGCTTCCTATGAAAACGGCTTTCCAGGGAGCTTTCCAGATTTGGTAAAGTAAAACAGCTATTCTGATTGTGAGTCTTTAAGCCACGTAATCGCAGCTAACGGGCAGCTGAAACTCTGAAACTGTACCGGTAAGTTCAGGTCTTTCGCAATCTTGGCAGATTTGCCTTCTCTCTTCACATCTTTAGGCAGAACGCGGGCTATCTTCTTCAACCGCGTGCCCATCAAATCTGAGGCGAACTTTTTGGTCACTACTTTGTAGGCCTCTTCCTCCACCTCCACCAAAGACTCTCTGGAATCAAGCATTAAGCGCTTGATGTCATAAGCTTTGATGCTGTCAATAATTATATCTAGGCAATAGTTTGCCTCAGACATGCCGAACTGTTTGACGTCGGGCATGAAAGCAATCAGAATATCTTCGGTAGGGCTATAATCTAGAGTGACGATACCGCTATGAATCACCATACAAGGTTTACTTTATAGATTTTTGCTGCGAATATACAGGATTTGTTAATTGCTGCGCGCATTTTTAAAGCACCAAGGCTCTAAATTTTAACTTTTTATTCTTGTCTGCAATCCTTATGGTTTAGAATTGCATTGTTTTGAGTTAGGTAAACTTTTATTCGTCAATGAAGTAGTTGCTTGCTGCATATGCTAAAATTGCTTTATCTGTTATCATAACCCACTTTGTCTTTATAGAAGCAAGTGAGCTTTCTATAAAAGCGGTTAATTATTTGGTTGTGGTATATTATATAGACCAAAGGAATGAAAATAGAGAATATACCGATTGGCTATACTTTAGCTACTCTTTTTCTGCCAAATATTTATATTTAAGTAAACATCTAAATGATGCCGTAAAGCTCAAGACCAACCTATTAATAGCAAAAGCAAAAAGCCCTCTCTGCATCCAGCAGAGAGGGCTTTTGAGGTAATGTGGCCGCGTCAGGAATCGAACCTGAATCGAGAGCTTCGGAAACTCCAATACTATCCGTTGTACTACGCGGCCCGGTATTGCGAGGGCAAATGTAGGGAATGGGAACCAAGAATGAAAGTCGCTTGCAGCGTTTTTTGGCTGTTTACACAAAAAGGGGCGTAAACGGGAAAGGAATACAAGTCGGGCCTAACATTTTCGGCTTGAAACAGTTTAGAGAGGTAGACACTGTTCAACACAACTTAAGCGACTATGAAAAGAGTTTACACGGCGGAAGTGACCGCTACCGGAGGCCGCAACGGTCAGGTAAAATCATCAGACGGAATCATTGACATGCCCGTGCGTCTGCCCGAGGGCTTAGGCGGCAAAGGCGGGGCGACTAACCCAGAGCAATTGTTTGCGGCGGGTTATTCGGCTTGTTTCCAGAGCGCCTTGCAGTTGGTGGCCAGCAAACAGCAGATTAGACTAGACGAGAACTCCACAGTCACCGCCCATGTGGGGCTGGATATGTTGGATGACGGGGGCTACGGACTTTCAGTGCAGTTAGACGTGAAAGTAGACGGCGTAGACAGAGCCAAAGCCGAAGAACTGGTGAAGCAGGCCCATGAGGTATGCCCTTATTCTGTAGGAACCCGCGGTAACATAGACGTGCAACTGAATGTGCTGGACTAATCAGCGGTAGCTGTTTTCAAGCAGATTTCTGGAAATAAAGGCAAAAACGGGAGCTCTACTACGGGGCTCCCGTTCTTATTGCCAGTATATAAAAAGAGAGCATCCGAGGGAGGTACCTGGATGCTCTCTTTTTATGTAATCAGTATTGTTCTGGGCTGCAAATAAGCTGAGGCCTGAACAATGTATTGGCTATCGGCCGAAGGCCCAGAACAGGAAGCAAGGGATCATTCTGGCCCAGGTAGGCAGGTCATGACGACCACCTATGAGTTCATAGTACTTCACCTCTTCTCCTTTTTTGTAGCCTTTTTTGTAAAGCTCCAGAATGAGGCTGGTGGTGTCATCAATGGAGTCAATGATGCCGTTCTGGTTCCGGTCAGATTTTTCGTCCTGGGTGCCGGCCTCAAACCAGAATTTGAGCTCGGGTTTTTCCTGGGTGGAGCTTACCAGTTTATGGGTGATTCGGTGTTTGTCTGGAGATTCTTTCTTGGCTTCTTTTTTACGCCACCAGAAAGCACCCGAGAAGGCGCCCACGGTAGAGAAAATATCGGGGTGGCGCCAGGCAATGTCAAAGGCGGAAACAGCACCTAGGGAGAACCCAATGATAGACGTAGTGGCGAACTCATAGATGCTGGTTTTCTCGTAAATGGCAGGCAAAAGCTCCTGTACCACAAACTGCCGGTAATTTTCGGCCTCGGCCCCTCTGCCCTTGTAATCTGCCACGCCAGAAATCCCGAATTCTTTGGTGCGCTCACCGGCTTTGATGCCGACGGTTAAGATGGGGTTGATTTGTTTCCTTTTATAAAGCGGCTGCAGGATCTGGTCATACTGCATGGTGGCAAGGTCTTGTCCGTCATTTACCAGAAGCAGATGCAGAGGCTCTACCACACCGTCCATGTCGGGTAGGTACAGCACGCATTCCACTTCTCGGTTTAAAAATTCTGATGTTACCGTCAACTCTTCCGTTCTGATACGCACATCAGTTGCGATGTATTCTAAAAGCATTATATTTAAAAAAGTATTTGTTACAAACTGAAACGAAGGCACTGGTGATAAATACTTTCCAAATCTCGGAATATTTTTAACAATAGTACCCTTTTTGGAATATCCTAATGGAAAGATACAACGTAACCATACAGAATTAATACTGAGGCCCATGATAGAACAGTATCATAAATGGTATTCGCAGCAATTAAGCCGAGACATGGAAATGTTGGTCTACGGCGACAGAGGATACCCCGTTATTCTCTTTCCCACGTCCATGGGCAGGTATCATGAAAACAAAGATTTCAAGCTCATTGACGCTGCCGCCTGGTTTATCAATGAAGGGCTGGTGAAAATCTATTGCATTGACTCCGTTGACAAGCAAAGCTGGTACAACAAAGAGATACATCCCGCAGACCGGGTCAGAACCCATATGGCGTATGATCAAATGTTGTACCAAGAACTGGCACCCTGGGCCATGCAGGAGACGGGTCAGGCCAAAGTGTGCGTGGCGGGTTGTAGTTTTGGCGGGTACCACGCGGCCAACTTCGCCTTCAAACACCCAGACCGGGTAAGCCACCTTTTCAGCATGAGCGGGGCCTTTGACATACGCGGCCAACTGGATGGCTTCTTCAATGATGACGCCTACTATAACAACCCCATAGATTTTGTACGCCATGCCACAGACCCGGCTTTATGGCAGTTAAAGATCATTTTGGGCACTTCTGACCAAGATATCTGCAAAGAATCTAACCTTGTGTTCTCTGCAATCTTACACGGGAAAGGCATTTCCCATTGGCTTGATGTCCGGCCCAACGCAGTCCATGACTGGGCTGTCTGGCGCGAGATGTTTCCGCATTATTTATCTCAGATCTAACGCAAACAACAACCACTATGAAAAAAATAGGAATCTTATTCGGACAGGAAAAAACTTTCCCGCAAGCCTTTGTGGACCGCATCAACCAAAAAGGAGGAGGAGACATTACGGCAGAATTCGTACGCATTGACAAGGTGATTCAGTCAGAAGGACCTGGGTATGATGTAATTGTAGACCGTATCTCGCAGAGCGTGCCTTTTTACCGGGCCATGCTCAAGAACGCCGCCATGGCGGGTACTGCTGTTATCAACAACCCTTTCTGGTGGAGCGCAGATGAGAAGTTCTTCAACAACTCTTTGGCCGTGAGATTGGGCGTGCCGGTACCAAAAACGGTTTTATTGCCTTCCTGCCAAATGCCCGATGATACCACCGGTGACTCTTTCCGGAACCTGAGTTTCCCACTGGACTGGGACGGTATTTTCAATTACGTAGGTTTCCCGGCGTACATGAAACCGTTTGATGGCGGCGGCTGGCGCGATGTCTATAAACTGCATGATGCCCAAGACTTTTTTGATAAGTATAACCAGACCGGCCAACTTGTCATGATGTTGCAGGAGGAAATCATTTTTGATGATTATTTCCGGTGCTACTGCATTGGCGGCGAGCACGTGCGCATTATGCAATATGAGCCCCGCAACCCGCATCATTTGCGCTACGAGCACGGCAAAGCCCCGGCTTCTAAAGAGATTCTGGACCAGGTGCGTGATTACGTCATCAAGCTGAACCAGTACCTGGGTTATGACTTCAATACTGTGGAGTTTGCCATCAGAGACGGGGTGCCGTACGCCATTGACTTCTGCAACCCGGCACCAGACGCAGAATTAACCAGCGTGGGCGAAGAAAACTTTGAGTGGGTAGTGGAAACTGCCGCCAACTACGCCATTGAGCGGGCCAGAAACCACCGGCCGGAGGCAGATAATCTTACCTGGGGCAAATTTGTGACTACGGGCGCAGCCAAAACTTCTTTGTTAGGTGACCAGGCTTCAGTAGGTGCAGCAACACCAGCGGCTATCACAGAGGCACCTGCCAAACCAGCCAGAAAGCCAAGAGCAAAGAAGCTTAGCTAAGTTATCCAACATATCTCGTGCGTTATGAATGAATTCACACTGGGAGTAGAAGAGGAGTTTATGGTGGTAGACCCGGTAACCAGGGAACTTACCTCTCATGATCAGAAGATTGTAGATGCTGCTCAAAAAATACACGAAGACCAGGTGAAAGCAGAGATGCACCAGGCGGTAGTGGAGGTGGGTACCAGCATTTGCCGAAACACAGATGAAGCTCGGGCCGAGGTGATCAAACTGCGGAAAACCGTAGCCACTCTGGCCGGCGAATTAGGATTGCGTATCGGGGCAGCCGGTACGCACCCTTTCTCGCATTGGCAACATCAATTAATTACCGACCATCCGCGCTACTTTGACATTGTCAATGAGCTGCAGGAAGCGGCCCGTTCTAACTTAATTTTTGGGTTGCACGTGCACGTAGGCTTCCAGAGCAGAGAAATGGCTATGCACATTGCTAACGGGGTCCGGTACTTTTTGCCGCACGTGTACGCCTTGTCCACCAATTCGCCTTTCTGGGAAGGCCGGAACACGGGTTATAAATCTTTCAGGACAAAAGTATTTGATAAATTTCCAAGAACCGGTATTCCAGATTATTTCACTAGCATAGAGGAATATGACAGTTATATCAAGCTGTTGGTGAAAACCAACTGCATAGATAACGCCAAGAAGATCTGGTGGGACGTGCGCGTGCACCCGTTCTTTGACACCATTGAGTTCCGGATCTGCGACTGCCCCATGCTGGTGAATGAGACCATGGCGTTTACGGCCATTTTTCAGGCAATCTGTGCCAAACTGTACAAATTGAGAATGCAGAACCTGAAATTCATCACCTACAGCCGGGCACTCATCAACGAAAACAAGTGGCGGGCGGCCCGTTATGGCATTGATGGTAAGATGATTGACTTCGGGCGGGAAGCGGAAGTGAATACCCGTTCCCTGGTGCTGGAATTGCTGGATTTTATTGACGATGTGGTGGACGAATTAGGCAGCCGGGATGAAATCAATTACGTGCACCAGATTCTGGAGCACGGCACCGGCGCCGACCGGCAATTGGAGGTATATAGTAAAAACCAAAGCTTTGCAGATGTAGTAGATTACATTACGTCGCAAACTTTACAGGGCGTTGACGTATAAGGCACAGCGAGCACAATTTCTTGATGTGTTCTGTTTTTGTACTTTCAAATGAAAAGTGCAATTAGTATCTTTGGATTTAACGTTTACTCCACCACAATGTCTATAAAAGTTGCCATCCTTGATATGTATGATGGTCATTCCAACCAGGGGATGAAGTGCATCAAGGATATATTAAAGAAGTTCAGAAAGAATAATGCCGTTGATTTAACCTATGACGCTTTTGATGTAAGGGGGAAAGGCGAATTGCCAGACACCAGTTATGATATCTACATCTCTACCGGCGGACCGGGAAGTCCAACGGAAAGCGAAGGCTCTGCATGGGAAAACAAGTATTTTGCCTTCTTGGATGAGTTAGAAGCCATTAACAATGACCCTAGCCGGTCAGACAAAAAGCATGGTTTCTTTATCTGCCACTCTTTCCAGTTATTGTGCAGAAAGTACCAGTTAGGGAAAGTTGTCAAGAGAAGATCTACTTCTTACGGCATTTTCCCTATCTACAAAACCGAGTACTGGGACCAGGAAGATATCTTCAGCGGCACAGACGAGACCTTCTACGCCGTAGATTCGCGGGACTGGCAAGTAATTGAACCAGATGAAGAGCAGTTCAAAAAAGTAGGAGCGAAGCTGTTGGCCATTGAGAAAGAACGTACCCACGTGAACCTGGAGCGCTGCATGATGGCCATCAGGTTTAATGAATATTTTCTGGGCACCCAATTTCACCCCGAGGCCGATCCTATTGGCTTGCGAACTTTCTTGTTAGAGGAAGAAAACAAGCAGCGCATCATCAATGCCCACGGCGAGAAGAAGTACAATGACATGATTGAGTTGCTGGAGAACCCGGTAGAA
The DNA here is from genome assembly GCF_054956755.1 of Rufibacter sp. JT3400010. Classification (NCBI taxonomy): domain Bacteria; kingdom Pseudomonadati; phylum Bacteroidota; class Cytophagia; order Cytophagales; family Hymenobacteraceae; genus Rufibacter; species Rufibacter sp. JT3400010. The sequence continues at coordinate 16,870 of NZ_JBUDXA010000011.1, read as the reverse complement.
TTGGAGCTGACTAGAAAAGAAGTTATCCCCACGTTTCTCCAGAATGCCATTAAAAGTATGCAGATCCAAGAGGTATGATCAAAGAAATCAGGGAGAAGTTTAACGCCGCCTTTACGCAGGAAGCGTACCAGCATTTACTGGCGGAACTAGATAGGCAACAAGGTACTCCATTGGGGTTCAGGGTGGCCGAAACCCCTGTTTTCATAGATCAAACCTTTAAACAGAAGCTGATGGCGGCCGGAGATGATTTGGTCAGCACCATCCTCAGAAAAGATTTTAAGCAGATTACAGAGAAGTCAATTCCGCAGGAATGGAGGACCGCTCATGAAAATGAGCGGCCTCATTTTCTTACGTTTGACTTTGCCGTCTGCCGTGACGCGAACGGAGAATTAACTCCTAAGCTCATTGAACTGCAAGGCTTCCCGTCCCTGTATGGTTTTCAGGCCGAATTAGCGAAACAGTACCAAATCCACTTCCCGGTTACCCGTCATCTGTCGCCCTATTTTCAAGACCAAAGTGAGGAGCAGTATTTAGATTTGCTTCGCCGGACTATTATAGGACAGCACCAACCCGAAGAGGTGATTCTGCTGGACATCAATGCCAGGGAGCAGAAAACAGCCATCGACTTCTTTGTCACTGCCCGCTACTTGGGTATTGAGATTGTGGGCTTGGAGGAGCTGAAACAAGTAGAGAATCAGTTCTTCTACATCAAAGACGGCGTAGATTACCCCGTCAAAAAAATCTATAACCGCTTAATCTTTGACGAGGTAGAAAACAGGGAAGAAGCTTTTAAAAACGTGCCTGACCTCTTAACCTCAGATCAGATTGAATGGGTAGGGCACCCCAACTGGTTTTACCGCATCAGCAAGTACACCATGCCTTTTCTGGAGAGCGAATTTGTGCCCCACACTGCTTTCCTATCAGAGGTAAAAACTTTGCCCTCCAACCTTTCAGACTACGTCTTAAAACCCCTTTTCTCCTTCGCCGGTCAGGGCGTGATCATTGATGTTTCTGAATCTGACCTTCATTCTGTAAAAGACCCCGAAAACTGGGTTCTCCAGGAAAAAGTCACCTATGAACCCGTGATCCAAGCCCCAGATGGTTTGGTGAAATGCGAAATCCGGCTCATGTACCTGTGGCCGGACGGTGATGAAAAACCTACGTTGGCTATTAATTTGGCTAGGTTAAGCCGGGGAAAGATGATTGGCGTTCGTTACAACAGTGATTTTGATTGGGTAGGAGGAACCGTTTGCCTTTTCTAATCAGGTATTGATTCATTTTAGGCTTTTGCATCAGCAGTGCGCTGCCGTTTAATAGATACTTTTTTTTATTTTGAGGTTGCTAGGGTGCAGGTAGTTTGCTGTTTCCTTGGATTGGCTGCTTTTGCGTGGGTAGTAGTTTGTGCATGCCTTATATACTTCCCTTGGCTTTTCTGCTTTTAGCGTGGGTGCAAGTGCTTTGTTGTTTCATCTTTTCCGGTAAGCGCTCACGGCCGCGAGGCCCCGTCTTCCCCTCTCGCACTGCCCTTTTGGCCTGCATTGTCCTTTGCGCTTAGCTAAAGCCTTTTTGGGCCAAAAGCGAGGCGCGCTCGGGAAAGACTGGAACTGGCAATGTGTAGGGGAAAGTAGTAATGGACTTCTGCTTCTCTAAAGCAGAGATTCCCCCTTTGAAGGGGGCGAAGGGGGATGTTTACACCTGCCGATCACACGCGTTCCTTTCTCCTCTGTACATGGTTCATGTCTTTGACTTGGACCTAACATGACCGGAAGTTTGCAACTTCCGTGAGCCATAAAGACAAAAGCATATTCCCCTCTTTGGAAGAGGTAAGGCTGGATTCTGTTTCTAACCGCAATACTGACCATTCCTAAGACCTCGTAGCGTCTTCAGATCTAGTAGTGTCTACGTAAATGCCGTTCATCGGCTGTTTTTAAACAAATAGCCTTAAAACAAAAAAAGCCTTCCCATTTCTGAGAAGGCTTTTTCTGGTATGATGTATAAAGCTTAGGCAGTTGCTAAAACTTCTTTCACTTTCTGAGCGGCATCTTTCAAGAGAACGGCAGAGAATACTTTCAGGCCAGACTCGTCAATGATGCGGGCACCTTCCTCGGCATTGGTTCCTTGTAGACGTACAATGATGGGCACATTGATGTCCCCGATGTTCTTGTAAGCTTCTACCACACCGTTGGCAACACGGTCGCAACGTACAATACCCCCGAAGATGTTGATCAGGATGGCTTTTACGTTAGGATCTTGCAGAATCAGGCGGAAACCAGCTTCTACGGTTTGCGCGTTCGCTCCACCTCCTACGTCCAGGAAGTTAGCCGGCTCACCGCCAGAAAGCTTGATGATGTCCATGGTAGCCATGGCTAGACCAGCACCGTTCACCATACAGCCTACGTTACCGTCCAGCTTTACATAGTTCAGGTTGCTTTTGCTAGCTTCTACTTCCAATGGATCTTCCTCGGCAATGTCGCGCAGGTCAGCCAAGTCTTTGTGACGGAACAGCGCATTGTCGTCTAAGTCTACTTTACCGTCTACGGCCAATATTTTATTGTCTGAGGTCTTCAACACCGGGTTGATCTCAAACATCGAAGCATCTGTCTCTAGATACGCCTTGTACAAGTTGGTCAGGAACTTGGTGAATTCCTTGAACGCCTCGCCTTGCAACCCGAAAGCAAATGCAATTTTGTTGGCTTGGAACGGACGAAGACCTACCGCTGGATCAATCCACTCTTTGAAGATTTTCTCTGGCGTGTGCTCGGCTACTTCTTCAATATCCATCCCACCTTCGGTAGACGCCATGATCACGTTCTGGCCTTTGGCGCGGTCTAATAAGATAGATACGTAGTATTCTTTCGGCTCAGAGTCGCCAGGATAATATACATCCTGCGCTACCAATACCTTGTTCACTTTCTTTCCTTCTGGACCAGTCTGGTGCGTTACCAACTGCATGCCAATGATTTGGCCCGCAATCTCTTTCACCTGCTCCAGGTTTTTGGCCAATTTCACCCCGCCGCCTTTACCGCGACCGCCCGCATGAATCTGGGCTTTGATAACGTGCCAGCCAGTGCCGGTTTCCTCGGTTAAACGCTTCGCTGCTGCTACCGCCTCTTCAGGGGTTTCGGCCACTATGCCTTCCTGAATTCTTACGCCGTAGCGTTTCAGAATGTCTTTCGCCTGGTACTCGTGTATATTCATGAGGTTAGGTTGATGTTTTTAGGTGCACGAAAGTAAGGTTTTCAAGGTTCTTTTCAAAACAAAGACCACGATGTGGTCAGTCCTGAGTTCTGAGTCGCAAGTCCTGAGTCATTTTTTACCGTAAAAAGTTAAGATAGTTTAAGCCAGGTGTAGCGGCGTTACACTGTAACCCCGTGGTGCTACAGGGCAATGCTGGTTTCCTACCCACATGCTTCGTTTGAAACAGCACCTTTTCTACGGGTACGGTTAATGGGGCAAAGGCAGCGATTTTGGGGACCTCTACCACGGCGTTACGGTGTAACGCCGCTACGGTTAACTTTAAATGGATTGCTCCGTTTTAGGCAAACAAGGGAACAATTTGCAAATGCCGCATGCTTCCGCTTCTTTTGTAGAAACCATGAGTATAGAGAAACCAGTTTTGTTGGAGGCCCGCGGGCTGTTTAAGTCTTACGGAAAGCTTCCGGTATTAAAAGGAATTGACCTTACCATCGGCGAAGCCGAAGTGGTGTCTATAGTAGGTGCTTCTGGGGCAGGCAAAAGTACGCTGCTGCATCTGTTAGGTACCTTAGACGCGCCTGATGCCGGGGACGTGTACCTGCACGGACAGAAAATATCGGGGATGAGCAACAAAGAGGTGGCCCGTTTCCGGAACCGCAACATTGGCTTCATCTTTCAGTTTCATAACCTGCTGCCTGAGTTCTCTGCTTTGGAAAATGTGTGCTTGCCCGGTTTTTTAGCAGACAGGCCCGAAAAAGAAGTGGAGACCCGCGCCCGAGAACTGTTGCAGATGCTAGGTTTAGGCGAAAGGGTGCACCACAAACCTTCTGAGATGAGCGGCGGCGAACAACAACGTACCGCCGTGGCCAGAGCTCTCATCAACTCGCCCAAACTCATCTTTGCCGATGAACCCAGCGGGAACCTGGACTCCAAAAACGCCGAGGAACTCCACCAGATCTTCTTCAAACTCCGCGAGGATTTGGGTCAGACCTTCGTGCTCGTCACCCACAACCCCGTTTTAGCAGACATGGCTGATCGCAAGCTCACCATGAAAGACGGTTTCCTCCTTCAACCCGAGGAGGTAGAGTAGGGTGAGGCACTCGTAGGCCTGAGGACACTAGGAGGTTATTTAAAGGAAAGCTAATTCTTGTGCGGGAGGTGCTTTCTGCATGAACGTAGATTGTTTAAAGCCCACTTACTTAAAAAAAGCCCAAATCAGAACTTACTCACACTTTTAGCGCGAAGCTCAGTTTCTTGACGTAAGCTGATGCGCATCTATTAGACTGGTCTAAAGAGGAAAGCAGCAATGTTAATCCTTGTGTTTTGCTTACTGTCTTTTCAAGCCGAATTTCCTAAAACAACCCTGAAACTACCTTAGCCTCCTGTTCAGCTTAGAACCCATATTTCCGCATTAACTCACCGTCTTTACGTTATGATACTAGCAGCATCATCGTCACAAAGACCAGGATGTGCGTAAACATATCGGAGGTCAGGTTGCACAACAGCCCTTTGTTTACTTTGAAGTTACGCCTGCGGCTGATGGGGAAAGTGGAAGGGTAGGGCATGAGTTCTCAGAACCGCCTTTCTGGAAGGAACATTTGCATTACTATCTAAACCAATGGGACGTTTAACCTCTAGACTGAAGCCGGTAGAACGTAGCAGCGCTGAAGGAACCAGAACGTAGTATGGCTAAAAGAATCAGGAAGAAGGAAGAGAGCGCAGACCCGCTATGTGCGCTGTGTGAACGGGAAGTAGGGTTCACCACCTTGCATCACCTTATACCTAGAGAGGAGGGAGGTCGGCACGGGCCCACGGCTCCCTTGTGCCAGCCTTGCCACAGTACGGTTCATCTCACCTTTACTAACAAAGAGTTGGCCGTGTTGTAAAATTCCATTCCGGCGTTACGGGCTGCTGAAGGGCTTCAGAAATACCTGCAGTGGGTGCGCACCAAACGGCTAGATAAAATCACCAACCGGCGTGGGAAAAGGAAGTAATTTATAAGTTCGTCTTTTCAGGCTGTTTTTGCCAAATCGGTCTCCAAATACCTAATTTAGAATACTGGTTGTTTAAAGCAACAACCGCTTACGTTAACCCCCGCTCGCCATTTCTCTCTTATGAACCAATTTACATATCTCCCTTTTCCGCAGATAAAAGAACAGCCCGCCGTGGTGGTAGACAGTTTTCACCCCAATGGATTAGTGCTGTCGCACTGGCGGGAAGCGCCTACCCCGGTAGAACTTCGGGAAGATACCAGTGCCGGCATGGTACTCCAGGCGATCAAACAAGGTTGGCCAGATCTGCAGAAGTACCGGTTCGTGACGGCCAACCACTTTGACATAGATGCGTTTGTAGGTGTGTGGGCGCTCCTGAACCCAGAGCTGGCGTTGCAACATGAAGAAACTTTGCGGCAAATGGCCATCATCGGAGATTTCAGGGAGTTGGATTTAGAGGCTCCTTTCGCCAAAGAAGCCCTAAAGCTGGTTTGCTGGATAAATGCCGAAGAAAAGGCCAGGTTTTATCCTCCGTTCGGGGCCGAAGATCTGGAAGAAAATGAGGTAATTGCCTCTATCCCTAAATTCTTATACTTTATTGATTCTTTTGAAAAAGTGATTCTAAATACTGCATTATTTCAACAAGTGTGGCAAGCGGAATTTAATGAGGTATTGAGAGGGTATGGCCAAATACATGGTATTGATTCTAAAATAATTCACAATAATGGTTTGGGTTTGGTTGTTATAGAAACCCCAAATCCTGTTCATTATTATGCGTTGTTCGGTCCTACGACTGGGTATGACATTGTGGTTTCCTGCTACGCCCAAAATCGTTACGAAGTAGAATGTAAGTACACCACCTGGGTAGACCTGGAAAGCCGGACTACACTCCCTCGCCCCAATTTGCGGCCTTTGGCCCAACTTCTTACTTCTATGGAGGAGTCTGGTTGCAGCTGGGTAGCCGATGGCGTGACCGACACCGGCCCTTTGCTGCGGTTGCAAGGAGAAAGGTTGAGCAAAGTCCAACGGTACGGCAACCCCACTGAAAGAACCATTGTTTCTTCTTCCATTCGCAGAGATTCATTCTTGGAGACAGTGCTAAATTATTTGCAAAATACATTTTATGGAGTAGCTCCTAGAAAACGGTGGACCTGGGCAGAAGTAAAAGATTTCAATCAGTGAAATGATAAAATTCTGTGTTGTTATTGCTGTGTTATGAAATGTTTTCTATCTTTGTATAAACAAAATAGTTTAATTGCCCCTCTCCGGTATCCCCCATCCTGATAGTGGTGCTTCTGCAGAAATGTTTGATGCTCCCATGGTTATAATCGCCCAAACTCCCTTATACCACTTGAAAGTGGAAAGGGAGAAGAATAGAATCTACCTAAACCTTCTAGGCTCCTGGAACAAGCCAGAAGAGGTGCCTTTCTATTTAGTACATCTGAAGGAAGCGTTAGATTTGGTAAAGCCAGGTTTCTCAATCTTAACAGACAGCAGGGTGTTAGAAGAGTACGCACCATCGGTACGTCAACTGCACATTGATGCTCAGAAAATGACCATAAAGGCCGGAATTTCACAGGTGGCAGAGGTGCATGACCCAAAAAACGAAATCAATCAGGTGATTGTGGCCATTGCCGAGGAAAGCAAAATGCCGCTTAATATTTTTGACAGCCTGGAAGATGCAGATGCCTGGCTCTCTGAAACACATCCTAAATAGGGGAGGTTTCCTTTTCAGGAAAGTATAACCCATTTGCTATATTCACGTTTTGTAAGGTAATACGCATGTTCAGATTTGAACCATTCTCTAGCCTTGCATCCTATGAAAAAGATTGTTTGCCCCGTTGATTTCTCCAAGACATCTAACAAAGCGGCCGAATATGCCGCACAAATAGCTCAGCGTACCGGTGCTTCGCTTACGCTGCTTCACGTCTTGCATTTGCCCATGATGGACACCACCGAATCTGCCCTCATGGCCAGTCAGGTGTTGGACGAGCAACGCCGCATCACTTCAGATAAACTCCATTCTCTTTCTCTGCACTTGCAAACCGCCTTTGGCGAAGGCGGTGCCTCTGTGTCCATTGACACCAAAGTGCAGGAAGCGTTTCTAGCCGATGCCGTAGAGCGCCTGGTGAAGGAGGAAGGATATGATTTTGTGGTCTTGGGCACTACGGGTGGCGGCAATACGCTGGAAGAGATTCTGATTGGCAGCAACACAGAAAGCGTTATTTCACAGTTAAAATGCCCGGTTTTGGCTATTCCGGCCAATGCAACTGTGCCGGAACTCCACCGCATTGTGTACGCCTCAGATTACCAACCCGAAGACACGCGCGCATTAGCTCAGGTTTTGGAATTGGCGCGCGTCTTTCAGGCAGAGGTGGAAGTAGTGCACATCACCAACAAAGCCGGGGCAGATGGCGGCAGCCATGCCCAGGAGTTTATCCAGATGCTACGAAACCAGTTCAGCAATTTCCCTATCCATTTTCAGGAAGTGGAACACTCTGATAAAGAGACGGGCCTTAAAGAGTTTCTGAGCCATACCCAAAGCAATATGCTGGCCATCCTGAAAAAGCGCCGAAGCTTTTTCAAAGATCTGTTTGGGATGAGCCTTTCAGAGAAACTAACGTATCAAACCAAATTGCCGCTGCTGGTGCTCCACGCAGACGCTGATTAATCCACATGAACACCCCTACATCTTCCAGTGCTCCGGCTACCGGATGGCTTAAAATCGCGGCCTTTGCCGCGATTTACATTATATGGGGCTCCACATACCTGGCCATCGCCTTTGCCATAGAAACTTTGCCGCCTTTCTTAATGGCCGGGCTTCGGTTTTTATTGGCGGGCGCTATTTTATTTACGTGGGCTCGTTTGCGCGGCGAGAAAGCGCCCTCGGGCCTGCATTGGCGTAATACGGCCATCATTGGCGGTTTGCTCTTATTGATTGGGAATGGAGCCGTGGTGTGGGCTGAGCAGCGGGTGGCTTCTGGCATAGCAGCCTTGTTGGTCACCACAGAGCCGTTGTGGGTAGTGGTTCTGCAATGGCTGGGCAAGTCTAAAAGAGCTCCTTCCAACGGCGTGATGCTAGGCCTTGTGTTGGGTGCCATAGGTATGATGGTGCTGGTAAGCCCCTGGGAATTGGAGGGCGGCGTTGATTTACTGGCCAGCACCGCCATCTTTTTATCTGCGGGAGCCTGGGCCTGGGGCTCTCTTTTTTCGTCCCGGGCAACTTTGCCTTCTTCGCCAGTGCTCACCACGGGCATGCAAATGCTGTGCGGCGGCGGCTTGTTACTGTTAGCCGGTACTGCGGCGGGCGAATGGCAAACTACCCAGTGGTCTGCCGTAAGCCAACGCTCCTGGCTGGCTTTAAGCTACCTGGTGGTGTTTGGGTCATTGATTGCGTTCTCGGCGTATAGCTGGCTGACTAGAGTAGCGCCTCCCGCGCAGGTTTCCACGTACGCTTACGTCAATCCGGTTATTGCGGTGCTGCTGGGCTGGGCCTTCGCCCATGAGATAGTGACCGGCCAAACGATCATTGCGGCCTTTCTGCTGGTAGCCGCCGTGGTGATTATTACGCTTAAGTCTAAGCACTAAAAGTTTAGCCGAGTTTATTAATAACAAAATTTGGAGTGAATTATTCCCTCGCTCGCCTCTGGCGAGTGTGAGCTACCCGCGGCGTCCCGCCGCTTAGAATATAATTAACAGATAACATCACGCGGGCATAGGCCGCAAGTAGCTCACACTCGCCAGAGGCGAGCGAGGGCGTAACTTATGAGTATAGTGAAAAGCAAAATGTCTAGCACCGTCTGTTTCAGCCCTGTTTTCTAAAAACATCTTCTAAACAGATCAGCCCGGCTTAAAGTTTGAAAGACTGCAAGCCGGGCTGGTCTTCTATAAAGAAATGGACGGCTATCGAGGTAACCGGAAGCTGATTCCGCCGCCAACAAACATTTCGGGAGCTTGGGAGGAAACGCCAGTTCCTACAATGGTGTCTAGTTGCAGGTTGGGCAATACCATGTATTGAATGCTGCCGTCTATCTGATTTTCGGCGGGACTGCCTTTGGGTTTTTCGCTGAAGAATTCTGCTGCCAGTGTAATTTTCTCACTTACCTTTCCGCTAAACGTGGCCGAGTATTGGAGCTGGTTTTCCATCCCTTCGTCTCCCATCTCGCGCTGAAAGCCCGCATTGTACTGGAGCTTTAGCTTGTCTGAGAGTTCGTTTGAAAACAGGACCATTACTTCTGGGGCTACTTTTCTGGGTTCAAAGGCATCGGCACCCCAGGGTAATTCCAGCATAGCTAGTAAGGAGATCTGAGGGACGGCACCCTGGGCCTCTACAAAGTTTATCTTCGTGCCCACGCGTACGGTACTCAGCCCTTTTTCCTGTTGTAGCAGACTTTCACCCATCCGGTAATCTTCGCGGCGAAAAGTGGCTTCTACCCTGAATTCGGCAGATTTTAAAACGCCAATACGTAGTAGTGCCTGCGGATAAAGCCATTGTTTGTTTTCAATTCCATCCTGCTTTTGCTTCTGGTATCTAAAGCCGGTTTCCAATTGGTAAAAACCGCGGGGTACCACGCTGGCTGCTTCTGTGCGAGTGGGACGGTCTGTTTCAAACTCCGGATCTGAGTTCTCCGTTTGCTGGGCAAAAGCCCCTAATTGAAAGAGGGAAAGTGATAGAAGTAGTAAAAGCTTTTTCATGGTTATAGATAAGTACGATCTGCGTACGGGGTGGCACATGCCCGGGTTGATACAGCAACCCATTTCAACTTCTATATAGTAGAAACTAGCGCAGAAACCGTATTAATTCTACTCTGCCAAAAGCAACCACAATGTCTGGGAGTAGTAAAAAGCAAAGACCATCTTCCCTATCTGCCATGCCTATTCAACGCGACCGCCTCTACGCCGATGTGCAATTTTTAACAACGCTGAACCCGCCCCGCAGCATCAGCTACCCGGAGTCACTAAAGAAAGCGGCAGCGTACATTGAAGCAGAATTTTGTAAGCTGAGCGGACGGGTAAGCAAGCAGGAACTGCACCGGGGCTTTCAGAACCTAATTTTGTCTTATGGTCCGGAGGGCGGTGAACGGGTGATTGTAGGCGCCCATTATGATGCCTGCGGCGATACTCCCGGCGCCGACGACAACGCCAGTGCCGTAGCTGGTTTGTTGGAATTGGCCCGCGCCCTGCATGAGGAAAAGCCCGAAGTAAAGCACAGGATTGATTTTGTCGCTTTCAACTTTGAGGAGCCGCCATATTTTGCCACCGAGAAAATGGGGAGCGCCGTGCACGCCAAAGCTATGAAGCAAGACAAAGTTGCCGTAAAGCTGATGATCTGCCTGGAGATGATCGGGTATTTTACAGACAAGCCCAACTCGCAGGAGTTTCCGCACCCGTCTCTGAAGAACCTGTATCCCAGCATCGGTAATTTCATTGTGGTGGTAGGAAAAATGGGACAGGAGCGTACCATTAACCGGGTACAGCAATTCATGAAAGAACATTCCAGGGTAGATGTCCAGTCCATTGCCGCGCCGCCGGGGTTGCCGGGCGTCTCCCTTTCAGACCACCGCAACTACTGGGAACAAGGCTACCAGGCCGTCATGATCAATGACACCTCCTTTCTGCGGAACCCCCATTACCACCAGAAATCAGATACCATAGACAAACTTGACTTTGCCAGAATGACCGAAGTAGTAAGGGGTGTGTACGCGGCTATGTTGAATTTCTAAGGTAATTGGCTGAGAGCAAGTAGGCTAGAGAAGAGGCGTATTGCCCATGCTTGCCGTTAAAGTGTAAAAATAGCCTCTCATAAATACGATGGTTCAACTGTCTCCAGAAATATTTTAGCGTAAGAAAATATGTAACTGCTTCTGTACTAATACTATGAAAGGTGCGCGTTTAAGCAACAAAGAACCTATGCCGAATACTGGCATGTATATTGCAATATTATTTTATATTTTTGCACTTTGTTGAATTAAAATTGATTTATTTTCCTTTCTTGAGAATGAATAGAAGCGCTTTCTTTTTACTATGCTTTTGTTTCTTTGCCCAGGTTTCCTTTGGTCAGACGAAGCTTAAACCTCTTGTCTTGCTGAAACACGAAGAAGACCTGAAGTTTCAGGATGCAGATTTCTCACCAGAGGGGAATAGGCTTGTTTCTGTGGGGAACAAAGGCGCGGTGTACCTGTGGGACGTTTCCCAGACCTTTCCGGTGAGCTATAAACAAGTGCACGAGGGTACTGCGTTGGCTTGTGCCTACTCTAGTGACGGTAAATACATTATCACCGGGGGTGAGGAGAAGTCCATTAAAATACTGCGGGCAAATGATCTCAGCCTGGTGAAAACCATTGAAGGTCTGCCTGCGCAGGTCAGAGAAGTTGCCTTGTCTGGTAACCGCTTGGTGGTGCTGCTGCAAAACAGTGAAATTCAAATCTATGCTGCTGATTCCTGGACCAAAGTGGGCCAACCCCGCTACGCAGCCAGGGAGTCCAGAATTCTGTTTAACCACAAAGGCGACCGTTTCTATACTTGGTTCTCCAGCCGTATTTCGGTTTACTCCGCTAAGGATGGGCAACTGCTCAAGGTTTTCAAAACCAATTACGCCACGCCCACAGACCTGGCCATCAGCAGAGATGATAAGTACTTAGTGGTGGGTTTTGGGCAAGCAGATGACATCATGCGCATTTACCACATTCCAGATTTCAAGCAAGTCAAGGCAGTGAAGAAAAGCGGCTCCGGAGATTACGCCAGCGGTATTTCGTTTTTCCATAACAGCAACAAAATCATTTACCAATCAAATGCCGGTATCTCTAACCTAAAGGTCTATGATTTGGAAAAGGACAGGCATAGCTCGTTGTCCAGAGGAAATCCGGTGGTGAGAACTTCTCTCTCCAAAGATGATACTACCTTGTTACTGGCGCCTAAGGCAAGTAATGCCATTCAGCTAATGTCTGTGCTATAGGCTTTCGTTTTGGCATTGTTTTCAGAGAAATCCCTTCAAAACAGGAGCGCCCACCTTTCTAGGTGGGCGCTCCTGTTTTGAAGGGATAGAAATAGGTTAGGCACTGGTATTTTCCAGACTAGCCATGTCTATCACAAAACGGTACTTCACGTCGCCGGCCAACATACGGTCATAGGCCGTGTTGATCTGGTTGATGTTGATGACCTCAATATCAGACAGAATGTTGTGCTCGGCGCAGTAATCCAACATTTCCTGGGTTTCGGCGATGCCACCGATCAAAGAACCGGCAATGCTGCGGCGACCGAAAATAAGGGTACCCGCGTGCAATTCAGGAGCTTCGGGCGGAACGCCCAGCAGAATCATGGTTCCGTCGCGGCGCAGCAGACTGGCGTACATGTCCAGACTTACCTTCGCCGATACGGTGTTGATGATAAAGTCAAAATAGCCGCTCACTTGCTTTAAAGCCTCTGGGTCTTTGGTGACTACAAATTTGTGAGCGCCCAAAGCCTGCGCATCGGCTTCTTTGTTAGGTGAGGTACTCAGAACGGTTACTTCGGCGCCCATGGAAGCCGCCAATTTCACCGCCATGTGGCCCAGTCCGCCCAAGCCTACTACGCCCACTTTGTGGCCTTGGCCCACGCCCCAGTGGCGCAGCGGAGAGAAAGTAGTGATACCGGCGCACAGCAAAGGAGCCACGCGGGCCAAATCCTGATTTTCCTGAATTCTCAGCACGAAGTCTTCAGACACTACAATCTGGTTGGAGTAACCACCGTAGGTAGGCGTTTCCAGGCCCGGTTCAGGGCTGTTGTAGGTGCCAATGAAGCCTTGCTCGCAGTATTGTTCCAGCCCGTCATTGCAGCTGGGGCAAGACTGGCAGGAACCTACCATACAGCCTACGCCCGCCATTTCGCCCACGCTGAATTTCTTAACGTGGTCGCCAACTTTCACAATTCGGCCTACAATCTCGTGGCCTGGTACTACGGGGTACAGGGCACCGCCCCATTCGCCTTTAGCGGTGTGTAGGTCTGAGTGGCAAACTCCGCAGAACAGGATTTCAATCAAGACATCATGCGGACCTACGTCACGGCGTTCAAAGTTGAAGGGCGCTAATGGGGAGTTGGGGTCAAAAGCAGCGTATCCCTTGGTTTCTATCATAGTCTTATAATTAATGGTATAGTGGATGAGGTGTGAACTTTCAAATACGGGAAGTTGGCTGTGAAGATATGGTTGCTTTTGGGCTTATCCTTTCCGTAGATGGTAAGGGGTTGGCTTTCAAGTGCTGTTCTCCAGGAAACCATGTCTGTGGCAAGTCTCTTCTCAGGCACGTTCTCTTTTACGCCTGCTTTACCAAAACAGCCCTAAAACGGAAGTTTGGTGACATCTACGTTGCCGCCCGACAGAATCACGCCCACCTTTTGACCGGCGTAATCAGATTTGTCTCGTAGTAAGGCGGCCAACGCGACGGCGCTGGAAGGTTCCACAATTATTTTCATGCGCTCCCAGATAAGCCGCAGGGCCGCCGTGATTTCGCTTTCCTCTACCCTGATGATTTTCGCTACATATTGCTGAATAATAGGAAAGTTGATGTCGCCCAGCTGGGTTCTGAGTCCGTCTGCGAGGGTGTTGGTGCTGTCATTGCTTTCTATCTGTCCGCTGAGCAGCGAACGGTAGGCGTCATCGGCTTCAAAAGGTTCTCCGCCTATCACTTGGCAGTTATTCCCGAAAAAGTGGGCTGCCAACGCGGTACCGCCAATCAGGCCACCTCCGCCCACGGGCGAAAAAAGGTAACGTAAATCGGGATGGTTTTCCAACAGTTCCAGCGCCGCGGTGCCCTGCCCCAGAATAACTTCCCTATCATTAGACGGATGGATGAAGAACGCGCCCGTTTCTTTTTCAACCTGCGCGGCCACTTCCTCCCGCGCCATGGGTGTAGAGGCACTCTCAATGATTTCACCACCGTACCCCCGCACAGCATCTTTTTTCACCTGCGGTGCATTCTCAGGCATGACAATGTAGGCTTTCACGCCAATGCTTTGCGCCGCCAAGGCCAACGCCTGCGCGAAGTTACCGGACGAATGCGTGACCACACCCTTTGCTTTCTGTTCTTCTGAAAGTTGCAGCACGGCGTTCATGGCGCCCCGCATTTTGAAAGCGCCCATGCGTTGGAAGTTCTCACACTTAAAGAACAGTTCTGCTCCGGCTATTTCATTGAGCAAGCGGGAGGTAAGCACCGGGGTGCGGTGAATGAAAGGCACAATTCTGGACTGGGTGGCAAGTAGGTCTTCTTTTTGCATAGGAAAAGATAACTGGGTTTCTGGGCTTCTATTTACAAAGAAAGCAGAAACCAGGAAAGTGGAGCGGAATGAAGCGGGAGCGGGTTTTCTGTGTCATTTTGTGAAAACGGCCTGAAAACAGAAATGCCACCCCAAAGAGGCGGCATTTCTTACCTGTGAATTAAAAAACAACTAAACAATTAATAGGGATCTGCCGGATGCGACACTTCTTTGGCCTGGTCTACGCCTTCCTGCGGAGAAATGGCGCCGCTTGGGCCTTTATCGTCCTGAGATTTGGTGGTTTTCGCCAGACCTTCGGCTACTCTGCGGCCATAATCTTCATCTGCCAGGGTGAAGTGCTCAATCATCTTGTCCTGAATCCGCTTATCGGCAGTAGCCAGGGTATTGACCAGATTGGTGATCAAATCATCGCGCTCCCAGTCCTGGAAGTTGCGGTACGTCTCCCCGGCTTGCTTGAAGTCATTGGTGCGGTCAATTTTCTGACGAACCAGATTGGCTTCGTAGCGAGGTTGGTACTCTTTTCCGGCTTTTGGCGCTTCTTTGATGTTACCCAAGGTAGAAGGCTCATAGTTGATGTGCGGGTTTTGGCCGTCTCCGAAATCAGAGTGGAAGGACATCTGGCCGCCTCTTTGGTTGGTGGCCACTCGGGCTTTAGGTGCGTTGATAGGCAGTTGCAGGTAGTTGGCACCTACTCTGTACCGTTGGGTATCTGAGTAAGAGAAAGTACGACCCTGCAGCATTTTGTCATCTGAGAACTCCAGACCGTCAACCAGAACCCCAGTTCCAAACGCTGACTGCTCTACCTCGTTGAAATAATCAACCGGGTTGCGGTTCAAGGTCATTTTACCTACTGGCAGGAACGGGAACTGCTCTACTGGCCATAATTTAGTGTCATCCAGCGGGTCGAAGTCTAGTTCTGGGTGCTCGTCATCGCTCATGATCTGCACGCAAAGCTCCCACTCTGGGAAGTTTCCTTCTTTAATGGCCTCAAACAGGTCTTGGGTAGCGTGGTTGAAGTTCTTGCCCTGGATTTCCTGTGCCTCGGCTTGTGTTAAATTGCGGATGCCTTGCAGTGGTTCCCAGTGGTATTTCACCAGCACCGCTTCGCCCTCGGCGTTCACCCATTTGTAGGTGTTCACGCCGGAGCCTTGCATCTGGCGGTAGTTGGCCGGAATGCCCCACGGCGAAAACAGGAATGTAGCCATGTGGGTAGCTTCTGGCGTATTGGCGATAAAGTCAAAAATACGCTCGCCGCTTTGGATGTTGGTTACCGGATCTGGCTTCTGCGAGTGAATCAGATCTGGAAATTTCATGGCATCTCTAATGAAAAAGATCTTCAGGTTGTTTCCAACTAAATCCCAGTTTCCGTCTTCAGTGTAGAATTTAACGGCGAAACCGCGTGGGTCACGCAGCGTTTCCGGGGAGTGCCCGCCGTGGCCTACGGTAGAGAAACGCACAAATACATCGGTTTTCTTTCCTTTTTCCTGGAACAGCTTGGCGCGGGTGTATTTGGCAATTGGCTCATCACCTACTTTTCCGTATGCCTCAAAAACACCGTGCGCCCCGGCTCCTCTAGCGTGTACCACGCGTTCTGGGACGCGCTCCCGGTCAAAGTGGCTGATCTTCTCAATGAAGTGGTAGTTCTCCAACGTAGCGGGACCACGGTTCCCCACCGTCCGGATGTTCTGGTTGTCGGTAACCGGATGGCCCTGGCGCGTGGTGAGGTTCTGGCTCTCCTGGCCATTGCTTCCGGCTTGTCCGTTGGCTTTATTTTGATCTTTTTCCATAGATGAATGGGATTTAGGGATGTTAACTATATAAACGCTTCTACCTCAAGGAGGTTTAATAATTGCGCATGACTTTAGGGCTACTCGCCAGAAGAAGCAAGAAAAGCTTTTTGGGCTCGTTTTAACTCACTTTCTGCTGAAGTATACCCTAAAGGTGCGGGGTTTGTTTTTATCTATCAAATCAATAATGATTATGGTTTGATAGTTTTGTGTTATAAAGAACCTTTAGGTAAAGAAAAGAGGTGCGTTTGTGGGGCATGTCGTTTGCTGTTTCCTTGGCGTGGCCCGGTTGTTACTTTGTATTTGTTTGTGCACGCAGTTTGCCTGTTGCTGGTGTAGCGGGTGTATGATGCGGTGCCCTTATGCTTTGTTGTTGCATGGTTTCCCTCTGTGCGCTCACGGCCGCGAGGCCCCGTCTTCCCCTCGCGCACTGCCCTTTCGGCCTGCAGTGTCCTCTGCGCTTAGTCTTGCCTTTGCAGGGCCAAAAGCGAGGCGCGCTCGGGAAAGACTGGAAAGGGGAATGTAGCAATGGGTTCCTGCCCTCTAAAGCAGAAACTCCCCCTTCGAAGCAGGGCCGTTAAGTTCTAAAAGTTGATATGGTTCAAGTTTTCAACTTGGACCTAAAATGAGCTGAAGTTTGCAAATCAG
>NZ_JBUDXA010000010.1:0-170103 GCF_054956755.1 Rufibacter sp. JT3400010 | reverse complement strand
GAATAAATTTTATTATAGAGCTTTCAAAAGAAATAACATTTGGAATGAGAGAAGCCAAAAGAAAGGAGAAAAAAAATGAATCTTATAACAATAGAAGATTACCGTTACGTGAACAAGACTTAGTAGAACCTATCGAAAAATGGAATAATTTAAATTATAAAGTCAAAAATGAAATTAACACTGCTAGGCTTGATTTAGCAGAAGAGTTTAGAAAGTTAATTGGAGTTAGCTAATCTGTTTGTCTAGCGAAATAATTAAATCGTTTATCCAATCGATTTTGTCTATCATTCCTATGTTTAGACAAAACATTTTACAACTATTTGAGTTTTATAATAGATTTTATTCCTTGAAATTTCCCTAGAGAATTACTAAGCATGAGGCTCACCCATATTCCCTTTATATGTCTGCTGCTGTCAACCTTCTACTCTTGCAACCAAGCACCAGCGCCGCAAACAAAGAAAACCAGCATCGCTCCTCCCCTTGCAACTGCTGTTACACCAACACCCATAATGCAAGTGGAGACAGAACCTGTTCCTACTCCTCTCCAACTAACCGCAGAAGACACCAGCCTTACGCTTTCTTTCAAAGAACTCACCATCAACATCAACCGCTTCATAGTGTATGAAGATGACCAGAATGCATACAAGGGAGTTCTTGAAAAAGATACGGTAGAGATTTACGCAGACCTTGGGGAGACCATAGAGGGCCAGAACATCATCGTTACCTCAGAGGCGTTGACAGACATCACCGTGGAGCAGCGTTACGAAACCAGTGTGACCATTATGGATGAAGGTCCGCACTGCGACTTAACGGACTGGAAACACTACACCTCAGAATGGGTCAACTTACCCGCCAAAGGCACGGGCGTTTTCACCGCAAAAGAATACTCTGAAAAAGACTGGGAGAGATTTCCCGAAGTGTCTATGGTGGAGTTAAAAGCGGCAGTTAAACAACAATGCGGAGATGACTGGGTAAAGCACATCAGAAAAGTGAAGTCGCCTACTGAATATCCCAGTGGCGTAGGCATCAGTCGGTACTTTTTACGGGTGACCGGCAAACGAAAAGACACAGGCAAATCTGTTCAAAAATTGCTGGTGATAGAAGTACCCATGGGTTGCTGAGAAACAAACGCTTTCTGATTTATCGCAAACCTTGACCACAGACCAAAGACTCAATAAGAGTTCGTCTTCTGTAAAATCTGATTACAGACTACTTGCTCAAAATCAGGCCCATACCTAGCTTCGTTCCCTAGCATGCAAAAGCCCCAGTCCGTTTCCAGGCCTATAATCCAAAAACAGGCGGAAAATGGACTGGGGCTTTTCAGTTAGCAGGCTTTAGATGCTCCGCTTACGTTTCAACAAGTAATGCTTATTGTCGTATTTCAGATCATGGTCTTGGTAAGTATCTACCAATTCCCATCCTTGCTCTAGCATATAGTGGAGCGCATCTATGGGCGAGTTGAAGGTCAGGGGATTTCCCGAGGCGTCTTTCAGTTTCTCAAACTCCCGTTTCCGCTCTTGTCCGTAGTCTACCGCTATGTGCACCTTTTCACTCAGGGATTTCTCAATAATGGTGACATCGCAGAATTCCTCGGTTCTTCTGGAAGGGGTTTCCTGGGCGAATACTTGCCCGTAAAACAAGGCAGTCAATGCTAGAAGGTAAAGTCTTTTTTTCATAGTTGTCTTTCATTAGAGGTTAGGTCGAATAATTTTAGAAACATTGCGAAAACAGCCTCTAGAACCATGCCAAAGGTGATTTCCATACTAATTTTCGCCTGCTTAACTTGATCTCAAAGCTGCTTACCTCAGCAAAAACCACTCGTAAATGACGCTGGCTGGGATTTAAGTGAATGCAGAAGGCAAGACAACTGAATCATACCTTATTTACCTTTAAAGTTTCCACCAACTCATCGCGCTATCTCTAACACCCTCTCCTACTCACCTCTGCTAACTACATGGTTCATGAATAGTGATAGAGAGTTCACCTGCCGTTTATTTAAGTTAAACTTGAAAAAATAACGTTTCATCGAATAGATTAAACTACTAACCTTTATACACTTACCTTTGGATCATTACAAATAAAACATATAATATTTATATCAAAAAGACTTACAATTTCATTCTATTAACAAAGAATTTTATATTACAAAGAAGCACCAATATTTAATACTAAGCTCCTTATTCTCAAACCAACAACCATCTGGGAGAGGCGAATGCCTCTCCCTCCATTGGAAAATTCCCTTAGCTTTTCAGATTCCAAAACGAGCGGCTCACTAGAACTCACCTAGCCTCACCACTTTCCCATTAAAGCCGCACCTTAACTTCAGAGTACTTCAAGGTCGCTAAATTAAAGTCCTTCACACACCACTCCTGATTTCCCTTTCCACCCTGTTTGGCAAAGAAACGGCACAGCCATCCCATACCAACTCTTTGTGGTAAGCAGCCTTACCAATACATAACCTTTACCATACATATGCGGGTTCTGCTTTGCAAGCATGTTACAGGAAAGATGCGGCAATACGGGATCTGTTTCATGATGCAAGAAGATAGTCCCTCTGGCGGCGATGGTATTCTCTTCAACAATCCAGGCACAGGACCTGATTCAGATTGCTGAAACACGCGGCTAGCGACAGAGCATTTTTGTTTGGTAAAAATACAGTTTCAATTCCATCTCATCAGGGAAAACCGGAGGATCTGGTGAAGGTCTCCTATACAGGCGCATTTCAGAATTATCCGCAAGCTGGGCTGCTCTCTTTGTGCGTTCCTTCTGCATGAAATAGCACCAGCAGGCAGCAATTTTGATTTTAAGGCGAATTCTCTAAAAACAAGATCAAAATAAACTCAAGGCTACTTTCCGATCAACAGTATAAGTTCAGCCAAGCGCTAGAGACCGTAGCGACCTGACTGTTTCCTACCCAACATTTCCGTCTTCTATCATTGATTTCCCTTCCTACTTTTAATCAAGAACTAAGACATTTACACTAGAAAATTGACCTATTTAAAGTCAAAATATTGGGTTTCATCCTCCTAAACACAGCTTTCAACTACAATAAGTTAAATTAAAAAATAATATATTGTAATTATAGTATAAATACTTTTACCTTTGCAGTTTCTTATAAAAAAAAGGAATACTCATACATAATCTATTTTTAGTAAGCTTAAATCATATAAAATATAAAATTTTCAATAAAATATACCGAAAACCGTCTTTGTAATGATACAATTTTTTAAGCTTTCATTTTTTACTGCTTGCTTTATAGCACTTTCCGTTCGCGTTCAGGCACAAGTCACCTATACTTCCAAAAAGTCTGGGAATTTTAACAGCTCAGAGACATGGGGCCAAACCTTTGTACCGGGCACAAACGACTACAATAATGGGAATGGTCCCAGCATTGTGAAGTATGTGATCAAAGCAGGTCATACGGTTACCCTTAATATAGATTTTGAACTGGGAAAACAAGGCAACAACACGTCTCTTAAAAGGGAGTTGGTGATAGAGAAAGGAGCTATCCTCATGGGATCTAACAAACTCACTATCCAAAACAACGGATCTAAACTCTGTAACAATGGTATCCTTAAACTAAGCAACTTATTCTTAGGGGGCGACAAGGCAGATTCCACTTACTTCACCAACAATGGGACCGCAGAGATCACTTTGGGCGGAATCATGAAAAACACGCGCTTCAAGAATAATGGAGCGCTTGTCCTAAACAGTAATAACTATACCATAGCTAAATCCAGCTTTGACTGCACCACCACAAGTGTCCTGAAGATATTAAACAAGTTTCACTTCAATGAAGATTCTCAGCTTTTGAACAAGGGCAACCTTCTGGTGGAGGCGACCGACGCTGATGCCATTAACCTTAACCATAGCAAGTTGTACAACTATGGAAACATAGAAGTAATAGGAGGCATCAACTTCGCCAGTAATAACAAGATCAACAGTTTATATAACTATGGGACCTTTAAAGCCAGAGAGGTGTACATGAACACCAACAGTGCCATTGAGAACTGGGGTAAGTTGTACTGCACCAATGATTTCAGAAACAGCAATGCCATTGTCATTAATTATCCCTGCGCTTACATGGAGCAATCTACCAGTAACCGTATATTCCACAACTGGAATTCCCAGGCAAGACTGACGAATAATGGCTTTATCAATATCAAAGGGGATTTCACCAATGATGGTTTGGTGAATGGTTCCGGTTTATTCCACATCTACCAAAATTCAGCGAACAACAACCAGGGCACCATTACAGGGAATATGGTCATTCATGACTTCAGTAAAACCAACTCCGCTCGTATTTTAGACAGTTATGATGCCAATAAAATTGCTGCTACAGTGAAAACCGGCACCGGCCAGGAAACCGGCTACTGCCCTGCCACCTGCACCAAGCCACAGATAAGTTTTACCGGAGTTTCCAACTTCTATAACCTTTCAGATGAACCCGCTACTTTCTTGATTGGCTCTGTGCAGAGCACTACCACTTACACGTATGAAATACCAGATGGATTTTCGTATGAAGAGTACATCCAAAACGGCAAGCGTTACCTTAACGTCTGGTCTGCTCTGGACGAAGATCAACTTGGGTCCTATACGTTGAAGGTGTGGGCCTCGAATACCTGCGGTATGGCTACTTCGCAGAAAAATGTTACCATCTTAGACAAAGACGCTGCTCCGTTGCCGGTAGAACTCATCCGTTTTGAGGGTGTTTTCGCCAAAGATGCGGTGAAACTCACCTGGAGCACTGCCTCAGAGAAAGACAATGACTACTTTGAAGTAGAGCGCAGCACCAATGCGCTGGATTTTGTGAAGGTTGGCCAGGTAAAAGGCAACGGGAACAGCCAGATCACGCAAAATTATTCCTTTGCCGATGCCCAATCGGCGGCTGGCACGATGTACTATCGTCTGAAACAGATAGATTTTAATGGCACCTTTGAGTATTCAAAAGTGATTGCCGTGTCTGTTAGAATTCAGCCTGAAGCTAAAAATTTAACAGTGGCAGTAGTGTACCCTAACCCGTTTGCCTCAGAAGATGAACTTACGGCCGAGATTGTGTTACCGCAAGCCCAGGAGTTCTCCCTTTCTTTGGTGGACATCACCGGAAAAACTCTTCATACCAAGGCTGTGCAAGGGCAGGCGGGCAGCCAGAAAGTTATCTTCGGGCCTTTCCAATATGTTCCGGCGGGTATCTACTTTCTGCGGGTATACCAGGGTAATCAGGTGGTGGTCCATAAACTGGTAAAAAACAGGTAGTTTTCAAAAACCAGGTCTAAAAAGCCTCTCTTCCAAGTCCTGACTTTTTTCTGGGGAAGACTGGTACATTTGGGGATAACACTTTCTGGTGGTTTCTTCGTACTCTAGGAAGTAATTAACCTTAGACCATGGATAAGATAGTAACTGAACCAGATGTAGTGTTGATTGGGGCCGGTATTATGAGCGCCACCTTGGGCGTCATGCTCAAGCAACTGCAACCAGATCTGACCATAGAAATATATGAGCGCCTAGACGAGGTTGCCGCTGAGAGTTCTGATGCCTGGAACAACGCCGGAACGGGCCACTCCGCTTTCTGCGAACTAAACTATACCCCAGAGAAGCCCAACGGCGCCATTGACATTTCCAAAGCCGATGTGATTGCCGAGTGGTTTGAACAGTCGCGCCAGTTCTGGGCGTATCTGGTAGACCGTGGCATTCTCGCTGACCCTAAAATGTTCATTAGGAGCGTGCCGCACATCAGCTTTGTGTGGGGCGAGAAAAATGTCTCGTTCCTGCGCAAGCGGTACGAAGCCATGACGAAGTCTCCCCTGTTCCAGGGGATGCAGTATTCAGAGGATTTTGAGACCTTAACCCAATGGATGCCGCTCATCATGAAAGGCCGCGACCGGGCAGAGAAAGTAGCCGCCACCCGCATGGAAGTGGGTACTGATGTGAACTTCGGCTGTTTAACCCGGCAACTTTTCAAGCACCTGAAAGAAATGGGCGGCGTACAGCTGTACCGTAACCACGAAGTACGTTCCTTTAAACACAAAGACGACGGTATCTGGCGCGTACGCATCAAAGATTTGACCACCGGTCAGAAACGCCGCGCCCGTACCAAATTTGTCTTTATTGGGGCCGGCGGCGGATCATTGCCGCTCCTGCTGGCTTCTGGCATTCCCGAAGGGAAAGGCTTTGGCGGCTTCCCGGTAAGTGGCCAGTGGCTTAAATGCACCAACCCCGAGGTGATTGCCCAACACCAGGCCAAGGTGTACGGCAAGGCCGCCGTGGGTTCACCGCCCATGTCGGTACCGCACTTAGATACGCGCGTGATTAATGGGGAGAAAGCGCTATTATTCGGACCTTATGCCGGTTTCACGACTAAATTCCTAAAAAAAGGCTCTTTCTTTGATTTGCCTTTGTCAATTAAACTGAACAACCTTCGGCCTATGCTGGCTGCCGGTTACACCAATATTCCGCTGACAAAATACCTCATTGATCAAGTTCGGCAGTCTCCGGAAGACCGTTTGGATGCCCTGAGAGAATACGTGCCTACGGCGAAAGGCGAAGATTGGGAATTAGAGGTGGCCGGACAACGGGTGCAGGTCATCAAGAAAGACCCTAAACGCGGTGGTGTGCTGGAATTCGGCACTGAAGTAGTAAGTGCCGCTGACGGCTCCCTTGCAGCGCTTTTAGGAGCCTCTCCGGGTGCCTCTACAGCTGTTTCCATTATGGTGAACCTTATTCACAAGTGCTTCCCGCAGAAAGCAGCCACGCCGGAATGGCAGGAGAAAATCAAAGAGATGATTCCTACCTTTGGGGTTGCCCTCGCGGAGAATCCGCAACTTTGCGAAGAAACCAGGGCGTATACGGGGCGTATGCTTCAGTTGCAGGAGCCGCATCCGGTACAGAGATAATTGGAAAGCCTCAGATTTATTCTGAGGCTTTTTTATTGGTGAGATATGTGCACGCAGTTTGCTGATGCCTGGGAGTAGCTGCTTTCTGCGTGGGTTTAGGAGCTTTGTTGTTTCATCTTTTCTAGTAAGCGCTCACGCCCGCGAGGCCCCGCCTTCCACCTTCGCGCTGTGATTTCTCCTCGCCCACTTCGCTCTCGCTCAGGGACGGTCGAACTCTAGGCGCTCAAGCGAAAGGCTGGAAACGGGTATACGTGGGGTAGTGGAGTTAAGACCTCACAGGTTTTGGAAACCTGTGAGGTCTCCCGCATAAACTTTCCCAATTTGCTGGCGCGAGTCTCTGACTCGTGCCTACCGTACTGGGTAGTCTCTGACTACCCTCGCTGCCCCGCAGCGAAAAACTATGGCTCGGAATTACTTCCGTGACTTATCGTCTAAAGCCACGGAAGTAATTCCCGTGCCAAAGAAAGGTAAGGTTCGATATTTTAACCTTCCTTTCATCCATTCCAAAGCCATTGGCACAGACACTCGCAGGTTTTGCAGACGCTGCGAAATCTTTTGAGCATCGCTATTACTGTGAGAACCACAACTCCTCTCCTAATTTAGGAGGGGTGCCCGGAGGGCGGGGTAGTAAAACGGGCCTTACTGATCCTCCCTGTTCGCTACAGAAAGCAATTCCAACGTATCCAGATTGAGGGCAGTAAGATAGCCCATGCGGGGTTTGAAGACGCAGCCTCCATCAATGTTGATGACACTGGAAACGGGTTTCTGGAGCGAAGAGGTAATTTGGTCTAAGGGGATGGGCGTGTGACCGTGGACAATCTTACGGGTACCTAGCTTGAAACAATCTACTTCAAATTCTCTGGCCCAAAGCAGGGTGTGCCGGTCGGTGGCGGGGTCTGGGATGGTAAAGTTAAATCCTGCGTGTACCAGCAGATAATCGTCCAGTTCATGGTAGAGTTCCAGGCTTTCCAGGAAGTCCCAGTAAACGGTTCTGATGTCTTTGATGCTTGCGGCCTTGAAACTCTTGAGGGCCTCTTTTCCGCCGTTGAACATCCAGGAGGTATGGTACAGAGAATTGTCTCGGGCCTTCATCATCATGTCTTCGTGGTTTCCGCACAATGCAACCACCCGATAACTGTCTTTCTGAAGTTTCATAATGTAATCCAGAACGCCCTTTGAATCAGGCCCACGGTCAATGTAATCGCCTAACAGATACAGCCTGTCTCTGTACTTCAGTTTAATCACCTCTTCCACCATGTACCGGAAGGTCTTTAAACATCCGTGAATATCTGAAATGGCGTAACGGCTTATAATCGAAAAAGCTAGAGATGGATGAACAACGTACGGGCAATGAGATAACGCGTCTGAGCTTATTGTATGAAATTGTCAATTCATGCGGCTGAATGTTTTAGGGCAGTTTTATGGGAATCGGCTTAAAAAAGGGTTGCCAACGGCTTTTCTTCATATTCCCAATCCTTCCTTTCAGATTCAGACCGAAGCCTTACATTTCCTCTCTGTTCTTCAAAGCGTGCAGTTCCAAGGTGTCTAGGTTCAGCGCGGTTAAATAGCCTAATTGCCTCGTGAAAACACAACCTCCGTCTATGTTGATCGCATCAGAAACGGGTGCTTTCAGGGAAGTTGCAATGTCATCCAGGTAAATGGGGGTATGCCCGTGTATTATTTTCCGAGGTCCCAGCACTTTCTTGTCTACCTCAAAATCCCTGATCCAGAGCATAGATTCGCGGTCCTCAAAAGGATAGTCGTGGGAAAAGTCAAAACCGGCGTGCACCAGAAGGTAGTCTTCTAACTCCACGTAAAGCTCTAACTCTTCCAGAAACTTCCAGTACTTGGCGGGGATCTCCTTAATGTTTAAAGTTTTAAAACTTTTAAGAGTTTGTATGCCTCCATTCAGGAGCCAACTCTCTAGATATTCTGAATCGGCTCTGGCCTCCAGCAGCATGTCTTCGTGGTTTCCGCAAAGCGTAATCACCTGAAAATCCTTGTCGCGCAATTCCAGAATGAAATCAATGACACCTTTTGAATCAGGTCCCCGGTCAATGTAGTCGCCCAGCAGGTACAGCTTGTCGTAAGTTTTTAGTTTTAGCTCTTCTTCTACCAGATACCTGAAGGTTTTACAGCATCCGTGTATATCTGAAATGGCAAATCGGCGCATAGAATCTCTGTTTTAATTTCAATTCTATCTACGGCATATTCCTATTCTAATCTATAGTAGAAACACGCATTTTATGTCTTGTTTCAGTCTTCAACCTGTTTATAGCTCAAATCGAGAAAAAGGCCTATAAACGTTGTATCTTGCTACTTAATACGTGCTACTTGATATCACCCCTCGTCATGCAATCTTTCCTGCGGCAAACCGCTGAACATATTTACCAGACCTATACTGATCAACTGAGCGACCTGTGCATTGTGCTTCCCACCCGCCGGGCCACCTTATATTTCAAGAATGCCCTGGCCCAGGCGGCACCCACCGGTATCTGGTCGCCAGAGATTTATTCCATGGAGGAATTTGTCTGCAACATGGCCAGTGTAGAGGTATTGGAACCGCTGCACCTGCAACTGGATCTGTATGACCTTATGCTGCAGTATGACCCCAAGCTGGACTTTGACCAGTTTGTAGGCTGGAGTGCCACGCTGCTGGAAGACTTCTCGCGCATGGATATGGAGATGGTAGACGCCTCAAAGGTGTTTGAGTACGTGAGCGAGGCGAAGGCGCTGGAACGCTGGGACCCCGGCAAACCGGGCAGCAGTGTGCCTACGGCCAATGTGAAGCAGTACTTCCAGCTCTGGAGCAACCTGGAGCGCACCTACCATGCTTTGCACGCGAAGCTGAAGAAAGACAAACAAGCGTACACCGGCATGGCCTTCAGAATGGTCGCCAACCGCATCAAAGACATCGCGCAGAGCGACAAAGGCCCTTTCCGGTATATTTTTGTGGGTTTGAATGCGCTTTCCAAAGCTGAGCAGAAGATTATCCAGACGTTGCTGGAAGTCGGCAAAGCAGATATCTTCTTTGATTCTGATGACTATTACATGGCTCAGGAGTCAGACAAACGCGCCGGGCATTTCCTGAAACGCTACAAAGAAAAATGGCGGCTGCCCGAGTGGAACTGGCAACAAAACCTGTTGCTCTCAGACCCGAAAGAAATCAACGCCATTGGCGTGGCCAACGCCAGCATGCAGGGCAAAATAGCCGGACAGCTTCTCCGTGAGATTCGGCAGAAAGACCCCAACGCCGAGATTGCCATTATACTGCCTGATGAAACCCTGCTCCTGCCTGTGCTGCACTCCATTTCAGACGAAGTGACGGATTACAACGTGACCATGGGGCTCTCTTTCAAGGGCACGCCCCTCTTCAACCTGGTAGATTTGCTCTTTGACGTGCATTTAACCGGCGTGGTGCAACCCACCGATACCGGCTACAAAGTGAACCGCTACCATCACCTGGCCGTCACGAAACTATTGCAACACCCTTTCTTGCGACGCTACGAGCAATACCTGAACAGCATTGCCGAGCGGGAAACCGATCTGGATTTGTTCCAGCACGTGCTGGACGAGATGGTGCAGCGCAACAGCGTCTTGCTTACCGCCGAGGAAATCATCAGGCTGGGCCGTGAGCACCCTATGTTCATCACCCTCTTTAGAACCTGGAACGACTGTACTGATCTCATTGACGCGCTGTACAATTTGGTAGATGCCCTGGGCCGCATTTACCGTGTAGAATCTGAAAACCCCATTGAAACTGAATACCTGTTCCTGCTCTACACCATTGTGAAGCGGCTAGATACGCTTTTTGACTGCCGCGAGCACAAAATTTCGGTGCGCAGTTTCAAGAAGTTTCTGTACGAGCAGATAGGCAACACCAAGCTTCCGTTTAGCGGCGAACCTATCTCACCTACCCAGGTCATGGGGATGCTGGAAACCCGCGCCCTGGATTTTGAGAACCTCATTATCCTGAGTGTAAACGAGAACGTGCTGCCACAACCCAAGAAGCAGAACTCGCTGTTCCCGTATGACGTGCTGCGCACCTTCGGCTTGCCAACCTATGCTGAACAAGAGAGCATTACCTCGTACTACTTCTACCGGTTGTTGCAGCGGGCCAAGCGCGTGAACCTGTTGTATGTGTTGCCGTCAGACACCTATGGTTCCGGCGAGAAAAGCCGCTTTATTCTGCAACTTCAGCATGATTTGGCCCGCAGAAACCCGAACATCACCTTCCGGGAATTGACGGCGGTGGTGGAGCAACTGGACACCAAGGAGTACGAGCCGGACATTATCATCCAGAAAGACGGTGAGGTGCTGCAGAAGCTCAAGGAACAGTTAAAGCGCGGTTTGTACCCTTCGCACCTGAACCAGTTCGTGAATTGCTCGCTCCAGTACTACTTCAGCCGAATTGCCAAACTGGAGGAAGTAGACGAGATAGATGAACTGGTGGGCGCTGATACCTTCGGGACGATTGTGCACCAGGTGCTGGAGGATTATTTCAGGCCCTTCGCGGAAGAAGGCAGGCCCATTGAGAAAGCCGATGTGGACGTGATGCTGGCCAACTTGCCCAAGAAGGTGCAACTGGAGTTCAAGCGCGGTACCCTGGGCAATCTGCCGGAACAGGGCATGAACCTGATTCTCTACAAAGTGGCCGTACAACTGCTCACCCGCTACCTGGAAGGCCTGCGTGAATCAGAGGAACTCCCATTGTACATCCTGCAACTGGAAGAAACACTGCTCACCGAACTGGATGTGAAACTGCCTTCCGGCGAAAAGGTGCCCGTGCGCATTGCCGGCAAAGCCGACCGCATTGACCTAAGCGGCCGCACCCTGCGCGTGATTGACTACAAAACCGGCAAAGTGGAAGCCCGCAACCTCAAGGTAAATCCCGAGGACCTGGAAACAACCCTCCTGCACGACCGTCACCTGGACAAGGTGCGCCAACTCTGGTTATACCGGTACATTCTGGCCAAGGAAATCCAGAAAGGAAGTTTACTGGAAAGTAAGGTTCTGAAACTTCCCAAAGCCAATTATGATTTTGAGGCAGGTATTATTTCGTTCCGTAATCTGGGAGCCGGAGTGCTCACCTCAGAATTGCCTTTTGTAGATGCCCAGGGAGAACCCGCCAACTTCATGGAAACTTCAGAACGGCTGCTGAAAGATTTGGTTATTAGAATGCTGAACCCAGAGGAACCCATCCGGAAAACCAACGATTTGGAAACCTGCCAGTACTGCGCCTATAAAAGCATCTGCGCCCGGGGGTAGCAGGATCTTGTAGGGGCAATCCCTTTCGGTTGCCCTATGTACGTTCACAAACGCGATAGAGCAACCACAAGGGATTGCCCTTACAAGATTTTCTATTTTTAGCCTATTTTCACCAGAATAGGCTAAAACAGAAAGGGTCTTCTTCTACCATTTCAGGTAAAAGAAGACCCTTTCTGTAAATCAAGCAGCAAAAACTATTTCACTACCAACACGCCATCTGCCACAATCTCAATATCTTTCTTGGGCTGGGTGATGGCTGCAATTTCTTCTTTGCTCTTACCGGCATCTTGCGCGAAGTGCTGCAAACGCTCCACAGACGTTTCCTTGACCTGGGCATTGCCTTGCAAGACTACGGTTTTCCCTACTATGTCTTGCGGCATGAAGAAGGCGTAGTCTGTGAACTTCACCATGATAGGGTCGCCATTTTCACGGGCCAATTTCATAAAACAGCCTTTCTTTTTGCAGACTTCCACCACCGTGCCTTCAATCTTACCGGTAAACTCGTTTGTAGTCGCTAGCTTCTGGGTAAGTTCAGCTACGGGTACGGCTTTGGCTGATTTTACTTTCTTACCGTACGTAGTGCCTGGTTTAGCCGAAGGAATGTCTCCTTGCGCATACATGGTTATAGAAGCGAGAAGCAGCAGAGAAAGGACTACCAGATTTTTCATTATGCAGGATTAAAAAAACGTTTAGTAATGAAGATATTGTTGCCCAAGCGCAGTTCGCCTGAAACTTATTTTCTTTTAGCCTATAGACATACCAGGCAGGAAATTACCCTATCAAAAGAAGATATATTGTTTTAAGCCAACTTTCTGAAAATTAGCGCATAAATCTCTGAAATCAAATTAATTTGATTTTGGGGTCAACTTCCAGAACCTGGGTATAGGCAAACCTTCAGTTTAGGGCTTATTTCAGAAAAACAACCATAAAATAAGCAATGGCTTTACTTTTACTGAAAGCTGCTTACCCGTGGTGGAAAGGGCATTTAGAAATTCGGTTTACTTCTTCTTCTACTGGCTGTTTAACGCTGCGTACGTGCTTCATGATGAACTTACTTTTGGGGTAGGTAGGCATGCGCACCAAGCTGAAACTTAAATCTTGCGGCGGCACCTCGTACTCCATGTATTTGGAAAGGAAAACCATGGAAACCTTCATTGCTTCAATGGTCACCCATTCCCCGGCGCAGCGGTGCCCAGTGAAATGGTCGCCGCCGCCCTGCGGAATGAAATTGAACGCGCTTCCGTCCCAGTTTCTGAAACGGTACGGATAGAATTCATCTGGATGCTCCCAGATGTTTGCATCATGCAAGGTGCCGTAAATGTCCAGAAATACCAGGGTGCCTTTTTTGAAGTGGTGGCCTCTCCACTCAAAATCGTTTTTGACCCGGTTTCCTAAAAACGGCCCGAAAGGATAATACCGCCGCACTTCCTGCACAAACATCTCCACATAGCCATCTTCGCCATCAGCTATTTTCTGGCGGGCCACCGGATGCTCATGCAGGGCTACCGCACCAAAGGTGATGTACCAGGCAATGGCGACAATGGGCCTTAACAGGTTAATCAATTCTACCGCCGCCATTTTTTCATCCAGCAAGTTGTCTTCTAAGTCACGGTGAAAGGCGATGACGTGGGCTGGTGAGTTTTCCTTCACCATCAGTTTCCCCTTTCTGATGCGCTTGATCATCTTGCCAATCCATTTCTCGGCTCGGGCCCGCGCTTTTATTCCGCGCCAGTGCCGGGGTCCTACCGCTCCAAAGGCATCTACCATGGCGGCAAAATCCTGGGCCCGAAGGCGTACTTCCTCTTCTTTTAGTGGAACTCCTGTCCAGGCGCAGGCTACCCGACAAAGCAAATCCTGGGCTTCCTCAAAAAGAACCACCTCCTCCATTTCTTCCCAACGTATAAGCGAAGCTTGCCATTGGTCGGTCATGAGACGGTTCAGTTGATGGAGGCTGTCTGGCGTCATCAAAGACATGAACATGGCTTTGCGGTGTACATGCCTTTCCCCGTCCATGGTTTGGATGGCGTCTTTGCCCATAAGGGTTCTTTGTATGCGGTTGGGAATGGCTTGGTATCGCATGAACTTGTCTGGGTCATAGAAAACTTTGGCCGCTTCTTCGCCATGCAGACAAATCACATTCTGAAACATGATCCTGGTTTTGAAGATATTGGAGTTGAAACGCTCTACCCTGTTCTGAATGAAAGGAAAGCCTTCCAACAGCAGGCGAACAGAATTGTCAAGTACTTTTTCTTGGGGAATAGCAGACATGATGGTGCGCAGTTTGAATGAACAATCGGTACTCTCTAAAGCAAAATCCGGCAGGATTCGGCTTCAAAAATTTATCATTGTTACAGCGTACGCACCTACTGCCTGGGTGTTCCTATTTTAGTGTCTTTGATTTGAAAACGGGTATAAACCACAACTTGCCATAGGTAAGGCTGCCATTCACCCGGAACAAGCGTGTTTTAACCTGTTTTTCAGAAAAGGGCAGGAAAATACTACGCCACTTGCTGTACGGGAAGCACGCGGCGCAGGACTTTGCGGCTAGTGAAATAAAGCACTGCCCCAAAGGGTACAAAGCACAGTAACCAGGCCATGATGCCCACCAGGTTAGCCAGCCACAATTGTTGC
The DNA here is from genome assembly GCF_054956755.1 of Rufibacter sp. JT3400010. NCBI lineage: Bacteria > Pseudomonadati > Bacteroidota > Cytophagia > Cytophagales > Hymenobacteraceae > Rufibacter > Rufibacter sp. JT3400010. The sequence continues at coordinate 155,311 of NZ_JBUDXA010000010.1, read as the reverse complement.
AGGGCGTTAAGCCAGTCGGTTCTGAACATACTGGTTAGTTTCACCAGGGAAAAAGGAATGGGCGTAACCGGAAATATATTCTGACCCAGTTCCACAAAAGGCACATACAAGGCAATTTGGAATGGCTGCATGAGGTACCCAACCAGAATGGTAAACGCCACGTTAAGCCTTAGTCGCAGGGCCCAAAACGTACAGAGCACAGTTGTCAACCCCAGAAACGGAATCATCCCGAAACCTGCTCCCAAGGTAATAGTTAACGCTAATTGATGCGGGGTAATGCCCTGCTTTATCATTTCCAGCACCGGCTCCCAAAGCTTCCGCCGAATGAAATGCTTTATACCGCCATTTTTAGTTAGTAACACGTTATTCAAATTTATAGCAGTTGTTCAAAAGTAGAGCTGCGTTGCATAGGTAACGTTAAACACTGGCAGCACATCCCTTTCCTTCAAAATAAAACACTTTCCTGCAAGATACCAGGTTTTGAGAAACAGCCAGTTAGCTAAACTTCCGTTAAAATGTTCTATCCTGAAGCCTACCTGTATTTATACCCTTTTTCCTGGAAAGTAACCACCCACGCAGTAGATAAATAAAATTTAATCTTGTTCCGCATTTTAAGGGACAGCCAAATTTATTGCTAACCCTATTACTATTTGCGAAATATTTTAGTCTTGAGCACTTTTGCGTTATCTTTAGCTGTTGATTTCGCTGACTTACCCTACTCTGCCATGGATATAACGCTCGCTTTACTCGCTTTTTTGATTGGGGCTATTCTGGCCTATTTTCTGGTGCAGAGCAAACTTTCGGCTTTGAAAAACACCCTACAGACCCAGGAAGCAGATAAAATCTTCGCCCTGAAGCAACAGGAATCGGCTCAGGCCGAAATGCAGAAACTTCAGGAACAATTGCGCCGGGAGAACAGCAAAGTGATGGAACTGCACGCCGAGGTGACCCGCGCCGAGAACGACATTTACCACCTGAAGCAAAAACTCGCTGACGAGCGCGCCGAACTGTCTGAGTTGCGCGAGACGTTTATGCAGCAGTTTACGCAGGTTTCAAACCAGGTGCTGGTCACCAATGCTGAGCATTTCCGGAAAGCGTCGGCCGAAAACCTGGAGCAGGTACTTTCTCCGTTGAAAGACCGGATCAAGGAATTTGAGAGCAAAGTAGAGCAGACGTATGAAAAGACCCTGAAAGACAGCACTTCTTTGAAGGAACAGATCACCTACATGGCCAGCCTGAACCAACAGATGAGCCAGGACGCCATAAACCTCACCAAAGCGTTACGGGGCGAAAAAAAAGCGCAGGGAAACTGGGGCGAATATCTGCTGGAAAACCTGCTGGAAAAATCTGGATTAGAGCGCAATGTGCATTACCGCCGGGAACAGGTCCTGCAACATGACGACGCCAAAGTCTTCCGGCCAGATGTGATCATTGACTTGCCAGATAACAAACACCTGGTCATAGACTCTAAGGTAAGTTTAGTCGCGTATGACGCGTACTGCAACTGTGAAGACGAACTCCAGCAACAATTGCATCTTAAAAGCCACGTTCAGGCTATTAGAACCCACTTCTCTGATTTAAGCCGGAAAAATTACCAGTACCTGCACGGTATTGACTCTCCTGATTTCGTGCTGATGTACATTCCCATTGAACCGGCTTTCAATCTGGCCATTCAGCATGACCGTGACCTCTTCCTGGAAGCCTTAGACCGGAACATTGTCTTCGTGACTACTTCTACCCTGCTTGCCACCCTGCGCACTGTAGCCAGTGTCTGGAAACAGGAAAGCCAGAAGCGTAACGTTTTGCGCATAGCCGAAGAGAGCGGAAAGCTCTACGACAAGTTCGCTAATTTCCTGGAGGACTTGAAAGACATTGGCGTAAACCTGGACCGAAGCCAACAGAAGTACAACGCTGCCATGAACAAACTGTCTGAAGGCAACGGAAACCTGCTGAAAAAGGTAGAACTGCTGAAGAAATTAGGAGCCCGTACCAGCAAAACAATGGAAACTCAATGGCTCCAAAATGCCCCTACGGTTACTGCGAGCTTACTGGAAGGCAACCCCTTAGAAGAAAATCTGGAAGAGATCTAAATGGAATAGAACACATGATTGAAGCTTAAAATAAAAGAGGCAGCTATAGAAATAGCTGCCTCTTTTATTTTAAAGAATGGGCTTATCAGCCACCTGTCGTTCCACCGCCAGTTGTTGAACCAGTTGTACCTGTAGTTCCAGTGGTACCCGTAGTGCCTGTAGTTCCGGTAGTTCCTGTAGTTCCGGTAGTGCCGGTAGTGCCTGTAGTACCAGTGGTGCCTGTGGTACCAGTGGTGCCTGTGGTACCAGTGGTGCCTGTGGTACCAGTCGTACCTGTGGTACCAGTCGTACCTGTGGTACCAGTCGTACCAGTCGTACCTGTGGTGCCGGTAGTTCCTGTAGTGCCGGTTGTACCCGTAGTACCTGTAGTACCTGTTGTTCCGGTAGTTCCTGTAGTACCTGTAGTTCCAGTTGTTCCGGTCGTTCCTGTAGTGCCGGTCGTTCCAGTGGTACCCGTGGTTCCTGTAGTGCCAGTCGTGCCCGTAGTACCTGTGGTACCAGTTGTTCCTGTGGTGCCAGTTGTACCTGTAGTTCCGGTTGTGCCTGTTGTACCAGTGGTGCCTGTAGTACCAGTAGTGCCTGTTGTTCCTGTAGTACCAGTCGTACCTGTGGTGCCTGTAGTTCCGGTCGTGCCAGTAGTTCCGGTGGTACCCGTAGTACCCGTGGTACCACCTGGTCCATATTGTGCATCATCATCATCGTCACATGATGTTGTTGCTAATGATATTCCTGCAACAAACATGGGGGCCATCAGGACTGATATCCATTTCTTCTTCATAATCTTTTAAATTAATATTTAGAAAGCTAAACCGATAGTTTATACGAGCTTAAAAATTTTAATAATAACGAAATAGAAGAGGATTTATACGGTTTTTTATCCGTATAAACATTTTACATTATATTACTATAATTAAATATTTAAACATTTAAAGAATTATTAAATCAAACATATATGCAGCTTTAAATATATACAAGTTGCTTATATACAACAATTTGAATTTATAATAAATACTTATTAATTATTGAATTACTTGTTAAAATAAGCGAAGTTTAGGAGTTGATAAACAAGAATCACTCATTAAGATATAAATTTTTGTTATTTGATATATTCAGGCAAATTTTAATAATTATATCAACTTTAACTTATCATTAAATTCAATCATTATTTATTAAAATTTTGATAATAATAAAAAAATCTATTTAGCTTTTAACTTAGCCAGGGAGGTTTCAGTTTTATGCCATTCTTCTACTGCTTTTTTATCTTTCTTTTCTGGCATAGAAGCATTCATATAGAAGTTTAGTATGTTTTGTTTTAGTGCGGGGCTTAGACTATTGAAGTCTTCTTTGTCTAATTTGCTTAATAACTCGGCATAAGTTTTATCAGCCTTTTCATAATCGCCGAACTTCGTTTTATTACCCGTATCCAGATCGGTATTAATGAGGGTGGTTCTGGTCTCGGGGAGATTGCGCATACCCACGGCATACTTCTGGGAGGTCATGTTAAAGCTTTCCATAAACACCTTTTCTGCTTCAGAGGTAGGAGGTTTAAAGGCAAATGTTCGGTTAGGCCCTATCTTGGGTAGCACTTTCAATAACCAACTCAGAAATTTTTGGAAAAGGTTTGGTTTCTGGTATTCTCTGCCCCACTGCTTGTGGTAAGTAGTATTCTTGATTCGGTATAAGAATTGCCGGCGGGTGGTGCTTGGTTTAGCGGCTTTTATTTCAGAAGATTTTAAATTCCAGGCGGCTTTAGTCAGACTAGGAATAATGGTGCTCACGGAACGCCTGAACGAGCCGATGGTTAATTTAAGGCTGACAAATAAACTGCTTAACACAAGACCATACGTCTTTTTGAAAGCGCGTTCCAACAATTCCTGACTTACCTCAAAACCAATAAAATCATGGTAAGACTCTGGGGCGTAATTTCCCCGGGCTACTTGCAATACATCAAACCCAAACTCCATCTTAACATGTGCAATGGGGTTTTGCTCATACGTCACACTGTTGCCAAAGGCGGCTTTCACCTCCGGGTACACCATCGGCACAGCCCTGTTAGTTCCTATAGGATGTCCATAATTATCTGCGTAATAATGGGCTAAAGCCCCAACGGCGAAGGCAACTTCCTCTAAGGTTTGTGCTTCCTCCAATAACGCGACAATAAAATCACCGCTCCTGACATAATGGGTCAAATCTGTGAAAAACGTATTCCCGAAGGGATAATACCCCATGTCCTGAATGATGGCACCACCGTAGGCGTATGCGTGGGCTTTGGTTAATTCATCTGGAGTAGCGGTAGGGAATCTTTTCTTTAAGAGCGGTACAATGGAAGGCTGCCACGCCACATCTATAATTGCCTGATGGGTAAGAACACCATAGGCTTTACTTTCCGGCGGGTGTGCCACAAAAAAGAATAAAACGAATAGAACTACAGTTGTGTACCGGTTACCTTTCATAAATAAGATGCTTCTTGTTCAGACTAGCTAAGTAGTTTGCTTGTCTATCTTACGTTAACTACGGATGCAAAGTCTTGAACAAGTTCTTCCTGCAATAGAAAACAAGAACACAGAAAATGGCCTGTTTTCTGAAAACACTTTTAAAGCACTATGTTGAAGTAGAGAATATCTCCTAATTCGCTCTTTAAAAAGAAAACTATTACCCACTCGTATGTGTAAAGCATTTTCTGAATTCCGGAGAAAAGGAGTAGCAATACAGCTGGAGTAAACTGTTCCTCGTTTATGTTTTCTCCAACTATCCTTTATCAGCTGTTTTCTTGAAACTAGCATGAAACTGAGAACATTTCCTTAACAGAGGGTGATAACACAAACAATGGCTTTCAAAGGTTTTATAGTATATCAATGCAACAGTAAGCATTCCCATAAACAGAGAAGGCGCATCCTGTAGATGCGCCTTCTCTGTTTATGGGAGATATATCTTAATAATTAGCTTCTACTCCTGGTAAATCTATCAGAATAAACGTGCTGTCTGCCGATGCTTTGATGCGTAAGGCATCTATGTCTGATGTTCTTACCTGATCGTTTTTCTGCACCTGCATGCCGTTTACGAACAACTCTCCGGAAGTCACATAAATAAACCCTTTCCGGATGGGGAAAGTCTTGAAATCAATTTCCTTTCCTTCTTTCAGGTTGGAATAATACACCGTGGAGTTAGAGTTAAGGTACAGCACATCTTCCAAAACTTTTTGGCCGGTCACCAAAGGAATCAACTCGTTCTTCTCATCAGTGAAATCAATCGCCTTCTGCTCATAGCTGGGTGCCAGACCTTTTTTGTTTGGAATAAACCAAAGTTGGTACAGGTGCAGGTCCTTATCTGAATGGTTATGCTCAGAGTGACTGATGCCGGTTCCAGCGGTCATGCGCTGCACCTCCCCCGCCCTAATCACCGTTTCGTTCCCCAGACTGTCTCTATGACTCACTTCCCCTTCCAGAACAATTGTCACAATCTCCATTTCAGCATGTGAATGCTCTGGGAAACCGCTGTTTCCTTTGACATAGTCGTCGTTGAAGACCCGCAGTGGTCCCCATTGCACGTTATTTAAGTCATAATAATCTGAAAAGGAAAACAGGAAATAGGAATCTAGCCAGCCGTGGGAGGCATGGTGTCTGTCAGAGGCAGATATCACTTTGATCATGGGAAAGAGAGTTGATGTTCAAAGATAAATACGTACGCACGTCTAGGAGGTTTATGCTGAGGTTTTGCTATAAAACAGTGGAGCGCTTTGGGGCTACTTTCATGAAAGTAGCCTCAAAGCGCTCCGAACCATTATACCAGAACAGATTAGTTGGAAGTCTTCAACTTCTTCACTTCCTGCTGCAGGTCAAGCACCAAGGAGGTGAGTTTATCCAAAGAGATCTCAGCCATAGGGAACGTAGTACTGATGTAAGCTTTCGCCTCCCAGAGTTCCACAATGTCATCTAAAGCAACATTGTACGGCTCATAGCTGGGGTTATCTGAGTGCAGACGCAATGCGGTTTGCTTAGGCTGATGGTAAATGCGTTTGAAGACAATACCTTCCTGCAGGCTAACCACAATACAAGGCGTACCGTCCTTTATCTCTTGCCATTGCTCCACATACCGACCCACAATCACAGTGCCAGACGGAATAGGCAACATAGAATCACCTTTGATTTCAAAGGCCCGGTACGTACCCGGACTCTGGATCATAGGCAACCTGAACTTCGGAAGTTCTTCCATGAACTCAGGGTCAGAATAGCCGTTGAGGTAACCGGCGCTGGCTTTGTAGGGCACCAGCTCAATGTTCTCTCTATCCTGATTATCTACCGTGATGGATAGTACTTTTACGTTAGACTGGCGCTTAGAACCGTTTTTGGCATTGTTAGGCAAATCTGGATTTATCAGCTCATCTACTGACAGCTGGAATACCTGGGCCATCTTCATCAAAGTAGCCAATTTAGGCTCCGCTCGTCCCTCTTCATAGGCACCAATCAAGGAACGCTTTATCTCCAGCTTCTCGGCAAGCTGTACCTGGGTTAGATTAAGCTGTTTTCTAAGATATTTAAGATTAGTGCTAAGCATAGGAAGGTCTGTAGTTGGTTTTACAGAGTAAAAGTACTAATTCTTTAGCAAACAACTAAAATTTTTGGCAACTGATTTTTTCCTGTTTTTTACATTTTCTTAAAAAATTTTCAAACCAGAAATTTTCCAAAAAATGGCTCTACTCTAAACAAACGAAGTTTTGCGAGCTTAAAACATAAATATTAATATATTAACTAAATCAAATATAAAAATTTTCTTTACGTATCTATTTGTTTAAAAGTTGTATTATTCAGTACCTTTGTCAAACAAACAGCAAGATAACTCTTTCTAACAGCTGTTTTACCCATCATTTTTTAAAACAGATTAAACAAAACTAAGAAGCCCATGAACACAGCTACGTTTAAGAAAGCAGTGTCTTTTTTTGCACTAGCCTCCGTTTTCTCAATGTCTGGTTGTCAGCAAGTTGCAGAATTAGAAGAAGTTACCCAGCTTCCCGTGGAACCTACGGCTTCTTCCACTTCCATTGCAGGTAAGTTCATTGTTGTTTTAAAAGACAACAACCAGCAATCTGCAGCTGAGTTGCGGGAGCGGGTTTTAGGTAGAAACGGATTTGAAATATCCCGGGCCCGTGAAATTCTCCAAGGGGCTATCAATGGCTTCTCTGGCAACTTCAGCAAAGAGGAAATTGACATTCTTAGAAAAGACAAAAACGTAGCATTTATTGAGCAAGACCAGGTAGTATCTCTTGGTAAAGTAATAAGTTCAGACGCATCGGCTAGAAAAGCGACCACGCCCGTGGGGAAAACCTCTGCCGTTGGTACGGTTGACAACAACACCTTAAGTTCTTCGCAAACCATTCCCTGGGGAGTTGCCCGCGTGGGTTACGGCGACGGTACGGGTAAAACGGTGTGGGTGATTGACTCTGGGGTACAAGCTTCACATCCTGACTTGAACGTAGATGCAACCAGAAGCAAATCCTTCATCTCTGGTGTTCCATCCTGGGAAGACGGCTACGGTCATGGAACTGCGGTGGCGGGTATCATCGGCGCGAAAAACAATAACATTGGGGTGGTTGGCGTAGCCGCCAATGCTTCTATTGTGGCGCTGCGGGTGTTTGACAACGCCGGTGCCGGTACGCTTACCCGCATCTATTCGGCTGTAAACCACGTGTACAACAACGGCAAACCAGGCGATGTGGTGAACATGAGCCTTCGGGTAGACGCCTCTTCCATGCTGGACGAATTAGTGAAGAAAACCGCCGCTAAAGGTATTTTCATCGCGGTTGCCTCTGGTAACAGCCACATAGACTGCAAAGCAGATTCTCCGGCCCGTGTTATCGCCCCTAATGTGTATGTGGTGTCTAACATGGATTCTTACGGCAGCCTACACCCTAGCTCTAACTTCGGTAACTCCGTGAACTTCTCTGCCCCAGGTACCAATATCTACACCACCTGGAAAGGCAGCGGGTACACCACCGGTAGCGGAACCTCTTACGCTGCTCCTCACGTAGCGGGAATCCTGGCTCTGACCGGCGGAAAAGTTAATTCGCAAGGTGTGGTTACCAACGACCCAGACGGCAAACCAGATGCTATTGCTTTAAAATAACAAAACGTTATGTTTGATATAACAAAAAGGCCTGTCTTAATAGACAGGCCTTTTTGTTATATCAACAACTAAGTTATGGCTCCTTTTTAAGCTTATTTTCAGGAAATCAGGTTTAAAGCATGAATGAAAACATTCTTATTAATGACTAAAGGTGTAGTCCTTCGCTCAGGCATTTTCTTTATTAAACCTTCCAATCCCAAGGCGTATTTTAAGGTAATCAATTTCACCGTTTAGGTAATCAAAGATAGGTTTCATGGCCGCCGTTTGCTTCGTTTGCAAAATACCTTCTTTCACTTTACTGTATTCCCAATCAGAGAGATACGGTTTCAAATCAATGTCATATCCTTGCTGGTACAGCGTGGCCAAATGCGAATAAATGGTAGTTAACTGAACCTGTCTCTGTTCCGAGATTTCTTCCAATGTCTTGCCTTGCCGGAGAAGTTCATAGGTAACCAGGTGCGTGGTGCCTTTCAAGCGAGCCTGCTGTTGTTCGGCTTGCTGGGCCAGGAAACTCAGGATGGCGTTGATGAAGATTTCACCGTACTGCTCGTACTTGGCCTGCGCCACCCCGGAAATAGACAGGAATGCCGGTTTATTAGTGGGACGCTGTTCTACAATCTCCTGCAACGTATTGTCGGTGAAGACCACGTATGGCGGAATGTTGCGCTCATTGGCTAATTGTTTCCGGAGTTGCCTCAGATGTTCAAACAAGGCCGTTTCCACCCCGCTTCTGGATTTCTTCTTCTCCCTTTTCTCCTTCTCCTCTTTAGGGCTGACGGGCTGGAATTTCACCAGTTCCACTTTTTTGCCGTTGAAAAGCACTTCCTGGCTGGCATTGGTCAATTTTAATGCCCCGTGCTCATCATAGGCCACTTCCAGAATTCCCTGGTTAATCAACTGGTGAATGTACCGTTGCCAATCCTGGGAAGGCACATCGCGGCCCGCGCCAAAGGTCTTCAGTTGGTCATAGCCTCTGGTCAAGGTGAGTTGGTTTCGGGAGCCCCGCAGAATATCCACTACTTGGGCCGTGGCTACGGTTTCTTTGGTTCGGGCTACCGCCGACAGAATCTTCTGCGCGTACTCGGTGCCATTGAAAGATGTAGGCGGATTATCGCAGATATCACAGTTGCCGCAGTCTTTGGAGTACTCCTCGCCAAAGTAGTGCATGAGGGTTTTGCGCCGACAACTGGTACTTTCCGCGAACTGCTGCATGCGGTCCAGTTTGGCAAGCGACAAAGCTTGTTCTTTGCTGTCGCCTTGCGTGACAATATCGCGCAGGGTCATAACATCTGCCAGACTGTAAAATAACAAGGCCTCGGCGGGAGCGCCATCACGTCCGCCCCGACCAATCTCCTGGTAATAACTCTCCAGGTTCTTAGGCAGGTTGTAGTGTATGACCCAGCGCACGTTAGACTTGTCAATCCCCATGCCGAAGGCAATGGTGGCGCACATGATCTGGATGTTGTCCTGCAGGAATTTCTCCTGCACCTGCTCCCGGTCGCGGGCCGATAATCCGGCGTGGTAATAATCGGCGTTGTAGCCTTTCTCCTTTAGTTTGGCGGCCAGAGACTCACAGGCTTTCCGGCTTAGACAGTAGACAATTCCTGGCTGGAAGGGCCGTTCCTCCAGAAAATCAAGAATGGCCTCCATACGTTTCTGTCCCGGCTGCACTTGCAGGTAGATGTTAGGGCGGTCAAACGAGGAAATGAAAACCTTGGGGTCCTGCAGGTAAAGTTGCGTGAGGATATCGCGCTGCGTGAGGCGGTCTGCGGTGGCGGTAAGCGCGATGATGGGCACTTCAGGGAACTGGAGCTTCAGGTTCTTCAGTTGCAGGTACTCCGGTCGGAAATCATGACCCCAAGCCGAAATACAGTGCGCCTCATCAATGGCGAAGAGGTTTATCTGCAAGCGTTTCAGAAAGGAAAAGAAACCCGCTGAAAGCAATTTTTCCGGGGAGACGTACAGCATTTTCATGCGGCCGTCAAAACACTGCTGTTCAATCAACTGCTGCTCTTTGGCAGACTGCGAGCTGTTCAGGTAGCCGGCGTTTACGCCGTTGGCCAGCAGCGCTTCTACCTGGTCTTTCATCAAGGCAATTAACGGAGAAACCACCACAGAAAGCCCCGGCATCACCAAACCCGGCACTTGGTAACACACCGATTTTCCGCCCCCCGTTGGCATCAATACCACTGTGTCCCGCTTTTCCAGTACATTAGAGATAATATCTTCCTGCCCTGGCCTGAACTGGTCATAACCAAAATAAAGCTTGAGGGCATCCCGTGCTTCCTTTACTCCCATTTTCTAATCGTTTTGACAAAAATACGCCAAAAACCTCTCTTTTCCTTTTACAAGTACCCCCAGAAACAAGAATAGCCCGGAAAAGCTCCCGGGCTATCTAACCTATTTAGCAATCTTACTAAATTTTAGAAGATAAGATCAACAATGTACGTGGCAATGGATAACACCAAACTAAACAAAATGGCAGTGATGAGTCCGCTTATGTTGAAGCCGTCCAGCAGATAATCTGCCATGTAAAGAATAATGGCATTGATGACCAACAGAAACAAACCCAAGGTCATAAACGTGATGGGAATGGTCAGGAACACCAGAATGGGCCGCACAATGGCGTTCAGAACAGCCAGTACCAAAGCCAGGAGAATAGCGCTGGAAATGCCGTCAATGGTAACGCCGGGAAAAAACTGCGCCAGCACCAGAGCCACAATGCCCGTGATGATAATCTTAAGGATGAATCCCATAGTAGTAGTTCAGGAGGTAGGTTATATAGTAGATTCTAATCTTTTCTGAGATACGGCCATCCAGTTGCAGAGTTTGTAGAGAAGCCGCGCGCCCACGTTCCCGTTCCACTCGCTGTCACCGGGCGCCACTTCGCACAAGTCAAACCCAATGATTTCCCTTCCTGATTTCACCAGGGCCTTAATGAGGTATACTGCCTCTTCAAATTCAAAACCGCCGGGCACCGGGGTACCGGTTGCAGGGCAAAGTTTTGGGTCTAGCCCGTCAATGTCAAAGCTGATGTATACTTTCTGCGGCAGCTGCGCTATGATCTTCTTGCACTGCTTCCGCCAGGAAGTACCCTCGTACATTTTGGTTTTGATCTTGCTGTCATAGAACGTAGTGATGCGGCCATTGGACTGATCCACCAACTCGGCTTCGGCCTGGCAAAGATCTCGTATGCCTACCTGCACCAGTTTTTTCACCTGCGGCAGCTTGAGGGCATTGAACATGATGGACGCGTGCGAGTACGTAAAACCTTCGTAGGCATCCCGTAAATCGGCGTGGGCGTCAATTTGCAGAATGCCGTATTCTTCGTGCTTTTCGGCTAAAGCGTGCATAAAACCCAATGGCGTGCTGTGGTCTCCGCCTAAAACCCCCACCAGTTTTCCTTGCTCCAGGTACGCCAGTGTTTCCTTTTTGGACCACTGCAACAGTTCTTCGCCTTTCCGGTTTACTTCTGCCAACGTAAGGTCAAAACGGTTTGGCTGCCCGGGACTGCCGGTTTCCAGCCAATCAATATAAGCATCGGTTTTCTCGCGCAGACGTTGGCTTTCATTCGCCCAGTTTTCTGGTACTACCGGCATGTGAATGCCCAGGTGCCAGGCATCTGGAATTTCTGGGTCAAAAAGATCCAGTTGCGGAGAGGCATCGCGTACAGCGGCGGGGCCTTCGGCGGTACCGGCGTTGTAGGAAACGGTCACTTCCCACGGAATAGGGAAAATCACGACTTCAGATTCTTCTTCGGTAAACGGAAGTCCGAAAAGGCCACTGCCTACATCCCCTACGCCATTCTGGTCAAATGAGGTAATCTTCTTGTGTTTAGAATCACACATGGTGGGCATGTTAATGCTCATAGTACTAGGCTTTAGAGGAGAGTAAGTCTTTTACGTAATTAGGTAAGGCGAAAGCTGCCAAGTGAATGTCTTCGTTATAGTAGCGCAAGCCCTGCTCTCTGGAAAAAGCAGCGGCAGCTTCCTGGTTGAATTTCTTAGGATGCACGCTGCCTTTGGAACTGAACGAGAAGCTCCAGGTGCCGGTAGGATACGTGGGAATAGCAGCAAGATAGCAATGCACGTTATCTTTCCCGAAGATGCCTTTGTAGGTATCATAGATCTCCACAAACACATTGGTGTTGAACCTCGGCGATTCGCTCTGGGTAATCATCACACCTTCTGGGGTGAGGCAGCGGTGTACTTCTGCGTAGAACTCGGCGGTAAACAAGCCTTCGCCCGGACCAACAGGATCTGCGGAATCCACAATGATGAGGTCAAAGGGTTCATTGGCACACTCCTTAATGTACTTGATACCGTCTGCCACTAGCAATTTCAGCTTAGGATGTCCGAAGGCACTGGCGGTTTCCGGCAAATGGGCTTTACAGGCTTCAATCACTAGTTCGTCAATTTCCACCAGCACCACTTCCTCAATGCTATCGTGGCGAAGCAGCTCGCGCACGGTACCGCCGTCGCCGCCGCCAATTACCAGGGCGCGCTTCACGTTTCCATGGCTGAAGAACGGCACGTGGGTAATCATTTCATGGTACACGTACTCATCTTTCTGGGTACACATCACCATTCCGTCTAGCGTAAGCATGTTGCCGTACGCCAGCGTTTCAAACACCTCTACTTTCTGGTAAGGCGATTGTTTCTTGTATAACTGGTTTCCGGTGTGTTTTAGGGAAAGGGCAATGTTTTCATCACGCTCCGTAAACCAGACATCGCGGGTGATGCGCGGGATGGTAGCAACGGGCTGACCAGAATCACGGGCTTCTACGTTGAAGTCTGTCCGTTTCAGGAGACTTTGCTGGCCTCTCAGGCATTCCATGGAAGAGCCGTGGCTGGCTTCAAACGCTTCTTTCAGGAAGTTATAGGAAACCCAAGGGTCAACCGAATCACCGCAGGTAAATAAATCTACCGCGGCATATCCATACTCGGGCCAGGTATGAATGGCCAAATGGCTCTCCTGGATCACCACTACGCCCGACACGCCATAGGGAGAGAAGTGGTGAAAGGTACTATTGATGACGGTGGCGCCAGCCGTTGCGGCGGCTTCTACCATGCTGTTCTCAATGTGTACCACATCGTTCATTAACTCTGGTGAGCAGTTGTAAAACTCCACCAGAATATGTCTACCTAAAGCGTCCATAAGGGTATTTCTAAATCAGTTATTTGTTCAGACGCGCAAAACAACAAAAAAGATACTGTAATGGAAAATGTGTAGCTTCTTCGGTTTTAAAGCTGATTTCTGTAAAACGGCACCAAAACCGTTCTTCTCAGGTTTTTACTTAAGCAAAAGAGCCGCACGGGGCGGCTCTTTTGCTTAAGTAAATTTTACCGGAACTACTTGGTCAGGAAATTATAGGAGCGGATAATCTCCAGGATTTTAATGAAGGTATTGGTGTCAAAAAACAGCAACAAGGGCAATTCCACCATTTTGGAGTTGTTAGTAAACTGGGTAATAACCGTGAACACCAAGGGCTGGAACAAAGGATGATCTGTGAAAATACCTTTGAGAGATTCAGCAATGTCATGTTTGGGCGCCACGGGCGGCGAACCGTAAATGCTGGCTTTCAGAATGTTGGCTAGTTGCGTCACCAAAGCCCCGGTAATGATGTTACTGACCTCCAGCAGCAGCGATTCCTGCATCTCAGTAAGCGGTTCGTTTCCCTTCACGGTCATGCCTAAACAGACTTTAGAAAGCTGCTCTACGTGCAGTTCAGAGAAGAGCATAAGAGTTGTGCCGTTCAGTTCGCCTTTTATGTCTGACTGAATAATGGTGTGCGAGTTCTCATACGCCCGTACAATCTTCAGAAGCTCCTCGGCCTCCATCAACTGCAGGTCTGGCACTTTCAACAAAACCCGGTCTTTTGCAATGGCGGCAAAGGAATCTGCTGCCCTTGCCAGGCCTATGTTCAGGATTTCTTTGATGATATCCCGCTCTAGTTCATTTACTTGAAGCTCCATGAATCAGGCTATAAAAATGTTGTGTGCCATGTAGTCCTTACCTTCTGGCAATAAAATAGCGGGTAATGGCGGCCACATCCAGCACCAGGCACACCTTGCCCGACCCTAAAAGGGTTACCCCCGCGTAAATTTCAATGGTATTGACCGGTTTACTCAGGGCTTTGATCACAATATCCTGCTGCCGCAGCAGCTTGTCTACAATCAAACCTAACTTCCGGTTATTATAGGTCACAATAATGATGTTCTGAATATCCCCTTCCAGATCATTCTTCTTAACGCTGTACTCCGTAATTTCCCGGTTGAACAGTTCGCGCAGAGAGACAATGGTAATGGTTTCACCGTTGATGTCCGCCACCAACAGATCACCCACCTCATGCAATTCCTGCGTAGGCAGCGCCACCACAGAATCTGTGTGCATCAGCGGAATGGCGTAGAAATTCTCTTCCACCTGGCAGAGCAACGCCCCTTTCACGGCAATAGACGTAGGCAGAAACAAGGTAAAGGTGGTTCCTTCGCCTTTTTTGGAATCTACCTTTATTCTACCGCCAATGGAATCTATGGCATTTTTCACCACGTCCAAGCCTACGCCGCGCCCCGAAACCTCGGTCACTTCCTTGGCTAAGGAGAAGCCCGGTTCAAACAGGTAAGAGAGTACTTCGGTGTCCCGCAAGTCACTGGCCGCATCGGCTGAAAGGAATCCTCTCTGCACAATGGCCTTTCTTACTTCTTCCTGGTCAATGCCTTTGCCGTCATCAATCAGCTTCAAAATGACAGTATCACGGTCATTCTGGGCCGAAAGGGTGACGTTCCCGTTGGGCGTTTTCTTTTTCTTGGTCCTGACATCGGCTTTCTCAATCCCGTGCGAAATGGCGTTCCGCATGAGGTGCAAAAGCGAATCTGTGATAATCTGGAGAATGTTCCGGTCAATCTGAATGTCTGACCCCGATATCTCCAGGTTTATTTCTTTCTTCTCCGCTACCGCGATGTCCCGCACTATGCGCGGAAACTTGTTGAACAGCGAACCCACGTTTACCAGACGGGCATCCATCACGCTGTACTGCAGATCTTCGGTGATGCGGTACAGGTGCGCGCTTACGTTTTTCAGGTCATCATGGTCCAGTTCTTTGCCAATGGACACAATCCGGTCCCGGTCAATGATCAGCTCCCCTACCAGGTTCAGCAGATGGTCCAGCTTCTTGATCTGAATGTAGATCAGGTCTGAAAGCGACAGGTTTTTAGACGTATAGTACTTCTGAACCTTTGACAGTTCTGAGGTATTCTCCCCTTGCGAATTGATGATGATGTCCAGGTTCCGGAGCAAAGCAGGACTTGGCTCCACCTCTTTGGCCCCGTCAATGCCGGTAATCATCTCCCCCAGCAGGTCAATGCCGTCAAAGAGAACCGTCACTACCTCGTCACTGAAACTCAGCTCCTTGTTCCGGATAAGACCGAAAGCGGTTTCCAGTTTATGGGAAACGTCTGCAATGGTCTCATACCCGATGGCTTTAGCATTGGCTTTCAGGTTATGCAATAACCTGAATACCTCGGCTAACACCTGCTCGTCCTCGGGGTTCTTCTCCAGATCACTGATGTGCCGGTTCAGCGCATCATAATACTCGAGAGCCTCGGCTATAAATATCTCTTTATATTCCTGATCTCTCGACTTCATCCTACCAATTTCTGTTGGAGCTCATGGCTCATATAACGGTTCATCACAAACCGGTTCATCATGGTGTTTAGCTGCCCTAAGGGGAAAACTCCATTTACCACCCCATTCTTGATAGCCGATTTAGCCATCCCGAAAATGGTGGAAGTTTCTTCATTCTGCGCAATCACTACCCCGCCTCTGTTCACAATCTCCCGCGCGCCCACGGTGCCGTCCTGTCCCATGCCCGTCAGAATCACGCCCAACACCTGCGCCTGCGCACATTGCGCCGCCGACTGCATGAGCACATCCACTGAAGGTGAATCTAAGGTATTGGAAGGCTCCAGCTCCACGCAAAATTGGTTAGGCCGAAGGGATCTTCTTTGCACCCGCATGTTCTGCCCGCCGGGCGCAATGACAATAGTACCAGCAGACAGTTTCATGCCATCAGTTCCTTCTTCTACCCGCCAGCTGGTTAATTTCTGCAAGCGTTTGGCCAGCCGTTTGGTGAATTTCTCGGGCATGTGCACCGCAATCAATACCACCGTAGGTTGCCGAAGATGCAGATCCTGGACCAGGTACTCAATAGCTGCTGAACCGCCCGTAGAAGCCCCAATCACGACCATAGAAAGCGGGGTTTCTGTTACCTGCGAAGACGCCAGCAATGTACTGGTGTACTTTCCCCATCGACTGTTCAAGGGTACGTGCGTTTTAGAAGAATCATTCACTGAAAAACTAGACGCCAGTTCTCTGAGCTTTGCCATCAACCTGGCTTTAGCGGCTTCTTTGTCCGTTTTCTTGCCTGTTTCAGAAAAAGAAGCAAAATTCATAGATCTTGGAGAAGCGTTTTTGGCCAAATTTTGGGAAACCATGAGTAAAACGGAAGCCTTCTCGCCGTACACTTGCCGGAACAAAGGCACTTTGCCCCCCATGGTCAGGTTGTAGTGCGTCACAATCAGGTCTGGTTGGGTGGAAAGTGCTTTGTGCAGCAATTCCTCCTGTGACTGGGCTGTATCTACCACCTCAAAATGAGGCTCGGCATCTATCATACCAGTAAGCACAAGTCTTGCACGTACGGAGGAATCCCCAATTAAAACTCTGATTTTAGATGGCTGCACAGGTAAGGGTGTGGCGCTGTTTTTAGCTTGTTTTCTCTATTCTTCTTTAAAAGCGTTGTTTAACGCTTCCAGCACTTTGTCTTCTGAGAAAGGTTTGATGATGTAATGCAGGGCACCATACTCAGCGGCTTCGTTCATGATCACTTCCTGCCCTACGGCGCTTACAATCACTACTTTAATGTCTGGGTTGTCCTGCTTAATTCCTTTGAGCACATCTAAACCGGTGTTGTCTGGTAAGATCACATCCAAGGTAACCAGGTCCGGAATTTTGTCTTTGGCCATTTGCAGGGCAGTTTTTCCGTCTGGGGCTTCGCCTACCACGTCATAACCCGCGTCTAGCAGCATGTTTTTCAACATAGTGCGCATGTAGAAAGAATCATCTACAATCAGTATTCTTTTCTTATCTGTAATTTCCATAAGTAATTAGATCAAAATGAGCACTATGATTTCAATTGCAATACTTCATCTGCCGTCAGGATTTTATAGATGTCCAGCACAATGATGAGCCGGTCTTCATATTTCCCTATGCCTTCAATGAAGTTTTCATGGATGTTGATGTCCTGGATGAAGGAAGGCGCTTTGTCTATGCTGGAGACCGGCAACGTCAAGGATTGCGGAACTTCGTGCACAATAAAGCCCATGGTATAGTCTTTTGCCTCCATCACCAGCGTATACGTGTGATTTGCGGTTGAGCCGGAAGGACGCTCAATGTTGAAGCGTTCTTCCAGGTTCATGATGGCTATGATATCACCCCTAATGTTGGATACTCCTTTTATAAAGGCGGGCGTTTTAGGCATGCGGGTAATCTCAGGGGTAATGGTTACTTCCTTTACCTGATCAATCCGGACGCCGTACTCTTCCGTGCCTAGTTTAAAGACAATGAGGTGTACTTTTTCCTCCACTACTTTGTCTTTCTTATCTCTGATGTTCTGAGACTCCATTATTCCTGACCTCTGTTTTTAAGTGGCTTGTTGCCATTAAATTTCTTATCAAAGTCCATGTCATTGGAATCTCCGCCCTGGAAAGAACGCTTGCGGGCAGATGGTACCGTGGTGAACTTGCGCGCATTGCGGTTAGGGTAAACCAGGTTGCCATTCACCAGTTTGAAGGCCGAAATACTCATTTGCAGGTCATCGGCAATGTCATTCAGACTCTGGCTGGAAGAGGTCAACTCTTGCATGGAAGACGACAACTGCTTGGCGGTTCCGGCTACCTGCTGGGTACCGGAAGCGGTTTGCTCTGCAATGGCTACCACCTCTTCCACGTATTTCACTACGTCCCCGATTGAGGTTTTCTGTACTTCCGTAGACACCAGGATGTCCTGGGCACTGCGCAGCGTTTCACCGCTGGAAGTCGCAATGTTCTTAAAGGCACCAGAGGCTTCAAAGGTCGCGTTTTTCCCTTTCAATACCCGGCCTTCCATGGTCGCGATGGCCGCGGCCGCGGAAGAGGTATCTTTCTTCACATCGTCTACCAGCGTACTGATTTCGCTCGCTGATTTACGGGAACCTTCGGCCAATTTCCGGATTTCTTCGGCTACTACCGCGAACCCGCGTCCTGCTTCACCCGCTCTAGCCGCCTCAATGGCCGCGTTCAAAGCCAGCAAGTTAGTTTGAGCGGCAATGTCAGTAATTACGCCCAGTGATTTGGAGATTTCCTGGCTACGAGTGCTTAGTACTTCAATGGTTTTGGCAGTTAAGGCCGCAGAGGACGAAATCTCTTCCATGTTGCGCACCACCTCGGCCACTGTTTTCAGACCCAACTGGGAAGTTTCCTCTCCCATTACCGCCGAACGGTTCACCACATCGGCTTTGTTCGCGGTTTCTTTGGTAGCCTTCATGATTTCTTCAATCAGTTTGAAGGCCTGGTCTGTTTTCAAGGCTTGGTTCTGCGCACCTTCTGCCATTTGTTGCATGGCCAAAGCTACGTCTACTGTTACCCGATTCATCTCCAAGCCTTTATCTGCCATTTCTGCGGAAGAAGACCCTACAATGAGCGATGAATCATTGATTTCACCTAATAATGCATTCAGGTTATCAACCGCCAAATTCAAGGCATTGGACATGGACAGAATATCACCGGCAGTATGGATTTCCACTTTCTGGGTTAAATCGCCTTCAGAAATGGAACGTACCACGCGAGAAACTTCCAGCACCGGCGTTACAATAGACTCTAACAGGTCGTTCAAAGTATCAACCAGTTCTTTCCAGCTACCGCTCACGCCAGGCACGGAGGCCCGCTCGGTCAGTTTACCTTCCACCCCGGCTACTCTGGCCACCCGGCTTACCTCACCCGCTAAGCGGTTCAGGTCTTCCACCATGCTGTTAATGGTGTCTGCCAGGTCTGCCAATTCGCCTTTAGCTTGTAAAGTAAGTTTCTGAGTTAAGTCACCTTTAGATACCGCCGTTACTACTTTCACGATTCCGCGCACCTGAGTGGTCAGGTTGGAGGCCATGATATTCACGTTGTCCGTCAGGTCTTTCCAAACTCCCGCCACATTCGGCACGGAAGCCTGGCCACCTAAACGACCCTCAGTACCCACTTCCAAGGCTACTCTTGTTACCTCCCCGGCAAAGATGTTCAGGGAGTCCACCATCTGGTTCAAGTTGTCCTTGAGCTCGGCTAATTCACCCCGGACATTTACGGTGATTTTCTGGGTCAAGTCCCCTTTCGCTACCGCGGTCGCCACATTGGCGATGTCACGTACTTGCAGCGTAAGGTTGGATGCCATGGTGTTCACGTTGTCCGTGAGGTCTTTCCAAACCCCGGCCACGTTTGGCACTTTAGCCTGGCCGCCCAATCTACCTTCGGTACCTACCTCTAATGCCACGCGGGTTACTTCACCCGCGAAGATGTTGAGGGAGTCCACCATCTGGTTCAATATATCTTTCAGTTGAAGGATTTCACCCTTCACATTCACTGTCATTTTCTGGCTCAGGTCACCCTTCGCTACTGCGGTCGCTACGTTGGCTATATCCCGCACCTGAGAAGTCAGGTTGGAAGCCATCGAGTTTACGTTGTCGGTGAGCATCTTCCAGGTACCTGCTACATTCGGCACCGCCGCCTGTCCGCCTAGTTTACCTTCTGTACCCACCTCAAGCGCCACCCGGGTTACCTCACCGGCGAATACGTTCAAGGAGTCCACCATTTGGTTTAGGATGTTCTTCAGCTCCAAAAGCTCTCCGTTTACATTCACCGAGATTTTCTGAGTCAAATCCCCCTTCGCTACGGCGGTTGCCACGTTGGCAATGTCACGTACTTGCAGCGTTAGGTTGGAGGCCATGGAGTTCACGTTGTCCGTCAACTCTTTCCAGGTACCCCGTACTTTTGGCACGTTGGCCTGACCGCCCAATTTCCCTTCGGTTCCCACTTCACGCGCCACCCGAGTTACCTCGTCGGCGAAGATGTTGAGCGAGTCCACCATCTGGTTCAGGTTATTTTTCAGTTCCAAGAGCTCGCCTTTTACATCTACCGTGATTTTCTGGCTAAGATCTCCTCTCGCAACGGCAGTGGCTACGTTGGCGATATCCCGTACCTGCGAGGTCAGGTTACCCGCCATGAAGTTTACGTTCTCAGTCAGGTCTTTCCAAACCCCCCCTACATTCGGCACGTTGGCCTGACCACCTAAGATACCTTCGGTTCCCACCTCTCTTGCCACCCGAGTCACCTCACCGGCAAAGATGTTGAGAGAATCCACCATCTGGTTCAGGTTGTCCTTCAACTGAAGGAGCTCGCCTTTTACATCTACCGTAATTTTCTGGGTAAGGTCTCCTTTCGCTACGGCGGTCGCCACATTGGCGATGTCCCGTACTTGCAGGGTCAGGTTGGAGGCCATGAAGTTCACGTTATCGGTGAGGTCTTTCCAAACCCCACCAACGTTAGGAACCGTTGCTTGACCACCCAGTTTCCCCTCAGTACCTACTTCACGGGCCACGCGAGTTACCTCACCAGCGAAGATGTTGAGGGAATCCACCATTTGGTTCAGGTTGTCCTTCAACTCAGCTAACTCGCCATTCACGTTTACTGTGATTTTCTGATTCAAATCACCTTTCGCCACGGCAGTCGCTACGTTGGCAATATCCCGTACCTGAAGCGTTAAGTTAGACGCCATGTAGTTCACGTTATCGGTCAGTGCTTTCCAAACGCCGCCTACGTTTGGCACGTTGGCTTGTCCGCCCAATTTCCCTTCGGTTCCCACTTCACTGGCTACCCTGGTTACTTCCCCCGCGAAGATGTTGAGGGAGTCCACCATCTGGTTTAAGGAGTCTTTCAACTGAAGGAGCTCGCCGTTTACGTTTACCGTAATCTTCTGGCTCAGGTCTCCTTTCGCTACGGCGGTCGCCACGTTGGCAATGTCACGTACTTGCAGTGTCAGGTTGGACGCCATGGAGTTCACGTTGTCCGTCAACTCTTTCCAGATACCAGCTACTTTCGGCACGTTGGCTTGTCCGCCCAGAATTCCCTCGGTACCTACCTCGCGGCTTACCCGTGTTACTTCATCGGCGAAGATGTTCAGGGAATCCACCATCTGGTTCAGGTTGTCCTTCAGGTCAGCTAACTCACCTTTCACGTTTACCGTGATTTTCTGGGTCAAGTCACCCTTCGCAACGGCGGTAGCTACGTTGGCAATGTCACGGAGTTGGGAGGTCAAGTTGGAGGCCATGGTGTTCACGTTGTCGGTGAGGTCTTTCCAAACCCCGCCTACGTTCGGCACTTTCGCCTGACCACCTAGTTTACCCTCGGTACCCACTTCGCGGGCCACCCGGGTTACCTCGTCCCCGAAGATGTTCAGAGAATCCACCATTTGGTTGATGTTCTCTTTGAGCTGGAGCATTTCCCCTTTCAGGTCTACCGTTACTTTCTGGTCCAGATTACCCTGGGCTACGGCCGTGGTTACCTTAGCAATGTCCCGCACCTGAAGAGTCAGGTTGGAGGCCATCGCGTTTACATTATCAGTTAGTTCTTTCCAGATACCGGCTACGTTCGGCACCGAGGCCTGTCCACCCAGTTTCCCTTCGGTACCTACTTCCAAGGCCACCCGGGTTACCTCACCGGCAAACAGGTTCAGGTTATCAATGGTACGGTTAATGGTTTCAGCCATGACCTTGAAGTCACCGGAAACGGGTATCTGGAACGTCTCGTCCAGGTTACCCCGTGAGATGTTCTTCAATACCTTGCCTACCTCCAATACCGGAACGGCGATGGAGTCTACCAGACCGTTGATGTTGTTGATCATGTCTTTCCAGAAACCAGAGGCGTTCTCGGCAGAGGCACGGGCTTTCAGGTTACCTTCTACCCCAGCCACTTTAGAAATACGCGACACTTCGCCACCTACGCCCCCAATCATCTCCACCATGGAGTTGTAGGCTTCGGCTATTTCTGAGAAGATGTCGTTGTTTTGTTTGGTCAGGCGCACCGAGACGTCTCCTTTCTTAAAGGCGTCTAAGGCGTAGAGCACGCGGTTCAGTTGCTCATTAATATAGTCAGAGTCCTGGGTTTGCGCCTGACGGGGCGAATTGCTTTTCCGGGCCTGGTCGTTTCCTGGCTCAGAGGTAATCACCGCTTCTGTTTTGTCAGCTTGTTTCTCCAATGTTTTTCCTCCTGCACGGGCTTTGGCGGGCGTCGGTTTTCCATTTGACTCCCCGTTAACTTCAGCCAAAGGAAGATTTACCTCCGGGGTTGTTTCTTCCTGCACTGGCGTTTCCTCAGCGGGCACTGGTACCGGGGTTTCTTCTGTCACGTTGGTAACAGCCTCTGCAGGCGGAGTATCAGCGGGTGCCCCCACTTCCGTCTTCCCGATTAGTTTATCCTTGTTGAGTTTTAAGTTTTTACCTAAAGCCATCTTATCTTTGAATTGAAGAGAATTTTATCTTCTGCGGCAATAAAGCTTGCCAATTTTTAAATTTCTGGTGCCCGCCAAGGCAGGCAACTTCGCAATTTACTAAAACTACCCGACTTCTGGAAGCGCTTTCCTTAGGGAATAGAAACAAACTCCTTCGCCAACGCCAGGTAATCTTTTGCCCCGTAAGACGAAGCATCATAGTCCAGCACACTCTTCCCGAAGGACGGGGCTTCGGCCAGTTTCACGTTCTGCCTGATGCGCTGCTGGAAGATATATTCGTCCACGTTCTCCTTCAGGTAGTCTTCTATCTCGGTGCTCAGTTTGCGGCGCTTGTCATACATAACCACTACAATGCCCTTCACCTTCAGTTTTGCGTTCAGCGTCTTCTTTATTTGC
The DNA here is from genome assembly GCF_054956755.1 of Rufibacter sp. JT3400010. Lineage (NCBI taxonomy): Bacteria > Pseudomonadati > Bacteroidota > Cytophagia > Cytophagales > Hymenobacteraceae > Rufibacter > Rufibacter sp. JT3400010. Next base: position 132,125 of record NZ_JBUDXA010000010.1, on the reverse strand, counting down.
TGCACCGTGTTCAGAATCTGCCCCAGCCCCTGCAAGGTAAGCACCTCCATCTGCAGCGGAATCAACACTTCCTGCGACGCCACCAAGGCATTTACCGTTAAGAGCGACAAAGAAGGCGGGCAATCAATCAGGATGTAGTCATACCCTTTCACCTCGCTCAGCAACTGCTGCAGAAACCGTTCCCGCTCCTCATGGTTCACCAGTGAGATTTCCACGTCTACCAACTCATTGGAACCCGGCGCTATGAAGAGGCCGCCGCTCTCCAGGATACAGTCCGTCAGTTTATCCTTACCGGTAAAAACATCGGCAAGGGTGCTTTCAGGTTCCGTGATTCCCAGAGAATAAGAAAGATTGGCTTGTGGATCTAAATCGATTAACAACACGCGCTTGCCCAGTTTCTGCAGGGCGCTCCCCAGGTTAATGGTAGTGGTGGTTTTACCAGTACCTCCTTTTTGGTTGATGACCGATACGATAGTTGTTGCCATAGGTTACAGAAAAAAGAAAATAAATTTCTTGGTGTGGGATGAGCCGCTAAACTACAAATAATTATAGGGCTGTTTATTTGTTTTTAGTCTGTTTATAGGAAAACAAGCCTAAAACCGCATACTATTCTTTATAGAGGAAATGCAGCTTGCAGGTACCCGCCCGTAGGTTTTCCCAATGATAGCCGTTGAAATGCAAGTGGGCAATAGTAGCCGGACTGAAAGTCACTTCTTCGTTTGCCATAGAAGAGGCAAAAAAGGAGATGGTAGGATTATGGCCAATCACCAGCAACGTATCCACGTCATCATGCACACCATGTAAAAGGGTGAGAAGGTCACGCTCTGAGCCGTAATAAATGTCACGTTCAAATTCCACTGGCACCTTGTGGCCCAATTCACTAAGCAGGTGCTCCAGTGTCATGCGGGTTCTTACCGAGGAACTACATAAGACCAGTTCTGGTTGTAAAGATTGATTTTTGAGCCATAGTCCCGCCTCGCCCGCCTGGCGCTGCCCGAACAAGGTAATTTCCCGGTCAAAATCTGTTTGACCAATGGTTTTATCTGCGGCAGTGGCATGGCGCATTAATAGGAGATTCTTCATGCGAACTTATATTTACAACCCTTTTTATGCCTCTAAGGTATATTCTTTTACCCCATTTGAACAACGGGTATAAAGATAGTGGTTGGATTGTCTCAAAAAATTACTACATCTTTGAAAAAATTTAGGGCCCTGCCCTGCTCTCTTCCCATATGATAAAAAACTTAGTAATTGTGGAGTCGCCGGCCAAGGCCAAGACCATTGAAGGGTACCTGGGGAAGGATTTCATTGTGAAATCCAGCTTTGGGCACGTGCGCGACCTCCCCAAAGACAACAATGCCATTGACATCAAGAACGGTTTCAAGCCCACCTACGTGGTCTCAGCCGATAAGCGGGAGGTGATCTCGCAACTGAAGAAACTTGCCAAGGAGGCCGAAGTGGTGTGGCTTGCATCTGATGAGGACCGGGAGGGTGAAGCCATTTCCTGGCATTTATCTGAAGCGTTGAACCTGAGCGAAGCCAAGACACGCCGCATTGTGTTCCGGGAAATCACGAAAAGTGCTATTCTGAACGCTATTGAGAACCCGCGCTCCATTGACACCAACCTGGTAAACGCCCAACAAGCCCGCCGCGTGCTGGACCGTCTGGTGGGTTTTGAACTGAGTCCGGTGCTCTGGAAAAAAATCAAAACTGGTCTTTCTGCCGGACGCGTGCAGTCGGTGGCCGTACGTGTGGTGGTAGAACGCGAGCGCGAGATTGAACGTCACAAAGCGGTCTCGTCTTATAAAGTAGTAGCTCAGTTTGATGCCGGTGGCAAACGCCTGGAAGCCGAACTGAACACTCGTTTCAAAACCCAGGCAGAAGCCGAAGACTTTCTGCAGCGCTGCATTGGTGCCGCTTACTCTATTGAAAGCCTGGAGAAAAAGCCCACCAAACGCAGCCCAGCGCCGCCATTTACCACTTCTACCCTGCAGCAGGAAGCCAGCCGTAAGCTGTCTTTCTCTGTGGCGCAAACCATGACCGTAGCCCAGCGCTTGTACGAAGCCGGAAAGATTTCCTACATGCGTACCGACTCGGTGAATCTTTCACAAGATGCCATGGCCGCCGCTGCTGCGGAGATTGCCCGTTCTTTTGGCGACAATTACGTAAAAACGCGTCAATACAAGACCAAGTCAAAATCAGCACAGGAGGCCCACGAATCCATCAGGCCAACCGACTTTGCGGCGCTTCAGGTGAGTTCTGACCGTAATGAGCAACGGTTGTATGATTTGATTCGGAAGCGGGCCATTGCCTCACAGATGGCAGATGCCGAAATTGAGAAAACTACCGCTACCATTACCATCAGCGGTCAGCCCGAGAAACTAGTCGCCACTGGCGAAGTAATTCGTTTCGAGGGTTTCCTAAAAGTGTACACGGAATCAACCGATGATGATGACGTAGCCGATGACGATGTGAAAGGCATGTTGCCACCATTGTCCGAAGGACAATCTCTAGACCTACAGCGTCTGCAAGCCACCGAGCGTTTCAGCCGTCCTGCTCCCCGCTATACCGAGGCTAGTTTGGTGAAGAAGCTGGAAGAAATGGGCATTGGTCGTCCGTCTACGTATGCGCCAACCATTTCTACCATCCAGAAACGCGGCTACGTAGAAAAAGACAATAGAGAAGGTAAAGAAAGAGCCTACAACGTGCTCACTTTGGAGAATGGCCAAATCTCCACTCAGAAGAAAACGGAGATGGCCGGAGCCGAAAAAGCAAAGCTATTTCCGACGGACATCGCCATGGTGGTGACTGACTTCCTGGTAGCCCATTTTGAAAGCGTGATTGACTATTCTTTTACCGCCAAGGTAGAAGAAGAATTTGACGAGATTGCCGCCGGTAAAAAGCAGTGGGATAAAATGTTGGACAACTTCTACTCAAGTTTCCATCAAACCATTGAAACCAGCGCCAGCGTAGAACGATCCACCGTGAGCGGTGCCCGCGAGTTGGGGGTTGACCCCGTTTCTGGCATGAAAGTGCTTGCCAAATTAGGACGCTTCGGCCCCTACGTGCAGTTGGGCGAAGAAGTGGAAGGAACGGATGCCAAACCGGTATATGCCAGCCTTCGGAAAGGTACTTTCATAGAGTCCATCACGTTAGAGCAGGCCTTGGAATTGTTCAAGTTGCCCCGCGTGGTAGGCGAGTACGAAGGAAAGGACATGAAAGCGGCCATCGGGCGGTTTGGCCCTTACATTCAGCACAACAGCAAGTTCTATTCCCTTCCCAAAGATCTGGATCCCTTGCTGGTAACCGAGACCGAAGCCATTGCTTTGATTGAGGCCAAGCGCAAGGCAGACGCGGAGAAAATGATCAAAACCTTCCCTGAGAATCCGGAGGTGACGGTCTTGAACGGACGTTTCGGGCCTTACATCTGCGTGGGCAAGAAAAACGTGAAGATCCCGAAGGGCCAGGAACCGGCGGAATTAACGCTGGAACAATGCTTGGAATTAGCGGAAGCCACCCCAGATAAACCAGCACGCGGTGGCTTTAAGAAGAAAGCCGCACCTGCCGCTGATACTCCCGCGGCCAAGAAAACGGCCGCCAAAAAGCCCGCCGCTAAAAAAGCAAACGGAACTAACAAAGCAGCAGCGGCCAAGAAAACCACTACCAAAGCAAGCACGGCTAAGAAAAAGGCCAGCTAAAAGTTGGCTACAGCATTAGCGTAGATTCAAGTAAGATAAACTCCGTTTTGAAGCTGTTTCATCAAAGCAGCCTTAAAACGGAGTTTATCATTTAAGGCAATGTCTACGTATTAGACTTCATTCTCTCCATCATTCAATCACTCAATCAATACTAAAACCCATGAAACAGAAAATTGTGGTCTTGACCGGTGCCGGAATCAGTGCCGAGAGTGGGTTAGCGACTTTTAGGGATGCGAACGGCCTGTGGGAAGGACATGATGTGATGGCAGTAGCTTCGCCGGAAGGTTGGCAACGGGACCCTGCATTGGTGCTGGAGTTCTATAATCAGCGCAGAAAAAGCGCCCTAGGGGTTGAACCCAACGCAGCCCACAAAGCACTGGTAGATCTGGAGCAGAAATTTAAAGTGCGCATCATCACCCAGAACGTGGATGATCTGCACGAAAGAGCCGGTTCCTCCCATATTCTGCACCTGCACGGGAAACTGTTTGAAAGCCGCAGTACCAAAGACGAGAACCTGGTTTACCCTATGCAAGGCTGGGAGCTTAATGTAGGCGATCTCTGCGAGAAAGGGTCACAACTCAGGCCCAACATTGTTTGGTTTGGCGAGGCGGTTCCCCTCATAGAACAGGCCGCCGAGGAAACCATGACCGCCGATTACCTGCTCATCATTGGGACTTCCCTGCAAGTGTACCCGGCAGCGGGTCTACTCTCCTACGCCCCGCATGACACGCCCATTTACCTCATTGACCCCAATACTCCGGCCGTACCTTCCAGAAGAAACATCACCCTTATTCAGGAAAAAGCAACGGTAGGCGTTCCCGCGTTGGTCAAGAAGCTAATGGAAGAAGCTTCTGTTTAGGGGCTGGTTTTCAGAAAGTAGGCAAAAAAGAAAGACAACACTGTAAGCAAGATACCACCTTCCGTTAAGTAAATTCACTCATTCTTCCCTATTAAACCTTTCCTCTTTGTCATCTTGGAAAGATCTTGTGGGCGAACTAGAAAAGCGTTGAAAAAGAGCTATTACCGTTCGCCCACAAGATCCTTTCAGGATGACAAAAGAGAAGTAATTAAAAAAGAAGTAATAGTAAAGCTGTTACAAAATCCTGCTCGTGTTCCCCGGCGAGTCTGGAGACTCGCTTCATCCCTAGTCACGAGACTGGAGTCTCGCGCCAGTTTACTTTTAAGTTAGATTTTTAAAAACTAGCCCTGAACGCAACTCACTCACTCACTCACTCACTCACTCACTCACTCACCCCGGTAATTCCCAGGTTTTATCTGGGTTATACCACAGTTCTTCTCCCCTGATCTCCAGTGGCGAGGCGAAGTTGTTGTGGTACAATTGGCCGGTTCCTAGTCCTTGGGGCAAGGGGTTTCCGCGGTCGGCGGCAAACTGGGCGATGGCGTTCAGGCCGATGTTGGATTCCAGCGCCGAGGTGAGCCACCAGTCAATGCCTAAGGTGGAGGCCATCTGGATCCATTCGCGGCTGCTGATGAGTCCTCCCACCAGGGTTGGTTTGATGATGATGTACTGCGGCCGTATTTTGTTCAGCAGGTTCCACTTGGTCTCTTCGCCGTTGAGGCCGATCAGTTCTTCGTCCAGCGCAATAGGAATAGGCGAAACTTCGCACAAGGTTTGCATGGCATCGGCCTGGCCCGGTTTGATGGGCTGTTCAATGGAATGGATGTGGTATTGGGCCAGTTGCCGGAGTTTCTCTTCGGCATCAAAAGCAGAAAAAGCGCCGTTGGCGTCTAACCGAAGCTCCAGTTCCTCGGGGCTAGCCACACTTCGTATTTCCCGTAGAATCTTCAGTTCCTGGGCAAAGTGAAGGCCGCCAATCTTCAGCTTAAGGCACTTGAAACCCTGCTCCATCTTCTTTTCAATCTGCTCCCGCATGAATGCCGGGTCACCCATCCAGATAAGGCCATTGATTCTGATGCCTTCTTCTGACCGCGAGAACGCATTTTTGTAGAGAATACGGTTGGCGCCGCGCAGGTAATCAATCCAGGCGGTTTCAGAGGCAAAGCAGATAGACGGCCATTGTACCAGAGAATTCCAGAAGTTTGCTCCTTCTTCTCCGTTAGGGTCTTCAATGCGCAGTGTATTATAATGGAGGCAGATGCTTTCCAGCAGCAGGTGAAAATCTGGGGAGTAATCTGTGCTGAGGCCCGGCAGCGGCGAGCATTCTCCCCAGCCCTGCACCTGTGGGTTATTCGTATGGTGCAGCCGCAGATAATGGGCCTGGTGGGTCTTCATAGCACCGCGCGACGTGCGGGCGTCAAATTTAAAGGCAAGTTCCCTGCTGAAAGGTGTTAAGACGAAGGGCATAGAAGGCGGATAGAGCAAGTGAAGGTACAACCTTTCGGGGTAAAAGCAGTTTAGAAGGGGTAAATACGTAGAAACCACATGTCACGCTCTACTTCTCCCAATCCTCAGAATTTGTCTCGCCGCTACCAACACATACGGGCCCAGACCGAAAAAATATGCGCTCCGCTTACCCCCGAAGATTCCGTAATGCAACCCATGGCAGATGTGAGTCCGCCCAAATGGCACCTGGGGCACACCACCTGGTTCTTTGAGACCTTTATCCTGGCTCCGCATTTAGCTGGTTATGAGGCTTTTCATCCGCAGTATGCTTTTCTGTTCAACTCATACTACAACAGCATGGGCAGCCGCATTGCTCGGTCAGACCGCGGCACGTTATCCCGTCCACCGCTGGAAGACATTTACACTTACCGCCGCCACGTAGACAAAGGAATGCAGCGGTTGCTCTCAGATGAACAGTTGCTACAGGATGCTTCGCTTGCCGCCGTGCTAGAACTAGGCTTGCAACATGAACAGCAGCACCAGGAATTATTGGTCACCGATATCAAATACATTCTGAGCTGCAACCCCTTACTCCCTGTATATTTTTCCAAACCCAACGCTGTTTCAGGTGCCTTATTGAGAAATCAGCCCGAAAACGAGTGGTGCACCGTACCGGCGGGCCTATACACCATCGGCTTTCAGGGCGAAGGCTTCTGTTTTGACAATGAATTGCAGGCCCACCCGGTGTACGTACCAGAATTCCAGGCCCGCCGGTTGTTGGTGACCAATGCAGAATACCTCAACTTTATAGAAGCAGGCGGCTACGCCGATTTCAGATATTGGCTGGACGAAGGTTGGCAACTCAGTCAGCAACAACAGTGGCAGGCCCCGCTGTACTGGCTGAAACAGGAGAATGAATGGTGGCACTTCACTATGCATGGATTAGAGAAAATAGACCCGGAAGCTCCCGTCACCCACATCAGTTTCTATGAGGCTTTGGCTTACGCCACCTGGTCGGGTCACCGGCTCCTCACCGAATTTGAGTGGGAGGCCCTGGCGCAGCGGCACGCACCTTCTGTCACCCAAGGTAATTTCATGGAAAGCGGCTTGTACCAGCCGGTGGCGGCCACGCAGGCAGAGGAGACACAACCAGTGGCGCAACTTTTGGGTACTACCTGGGAGTGGACGTATAGCGGCTATTTTCCGTATCCTGGGTTTGAAACGGCCCCCGGCGCCATTGGGGAATACAACGGGAAGTTCATGGTGAACCAGATGGTGCTCAGAGGCGGCTCCTGCGCCACGCCGCAAAGCCACATCAGACCCACGTACCGCAACTTTTTCCACGCAGACAAACGCTGGCAGTTCACCGGCATTCGGTTGGCCAAAAGATAAATGATAGCACACCCTATGAACTCTACTTCTACCAACAACAGCCTCATTGACTTGCTGCCTACCCGTCTGTCTGACGACACCGGACTGGCGCAGGATGTCTTGCAAGGCTTGAGCCAAAGCCCCAAAAAGCTCTCATCCAGATTCTTTTATGATGCGAAAGGCAGCCAGTTGTTCCAGCAGATTATGGAACTGCCCGAGTATTACCTAACCAAACTGGAGCACCAGATTCTGTCAAAGCAACGGAAGGAAATCCTCTTCGCCATAGACACCCAGAAGCCTTTCCAACTGGTAGATTTAGGGGCCGGAGACGCGTACAAAACCAAACTGCTGCTCTCTGAACTGGTAGCGTCCAAGGCGAATTTCTCCTACGTTCCGCTGGATATTTCCGAAGACCAACTCAGCCTGCTGCTGGAAGATATGCACCACCGCTGGCCCTCTTTACCGGTAAAAGCCTTAGCCGCCGAATACTTCCAGGGCTTGGAATGGCTCAACCAGAATGAACGGCAGCGCAAAGTGGTACTGTTCCTGGGCTCCAACATCGGGAACTTTGATGTGCCGGAGGCGAAGAACTTTCTCTGTACCCTTCGGCAAAGCCTGAACCCCGAGGATTCTTTGCTTTTGGGCTTAGATTTGAAAAAAGACCCTGAAAAGATACGGCGCGCCTATGATGATGCCGCCGGGGTCACCTCGGCCTTTAACCTGAACCTGCTGCACCGCATCAACAAAGAACTCCACGCCGACTTCGACCTAGACGAGTTCCAGCATTTTGCCGAATATGACCCGCTGGAAGGCACCATGCGCAGTTTCCTGATCAGCCGAAAAGCCCAGGAGGTACACATTGGTACCCTCAATCAGACCTTCCACTTTGAGGCTTGGGAAGCCATCCATACGGAGAACTCCTACAAATTCTCTCTGAAACAAGTGGAGGAAATGGCTCAATCCTGTGGTTTCACCGTGCAAGACGTATTCACAGATTCCAGCCACGGCTTCGCCGATGTGCTGCTGCGGCCAATAGAATCAAAATAAATGTAGGGGCAATTCCTGGTGGTTGACCTATTCTATCTCCCAGAAAAAGTACGGACAGGTCGCGACCTGTCCTACGATAGCAGATAACACGCATCAGTGCAACCATCAGGAAAGCCCTTACATTGAAACAGTAACACTCCAAACTATGGACATCATACCGTTGCATTTAGGCGTGAGTCATTTCCACACTCCTGCCGTGGCTGTAGAAGCCATGCAGGAAGCGGTCACGCAGCACAACACCTTCTACGGACCCAATGAGGGTCTTCCCGAACTTAGGTACGCGTTGGCGCAACGGTACCTTGAAGACGAGGGCGTACCAATTCCCGCCGAGCAGATTCTGATCACCCACGGGGCTAAACACGCCATTCACCTGTACCTCCAAAGCCTGCTGCACCCCGACGATGAAGTGGTGGCCCTGGCTCCTTACTGGTTTGCGTTTCCTGAGTTAATTCGGCAAAGTGGCGGAAAACTGGTCACCGTTCCGGCCAACCCCGCACAGGAATACGCCTTGGATGTGGAGAGCCTTCGGCAGAAAATCACCCCAGACACCAGACTGCTTATTCTCATCAATCCGGGAAATCCCACCGGAAAAGTGTACTCCCTGGAAGAACTGCAAAAGGTAGCCCAACTGCTGGAAGAATTTCCCAACCTGCACCTGCTCTCTGATGAAATCTACGATGGGCTGAGCTATGGAGGTCCCGTCACCAGCTTTTTACGCTTTGAACATCTGCGCGATAGAGTAGCCGTGGTCAATGGTTTCTCCAAGTCCTTTGCCATGTCTGGCTGGCGGATTGGGTACCTGATTGCACCTTTTCCCCTGCTACTGAAAGCCACTGACCTACAGCGGAAACTCATCTCCGGCGTGTCCCCGTTTCTGCAAGCCGGAGCGGCGGCAGCCACGCGGCAACGACACGCCATTTGGAAACAATTCAAGGCAGACCTGGAACCCAAACGGCAACGGGTAATTAAAGAACTGGAACAGATGCCCAACCTGAAATTCACCGTTCCGGATGCTGGTTATTATTTCACCCTACAGGTAGACGGCTGCTTGCGTCCTCAGAATTCGGTTTCTCCTTTCCAGTTGGTGGAGGAATGGGCCGCGGCACTTAAAGATCAGGTAGGGCTGGAAGTGCTGTGTGCTACCAACATGGGCATGCCCGGCGCGGTCAGAATGTCGTTTGCTTTGCCAGACGAAATCCTGGAAAGTGTGCTGCTTCGGCTCAAGGCCTTTGTTTCTTAGCGGTTTTGACAAAAGCAAGCGTGAAACGAGCTGGCAGATTTCAGGCCGGGTACCCTGTTGGAAAGGTTTTAGGTTCACTTCACCAGAAAGAGAAAAAAGCCGTACCTTTGCAGGCTTTAAAAAAATCTGCCCGTGATCTTCTCTGCCCTTTACCGCGAACATTATAAAAACACTTTCTGGCTGGCCTACCCCGTAGTATTGAGTCAGTTGGGCCATATTCTGGTGAGCGTGGCAGACAGCGTGATGGCGGGCAGAATAGGCACCACGCAGTTGGCAGCGGCCTCGCTGGGAAACAGCATCTTTACCATTACGCTGGTGTTCGGACTGGGTATTTCTTTCAGTATTACACCATTAGTGGCGCGCGCCGACGGCCGGAAAAACTACACCCGCATTGCCTTGGTGCTGCTGAACGGCCTCATCCTGAACACGGTCATGGGCGTACTGCTGTTTCTGGCTTTCTGGGGCCTTTCGCCGCTTATTGCGTTCCTGAATCAACCCGAGGAAGTGGTGCGGCTGGCCATTCCGTACGTGAATATCCTGTTTCTGTCCATGGTGCCGCTTATGGTATTTCAGGCGTTCAAGCAATTTGCCGAAGGCCTTTCGCTCACCAAGCAGTCTATGTACATCTCCATCTTCGCCAACGTGGTAAACGTGGGGCTGAACTACGTGCTTATCTACGGAAAGCTCGGCTTACCTGCCTTGGGCTTGAACGGGGCGGCCTGGGCCACGCTCATTTCGCGGGTACTAATGGCCATCATCATGGCGGCGTTCATTCTTTATTCCCGTCGGTTTGCCCGCTATCGCCAGTACCTGAAACTGCAACATATCTCCTGGACGCACATGGCCCGCATGTTCAAGATTGGCTTGCCTATTTCCTTGCAGATGATCTTTGAGATGGGGGCGTTCAGCTTCTCGGCGGTAATGATTGGCTGGGTAGGCGCACGCGACCTGGCATCGCACCAAATTGCCCTCAACGTAGCTTCCGTGACGTACATGATGGCCAGCGGAATATCGGCGGCCGCTACCATACGGGTAGGTAAACTGCGGGGCTCCGGCGATTTACACGGAGCGCATGTTGCCGGGCACAGCAGCCTTGTGTTGGGCGCTCTGTTCATGGCGGCCAGTGCCACTGTCATCATTCTTTGCAAAGACCTTATCCCCCACTTCTATGTAAAAGACGTGGCCGTGCACGCATTAGCGTCCAAGTTGCTCATTATTGCGGCCGTTTTCCAGTTGTCTGACGGGGTGCAGGTAGTGGGTTTGGGCGCGCTGCGCGGACTGGAAGACGTGAAAGTGCCCAGCATGATTTCCTTGTTCTCTTACTGGCTGGTGGCTCTGCCCATAGGGTTTGCCTTGGGTTTCTGGCTGGGCTTGGGGGCAGTGGGCGTTTGGCTGGGGCTGTTTACCGGCTTAACCATTGCGGCTTTGTTGTTGTTTTTCAGGTTTAAGAAATTGAGTCCGCAATAATTTTTTTATAACTTAGTTGTGAGAGAAGAAACTCCTTTTGCCTAGGAGCGTGTTACCGCAGCAGCTATGTCATTTCTATTCTTACCCCTCTGGATAAGTGCGCTGTTTTTCGCCCCTTTTCCAGAAACCAAGCCTACAACGGTTGCCCTGAATAACATCCCCTGGACGGTGCAGAAGCGCCTCACCTGGGACGATTTTGCCGGTGACCCCGCGCCTACCAACAAACACCACGCCCTCACCTCCACCAACATGGAGATGAAAGTGAAGTGCGAGAACAACCAGTTGAAGTTTAAAGTAGAGGCCGTGTTCAACCCGAAGGAATCCTGGACCCGGAACAAAACCTCCGTGCTGCTACTGGCCCATGAACAACTTCATTTTGACTTGACGGAGCTGCACGCCCGCCTGCTGCGCAAGCGCCTGGCCGAACTCCCCAATGCCTGCAACCGCGGCGCCGCCGACCTGAACAAGTATGCCAACGAAGCCTTCAACAACTGGCACAAAGAGCAAGACCTCTATGACGCAGAAAGCCGCCATGGATTAGACAAAGACCAGCAAGCAGAATGGATTGCCTCGGTTGAAGTTCGGCTGAAGCAGCTAGAAGCTTATAAGTAGTTGTTAGTTTTCAAGAAGCCATTTTCGCCGTTGTTGGTGTTATCACCAATAACATTTTCTCAGTCTGGTTTGATGCTAGTTTTGAGAAGGGAGCCGATAAAGGATTGTTGGTGAGATCACCAACAATGGTGCGCATTCGAATGAAGACTTTTCATGGTAATTTGGCATAGCTTTTAGTTAGCTTTCATAAAGCCATTATACGGGAAGAGCTTGGCAGAATCAGACCTGCCAAGCTCTTCCCGTATTTCATTTTAGCTCTCTTTTCAGAAAACCATCTAAAAACTGAAAACCCACCACTACAACTTCTCCAAATCTCTGGAAGCCGGGCCCGCTACTACTTTTCCGAAGGGGTCAAAGCGAGAGCCATGGCAAGGACAGTCCCAAGAGTTTTCCAGGTTGTTCCAGTGCACAATGCAGCCTAAGTGCGTACACACCGCCGAGCATTCATGGCGGGTGCCCTGGGCATCACAGTAGACCGCTACTTTGCCAGCCCCTTTCTGAACCACCATGCCGGTGCCCGGAGCAATAACTTCTTCCTCTTTGTGCCCCGGTTTCACCCAGTCCAGGTACTGACCGGCTACGTTGAGGTTTTCTTTCAGGAATTCTTTGGCGGTGTCGGTGGAGAACGTCACACGACCGGGGTCATACAGCAGTTCCCAGGGGTTAACGCGCTCACAGATTAAATCGGTAATGAGAATACCGGCAATGGTACCGTGGGTCATGCCGTGGCCGGAGTCGCCGGTGGCGATGTAGACGTTCTTGCTGTCACCCGGATTCCGGCCGATGAAACCCATGTAGTCAACCGGTTCCATGACCTGGCCAGACCAGCGGAACACCACGTCCTGCACCATCGGGAATTTTTTGCGGGTCCACTCTTCCAAGCAGTCAAACCGTTCGCTTTCGTCGCCGTTGCTCTGTCCGGTTTTATGGTCTTCACCACCCACTATCAAAATCTCAGAGGTCATGTTCTCTTCGCCGGCAACGGTGCCCAGGCGCACATAATGGTACGGATCAGAATCGTCCCAATACAGGGCGTTAGGTACGCTGCCGGTGGGTACGCGCGCGCCAATTACGTAGGTGCGGTAGGGGGCTTGTTTGGTGTGCATGGTCACCATGTCATTGACCGGTGAGTTGGTGCAGACCACCAGATGGTTGGCAGATACGGCAAAACCGGCATCTGTGATGGCGCGGTGCACGGTGCCGGTATCGAATTCCTTGACGTGGCTGTTGGTGTAAATCTCTCCGCCGTGTTCCAGAATGTAGCGGCTGAGAGCGGCCAGATATTTCACGGGGTGGAACTGCGCTTGGTGCGCGAACTCCAGACAAGGACCTTCACTCACGCTGAGCAAAGGACAGTGCTTTAGTTTTACAACGTCTTTGATGCCTAACTCCCTGCAGGCATTGAGCTCTTCGTCCAGTTGGCTTTCTATATCTGTAGCGCCCAGAAAAAGATAGCCCGGCACATATTCAAAATCACACTGGATATTCTCATCTTTGACTATCTGTTCAATTTTACGGATTGCGTCGCGGTGGCTTTCATAGGCCAGCAGCGCCTGCGCTTTGCCGAACACTTTAATCAAGGTAGAGAAACGGTCGTCCAGGGCCCAGGAAAGGTGCGCCGTAGTACGACTGGTTTCGCCGCCGCAGATTTCCCCCGCATCCAGGACCACTACCTTCTTGCCTTCTTTGCAAAGCAAATAGGCCGTGGTGAGACCAGAAATTCCCGCTCCTACCACACACACATCGGCGGCAATATTGTTGGCAAGCGTTTGGGTAAAGGGCATCTCTACGCCCGGTTGCCAAACCGATAAAGTAGTACCTGTATTGTTTTTCATAGTTTGTGAGTTACTGAATGGAAGCCATTCTTCTGTAGAACAGCCTCTTTGGATACGCGGGCTTGCCGGAGAGGTTTCTACGGAGCATCTTCCGTATTTGTCCCTTTTAAACAGAGTCCTTATCTTGAACCGCAAAAAAACATGGAAAACAAAATTACCTGGGAGCAATTTACGGCCGTAGAACTACGCGTGGGCACCATTGTGCGGGCAGAAGCTTTCCCCGAGGCACGTAAACCAGCCTATAAACTGTGGGTAGACTTGGGAGAACTGGGAATCAAGAAATCAAGCGCCCAAATTACGCGGCGCTATACGGTAGAAGAAGTAGTGGGGCAACAAGTCATCTGCGTCACCAATTTTCCTGTAAAGCAGATTGGTCCTTGGCTTTCTGAGGTGCTGGTAACGGGTTTTGAAGACGAAGAAGGAAATATTGTGCTCTCTCAGCCGCAGGCGCAAGTACCTAACGGCAAGCGTCTTATCTGATCATCCTTTTCACTTTACTTTGAATAAATTTCAAAGAATCTTCCATGGGCATTTTCCTGAATTTGCTTAGAACTGCCTTGGTGGTGTCTGGGACAATTTTGACAGAATCCTGCGCAGCTACTTTAGAAGTCAGTTTCGCTTCGCGCAAGCTCAGGCTATCCAAGACATCTTCATAGATCTTGTCTAGTGTAGCGGGGGTTGATAGATAAAAGTCGTAGCTGTGTTTGAAGGCACTATCTGAGACGGCGTGGCGTTTTAAGATAAGTTTGTGGGCATCGCGGTACGCCACCCGGGAGGTGTCATAGTTTTGAATGGTGCGGCCAATGGCGGCCTCGGTGAGGTGAACGTCTATCATGATCTGGGTCATCTTCTCCTCAGAAATCAAATCTTGCGGTTTCTCGGGCTCAGGGGTACAGGCCAGCAGCACCAGCGGAAGGAAAAGGAGACACAAACGTTTTTTCACGCGGTTGTTGTAAGTTTGGGTAATGGAAACGGGGCGCAAATCTCAGCAGGTATGAAAGACTTGGTCAGGAAGCTACGAAAGTACGAGATACAGATTAGAAAGGCAATTGACGCCCAAATGCAGGGCGACTTCAAATCTGTCTTCAAAAGCTCTGGCCTGGAGTTCGATGACGTGCGGGCGTACCAGTACGGCGATGATGTGCGCTCCATAGACTGGAACGTATCTGCCAAGGGCCATGGTACATTTGTGAAGACCTACCGCGAAGAAAAAGAGCAGAACGTGTTCCTGCTGCTGGACGTGAGCGGTTCCCATGCGCTGGGCACCCCGGGGGAGCAGAAGATGGACATTGGCAAAGAGATTGGCGGCATTCTGGCGTTATCTGCCATAAAACAAGGCAGCCAACTGGGCATGATCTGCTTCTCTGACGGCAAAGAGCGTTACCTCAAACCCGGCAAAGGCAACGAACACGCTTACAGCCTCATCAAAACGCTGGCGGAACTGCAGCCCCAATCTCTGAAGACCAACATTGGTGCCGGTATCAAACTGTGCCTGAACGTGGTCAAGCGCAAAAGCATCATCATCCTGATTTCTGATTTCATTGACCTCCATTACGAGCGCGAACTCATTATGCTGGCCAAAAAGCACGACCTCATTGTGCTGCAACTCATGGACAAACGCGAGATTGATTTTCCTAAACTGGGCATTATTCCGCTGCAGGACAAAGAAACCGGCAAAACCATCTGGGTGAATACGTCTTCCAAGGAGTTCAGGGAACAGTACCTGCTCCCGTACGCCCAGAATCAGGAACGGCTGGCCAAGCTCTGTCGCCAGTACCAAGCCGATTTCCTGCCCATTTTTGTGGAGCAGGATTACGTGCCCCAATTGGTGCATTTGTTTAAGGCCCGAAACAAGATTATGAAACGCAGCTCCTAAGCTTACTGTCGGTTTAAAGGCTATTTTTACCAAACTGAACCCGAAACCGTTTTCCGGCTTCGGTCTTTGACAAACCATCATGCCTGCCAAAGTAAGACCTTGAATCTGGTAGGCTGAACTGAAACTTTGAATTTGCTTTCACTCCTAAAAAAAACAGGCTGGCTTTTCTTTTGTCTGCTGCCATTTTTCGCCCAAGCCCAGTTTCCTGCCATTGCGGTAGAGGGTTTTTTCCTGCGCGATTCTGTGGAACTAGGTCAGGCTGTGAAATTCGTGCTGCTTTCCCGGCATGCACCTCAGGCCGAGGTGGTTTTTCCGGACACATCCGTAGTGTTCTCCCCTTTTGAAGTGGTCAGAAAAGACTTCTACCCTACCCGTACGGTGCAAGGCATCAGCACAGACAGCACCATTTACACGCTGCGCACCTTTAACCTAAAACCCGTACAAACCCTGCAGTTAACCGCGCAACTGTTCCACAACGGCGATACGCTGCAACTGACCACCGCCCGCGACACGGTGTTTCTGATCCAGAACGTAGCGGAAGTCACGGAGCCGCTGCCGCTGCAGTCTACTACGTTATTACAGCCTGTTCCGGAGGAATTCAACTATGTGTACTGGCTTTTGGGAGCCGTGGCCGCTGCTATTCTCATTGGCGGTATTTGGGGTATTTTCGGGAAAGGAATCAATTTACGCTACAAACTGTATGTGCTCCAGAAAGACCAGACGCAATTCCAATCCAGGTTTCAGACGTCCAGAGAGCGCTTTCTTAGAGGTAAAACCTTAGATCAACTGGAACGGGCTATCATTCTCTGGAAGAACTACTTAACCAAGCTGGAAGACACCGCCATTAACTCCTTCACCACCAAAGAGATTGTGACCTACTACGAAGAGGACGAGCGGGTGAGCAATGCCCTGAAAGTCTGCGACCGCGCCATCTACGGCAATATTATTTCAGACAAGGAAAGCGAAGAAACCGAATCATTGGGCCAATTAGCCGATTTTGCCGCCAGCCGCTATGTTTTAATCCGAGACTCCCTCCGCAATGTGGCAAACTCCCGCTGATTTTTCGTGGCTCAACTTGAGCTGGTTTTCCTGGCGTACCTGGCAATCGTTTGAATGGACCAACCCGGGCTACCTGTACGCGCTTCTGGCCGTTCCGCTGCTGTTCCTTTTGCGCTGGCTTTTGCACGTGCGGTTCCGGAAGAAAATGGACGTGGCCCTGTTTGAGGGAAGTTTTACCTGGCACTGGACCAGTATTCTGCGCTATATTCCAGATGTGTTTTTTGGGTTGTTTCTGATGCTGGTGTTGGTAGCACTGGCCCGTCCGCAAAAGACCGATGAAACGGTGGAGCTCTCCGCTGAAGGAATTGATATTGTACTGGTCATGGACGTGTCTGGCTCCATGGAATTGACCGATTTCCTCCCTAATCGGCTGGAAGCCGCCAAAAAAGTGGCCTTGCAGTTTGTGAACGGCCGGGTGCAGGACAGAATCGGGTTGGTGGTTTTCGCGGGCCGCGCCTTTTCTCTGGCTCCCCTCACCACCGACTATGAACTGATACGGGAAAGCATCAAAGGCATTCAACTGGGCATGGTTTCTGAAGACGGTACCGCCATTGGCAGCGCGTTGGCCGTGGCAATTAACCGCCTGCGCGATTCCAAAGCCAAGTCAAAAGTCTGTATTCTGATTAGTGACGGAGAAAACACTGCCGGAAGTCTTGACCCAGAACTGGCCGCCCAGTTAGCCCACGCCTTTCAGCTAAAGCTGTACACGGTGGGCATTGGGAAGGAAGGCACGGTGCTCATGGAAGCTGATTCTACCGGCCAGATGGTGTCTATCCAAACCGGGCTGGAGGAGAAAACGCTTCGGCAGCTGGCCTCTTTGTCTGAGGGGCAGTTCTTCCGGGCGCAAGACGCCAATGCGCTTTCCCAGATTTTTCAGCGCATCAACACCCTGGAGAAAACCGAGATAAAAGAAACCCGCTACCGCGATACCAAAGACTACTACCAGATATATTTGCGCTGGGCTATTGTGCTGCTGTTACTGTGGCTCCTGCTCAAGAACACCTTTTTCACCAATGCGTTAGAAGACTGACGGTAGTTGTTAGCTTCATGTAATACCGCTTGCCCTATTTTTCTTTCTTTATCATGACCATTCAAGAAAACATACAGGATTTCCAGAGAAGACTGCAGGGTACCAACTGCCAGTTGATTGCCGTTTCCAAAACCCACCCCGTAGAACTGATTCAGGAAGCGTATGATGGTGGGCAGCGGGCCTTTGGGGAGAACAAGGCGCAGGAAATGAAAGACAAACAACCGCAGCTTCCGGCAGATATTCAGTGGCACATGATTGGGCACCTGCAGACGAACAAGGTGAAGTACATTGCGCCGTTTGTGCACCTCATTCAGTCGGTGGACAGTTTGCGATTGTTGCAGGAAATCAACAAACAAGCCCAGAAACACAGCCGCGTCATAGATTGCCTGCTACAGTTCTATATTGCCGAAGAAGACACCAAATTCGGACTGGACTTAGAAGAAGCGAAGCAGATATTGAGTTCCGCAGAGTTTGTTTCGTTGCAGAACGTGCGTATTTGTGGGGTGATGGGCGTGGCTACTTTTACTGAAGACGAACAGCACCTACAGCGGGAATTCGCGCGTTTGCGCGGTTACTTCGAGGAGCTGAGAGCCGCATTTTTCAAAGAGGCTCCCCATTTCAAGGAAATCTCCATGGGCATGAGTTCAGATTACCAACTGGCCATTGCCGAAGGCAGCACCATGATACGGGTGGGCAGTGCTATCTTTGGCAATAGAAACTACGCCATAGCTCCTTAATTTTAACTTGATTTTCAGAAAATGACCATTAAAACGATATTGATTCTTGGTGCCCTCCTGAGTGGACTGGGCGTCATGATTGGGGCCTTCGGGGCGCACGGCCTTTCCAAGCTGTTAACTGAAACTGGCCGTACTGAGACTTTTGAGACCGCCGTAAAATACCAGATGTACCATGCCTTGGGCTTGTTGCTGGTAGGCATTCTGATGACGCAGTTCCCAGCCGCAACCGGCATGCGCTTCTCCGGGCTTTGCTTTCTGATAGGTATTCTGATTTTCTCCGGTTCTCTGTACATTCTTTGCCTCACCGGCATCAAATGGATGGGCGCTATCACGCCTATTGGCGGCTTGTTCCTGATTGGTGGCTGGCTGAATCTGGTGTGGGCTTTGGCGAAGCACCTTCGGTAAAATATCTACCATGTCACCAACTGAAAACGCCTCTCCTGCTTAGCAAGAGAGGCGTTTTAACGTTATTTTTAGTAAAACGTGCTTTAAACGCTAATTGACCGCAGTTACTAAAGTGGAAATAATGAACTGCGTATTGCCTTGGATGGCGTTTGACTCTACCGTAATGACTTTGTTCTGCTGCCCGCGTTTACCGGAGCTGTTGAATTTGGCCGTAATAGAAGCGGTTTCACCGGGAATCACGGGTGCTTTCGGGAAGTCGGTGGCGGTGCAGCCGCAGGTGGTTTTTACGTTGGCGATTATTAAAGGCAGGGTACCGTTGTTCGTGAACTTGAAGGTATGCTCCACCACATCGCCGGCTTTGATCTCGCCAAAATCGAACCGTTTCTCTTCAAACTGAATGGAAGGACCCACTGGGGTTGGAGCCGGAGCAGGTATAGGCGTCACGGCCTGCGTGGCGGTGGTGTCTTGCGCCATGACGGCAGTAGTCCCAAACAGCAGGAACAAAACGCCAAAGAATAATTTTTTCATATCTAATCAATAAAGTAAGCCAATCAGCAATAGCGAAGATACTCAATCTTCCACACGTTCGGGCGCGTTCTCCAGCAGTTTCTCGTTGAAGTTCACTAGAAACAACTGCTCAGACGCGCGGGTGGCGGCCGTATACAACCAGCGGGCGAACTCCTGGTTTACCAAATCATCCTTCAGGAAACCGTGGTCCACGAACACGGCCTGCCATTGGCCACCCTGGGCTTTATGACAGGTAAGCGCATAGGCAAACTTTACCTGCAAGGCATTCAGGTACTTGTCTTGCCGCATTTCCTGCGCCCGTTGCCGCTTGTTGTTGATGTGCTGGTAATCTAACAAAACCTGCTGGTACAACTCCTTGTTCTTGTCTGAGGGCAACGCCGGTGCCTCTGAATACAAGGTATCCAGCATGATTTTGGTGTCCAACTCTTCCTCGTTGGGATAATCCACAAACCGGATGCGCACATCCGCGAAGCGCAGGCCGTACATTTCTTCATAGCGAATAATCTTGGTAATCTCTACGAAGTCACCGTTGGCCATAAACCCGATACTGGAGTCTTTGGGCAGCCAGGTGTAGTTGTTGCGCACAATCATGAGGTAATCGCCTACCCCAATCTCGTCTTCGGAAAAGAAAATCTGCCGCCTGATGTGCTGGTTATAGAGGTTGGCGGTTTTGTTGGAGCGGCAGATAACGGTGGTGTTGTCAATCCCGAATTTATCATAAGCGTAGCGCAGGCCGTCTTCCAGTTTATCGCCGCGCATGGAGAAGATATCGCGGTAGCCACGGGTTCTGAAAGCTAGTTCCGGTTCTTCTTTCAAGAGCTCATTGCGCAAGCGGGTGGCGTTCATGAGAATGCCAGATTCTTCGGCTTGCCGCATCACCTGCCGCATCTCCATCTCGTGCACGTGGCAACTGAAATTACTTTGCAGATAAGCCGCATCCAGAGACGGACTGATGGTCTGGTTCACGGGCGGCAACTGGGCGGTGTCGCCAATGAGCAGCAGTTTGTTGCTGGGCTTCTCAAACACGTAACCCAATAAATCTTGCAACAGCCCGCTGTCGCCAAACGCTTTGTCGTCTGAAATCATGGATGCCTCATCCACAATGTAAATTACCTGCTCGCTCTTGTTAGGCTGGCGCGAAAAAGCCAAACCGTCTGAATACGGGTTAGCGGTCTGTTTGTAGATTTTCTTGTGGATGGTAGACGCCGGCTTGGCCGAATACGTGGACATAACCTTGGCCGCCCGTCCGGTGGGGGCCAGCAGTACATATTTATACCCGAAGCTGTTCAGGATTTTCACCAACGCGCTCACCACCGTGGTTTTACCGGTACCGGCGTACCCTTTGAGCAGGAACACCTCCTTAAGGCCCGTGCGGCGCATGATAAACTGGTCCAGTTTCCTGAAAAGCTGGTCCTGGTCTTGGGTGGGTTCAAACGGGAAATTCTTGCGGAGCGCTTCGGCTGGGGTCATCTTTAGTTCTGAGGATTAGCGGCTTCGGGAGCTAAAATAGCCATGGTAGCCGAGGCTTTGGCGATGAGTTTTTTCTCACCCTGCCCATCTATACTAAAAATTTCTGCCTCACAAAAGTTCAACTTCCGGCCTTGTTTCAGGACCCAGCCTTTGGCAAAAAGCGCGGTGCCCACGCCAGGGTTCAGGTAAGAAATCTTTAAATCGGCGGTGACCACGTGTTGGTCGGCGGGCACCAGCGTGACCACGGCAAAGCCCATCACAATGTCGGCCAGCGTAGCGATTACGCCGCCGTGGGCGAAACCTTTGTTCTGTTTGTGCTTTTCTTCCAGGGTTAATTGGCCTTCAATCAGCCCAATTTCTACCGTTTCTATTTTAAAACCCAGCAAATGCATGTAAAATTGCCGCTGAAGTTTTTCTATCACCGTATCCTTAAATTCTGGATTGTACGTTTTTAGCATCTGGCAAAAGTACTGCCTTAGGCGCGTCCCCACAACTATGGAGAACATTCACCCGCTTGCGGAACCTTACTCAAATAAAACCAGAACCCGCGTGTGCGGACTTTTGGTACTAGAAGACAAATTACTCCTGGCCCGCCACAAAGCTGCCTTCGGCGATGGTAACTTCTGGATGCCCCCCGGCGGCGGATTAAACTATGGCGAAAAAATAAAAGACTGCCTCAAACGCGAGTTCCAGGAAGAAACCGGCTTGGAGGTGGAAGTGGGCCGGTTCCTGTATCTGAATGAATTCCTCCGCCCGCCGCTGCATGCCCTTGAGCTTTTCTTCGAGGTAAAACTAGTACAAGGCACCCTCGCCCTCGGCTCTGATCCTGAACATGAGCCGCACGCCCAACTGCTGGAAGAAGTAAAGTTTCTGGGAATTAGGGATATGTTCCAACTGCAGCGCGAGGAACTGCATCCTATTCTGCACGCTCTGGTCAATCTGGATGATTTGTTTATCCCGCGGCAGATTTTTTTGGATTAGTCTTTCCGTTTGGGGTTGTTTTTCTAAAAACGTGCTCAAAACGGCACTGGAACTTCATCATTTCCACCAATGATGTGAAGTGCGCCATATATTCTCTCAGATATCAGGAATTCCACTATAGAGAGCAGAAATACATATCTTCTCCCTCGCTCGCCTCTGGCGAGTGTGAGCTACTTTCGGCCTCCGGCCGAGTCATGGAAAATCTGTACGGCATATTAATTTAGCGGCGGGACGCCGCAGGTAACTCACACTCGCCAGAGGCGAGCGAGGGAGAGGGATTGCTATTAAGCAAAACAACTGCAATCTTATAAAAAGCGATTCCCTGTTTCGGGGTCGATTTACGAAAAACAGCCCGAAACAGGGAATAAAGCATCTAGAAACTTCTTGCCTAATAAGCACTGGCTTGGTCTAATGCAGAGATATCTTCCTGGCTTAATTCTAATTGCGCCGCTTTGGTTAAATCCTGCAATTGCTCCAGGCTGGTGGCGCTGGCGATGGGCGCGGTGATGCTGGGGCGGGCCATGAGCCAGGCCAGAGACACCTGCGCGGGATTGGCGTTGTGTGTGGCGGCTACTTGGTCTAAGGCGGAAAGAATGCTGTAGCCGCGTTCGTTCAGGAAGCGTTTTACGCCACCGCCGCGCTGGCTTTTGTTTAAATCTTCCTCAGAACGGTACTTGCCTGTCAGGAATCCGCTGGCTAGGGCGTAATAACAAATCACGCCAATGCCTACTTGTAAGCACAACGGCTCCAGTTCCGCTTCAAAGTCCTGGCGGCTGTAGAGGTTGTATTCGGGTTGCAGGCTCTGGTAGATGGGGAAGTTGTGATGCTTGCTCACGTCCAAAGCTTGTTTCAAACGATCAGCTTTGATGTTGGAGGCCCCAATGGCGCGGACTTTGCCTTGCTGAATCAGTTGTTGGTAGGCTTCCAGCGTTTCCTCAAACGGGGTGCTTTCATCATCTACGTGCGACTGGTAGAGGTCGATGTAATCGGTTTGGAGGCGGCGCAAGGATTCTTCTACGCGGCTCATGATGTAGTCTTTTTTCAGGCCTTTCTGGTTAGGGCCTATTTCCCAGCCTACTTTGGTGGCGATGACCACTTTCTCGCGGTTGCCGCGCGACTTGAGCCAATTCCCGATGATGGTTTCTGACTCGCCGCCGGTGTTGCCAGGTACCCAAACGGAGTAGCCATCGGCGGTGTCAATGAGGTTGAAACCGGCATCGGTGAAGGCGTCTAATAATTGAAAGGAAGTTTTCTCATCAATGGTCCAGCCGAACACGTTGCCGCCGAAAGCCAGCGGGGCTACTTCTAATCCGGATTTCCCGAGGGTGCGTTTTTTCATGGTGTTTATAAAAACGGGTAAGAATTGAAAAGGAACAGAAACCCGTGCGGCAGCTTGTGTTTTTCTGCGCAACACGAGTTTCCTAAAGCTTTATTCTTTATATAAAATAAATTGGTTACGCCACGTGCACGAAAAAATCCTGGGCCGGACGGCGCACTTTCTTAGCCTTGGCCAGTACGTCTTTGGTTTCATCGCGGTAGCCCAGGGCCAGCAAGGCCACACTCCGTAGCCCTTTTTCGCGCAAACCAAGCAGTTCATCCAGCGCAGCCGGGTTGAAACCTTCCATAGGCGTGCCGTCTACCCGCTCGGTAGCGGCGGCGGCCAGTCCCGTTCCTAAGGCGATGTACGCTTGCTTGGCCGCCCAGTTGAAATTCTCCTCGGGGGTTCTGCTTTTAATTAAGTTGTTGATGCTGGCTGCAAAACCGGTTAACGTTTCAATACCCACGCCTCTTTCAGACGCAATCTGGTTCATGTAAGCAGTCACCTGCTCCTCGGTCAATGTATCCCAGGCGGCGAAAATGAGCAGATGCGACGCCTCCACAATCTGGGGCTGGTTGAAGGCCACGGCCTGAATCTGTTTCCTGACTTCGGGGTCTTCCACCACTACTACACTATAGGGCTGAAAACCCATGGAGGAAGCCGAAAGCCGGATGGCTTCCAGGATAGTGTCTAATTTCTCTTGCGGGATCTTCTCTCCCGTCATGCGTTTGGTGGCGTAGCGCCAGTTCAAGCCCTGTAGTATGTCCATCTTTTCTGCTTTTAAAAATATATGTTAGTACGTTAGTTGTATAAACAAATTTACGTACCTTTGGTTTCTAATAGATACTGGTTTACGTTTGTATACTAGTATACACCGTGAAATCACACAGATATGGAAGCAGTTATCACCCAAGAACGCAACTTGTGCATCACGCACATTCTTCCCATTAGAGATGCATTGGACATTTTAAGCGGAAAATGGAAAATCCCGATTATTGTGGCCCTTTGCGTACACAAAAGACGCTTTAAAGAACTGCACCGCGATGTGCAGGGTATCACGGCCAAAATGCTCTCCAAGGAACTGAAAGAGCTGGAAGTGAATAAACTGGTGAAACGCACCGTGCATGACACCTCGCCGGTTACCGTGGAATATTCCATCACCGAGTACGGCCACAGCCTCACCCCGGTCATCAACGAACTGCGCGACTGGGGCATGAAGCACCGCGACAAGATCATCTACCACCCAGAGGAAGTATAACGTTTCGGGGCCGTTTTCCTAAAAACGGTCCCGAAACGCCTTTTACCCGATTAACTTTTTGGCCTGCTCCAGGTCTATCTCCTTTTCCCACTTCGCCACGAAAAGGGTAGCCACGGCATTGCCGATGAGGTTGGTGAGCGCGCGCGCCTCGCTCATGAAGCGGTCTATGCCCAGAATCAGCGCTAGTCCGGCTACGGGAATGTTGCCTACTACCGGCAACGTAGCCGCTAACGTGATAAATCCGCTGCCCGTCACTCCGGCAGCGCCTTTGGAGGTGAGCAACAGCACCAGCAGCAAGGTGAGTTGGTGCCCGAAATCCAGTGGCGTATCGGTGGCCTGCGCCACAAACACTGCGGCCATGGTGAGGTAAATGGAGGTTCCGTCCAGGTTGAAGGAGTAGCCGGTGGGTACCACTAATCCTACCACTGGTTTGGCGCAGCCTACCCGTTCCAGTTTTTCCATGAGGCTGGGCAGCGCCGCTTCTGAGGAAGAGGTACCCAGCACAATCAGGAGTTCTTCTTTGAGGTAGCGCAGCAGCTTGAAGATACTAAAACCCATCAGTCTCATGACCGTGCCCAACACCAGTACCACAAACAGCACGCAGGTCAGGTAAAAAGCGCCCATCAACTGCCCCAACGAACCCAGCGAAGCCAACCCGTACCGCCCAATGGTGTAGGCCATCGCGCCCAGCGCACCCAGCGGCGCTACTTTCATGATGATATGGATCACGGCGAACAACGCGTTGGCAATGGACTGAATAGCCGTGTACACCGGCCTTCCTTTCTCGCCTATTTTTGACAAACCGAACCCGAACAGGATAGAGAAAAACAGAATCTGCAGCAGATCGCCTTTGGCGAGGGCGTCTATGATGTTGTTGGGGATGAGGTGCATGAAAAAGCCCAGGGCACCGGAGTTATCGGCGTGCTCGCCGGCGCTGGTCATGGAAGAAAGCGCATCGGTGTCCAGGCTGGCGGCGTTTACGTGCATGCCTGCGCCGGGCTGCAACAGGTTTACCACCAACAAGCCCAAGAGCAAAGCCACCGTGGTGAGCACTTCGAAATAAAGCAGCGCCTTCACGCCTACCCTACCCACCTGCTTCATGTCCTGCATGCCGGCAATGCCCGTCACAATGGTGCAGAACACCACCGGCCCGATCATCATTTTAACCAGCTTGATAAAGGCATCGCCGAGCGGTTTCAGTTGCACGGCCAGATCTGGCATGAAGTGGCCCAAGGCTACGCCGATGACGATGGCCGTGATGACTTGTAGGTACAGACTTTTATAGAGCGGTTTCTTTCTAATCATAATGAAGGCGCAAGTGGCGGGGCAAGGATAAGCAGAATTGGGAGAAGGTGCAAAAATGTCCTTCTATACTGTATTCACTGTTTTGGGGTTGTTTCTCTAAAAACAGGCGTTAAACAGCTTCTTCTTTCTCTGGCCACTTTATGGTTATCTGCTTCCAGCAAACTTAATCAGGACAACTGTCGTTTATTTAAAGACAATTGTTATCTTTGACTTACATGACTACTCCTATGGCTGCGTTGAACCTTGAAACCCATCTTTCCAATACGACAGTAGATGACCGCGACATTCTGTTGCTGGTGCAAACGGTTCGGCAGGGCATCAAGTACCCGCTCTTCGTAAAGATTGCGAGTCAGAGTCCGTTTAACCTTAGTGAGTGGTCTGTGTTTCTGCATTTATCTGAGCGCACCATTCAGCGGTATAAAAAAGAGAAGAAGACCTTTGACCCTATCCATTCTGAGAAGATTCTGGAAGTGACTTTGCTTTATAAGCGCGGCACCGAGGTCTTTGGCAATGATGAAAGCTTCAATGCCTGGCTTGAGGCGAAGAATGTGGCCTTGGGCGGCATCACTCCCAAAAGCCTGCTGGATACCACCTTCGGGATTAGCCTGCTCAAAGACGAACTCACGCGTATTGAACACGGCGTGCTGGCATGAGGGTGTACCGCCTGAGCAAAGGCCTATACAAAAATGACCTCTCGGGCCGTGGAGCCGAATTGGCGGGCGGCCGCTGGAACAGCAAAGGCACCGCCCTGCTCTACACCTGCGAATCGCGCGCGCTCTGCACCACTGAGATTGCCGTGCACACGCCCCTCGGCATTGTGCCCGCCGACTACTGGCTCATTACGCTGGAAGTACCCGATGACCTCCTGCTCACCCACATACCACCCGACCAACTGCCGGAAGACTGGCGTTCTTTCCCCCACCCCAATGCCACCCAACTTATAGGCGATGCCTTTGTGCAGGAAAGCCGTTTTGTGGGCATGAAAGTCCCCTCGGCCGTAGTACAAGGCGACCACAACTACCTGTTCAATCCCCGCCACCGCGACTTCTCCCAAGTGCAACTACTGGCCTCTGAGCCCTTCCCTTTTGACGCCAGATTGTTTGTGAAGTGAGATTGGTAAATTGGTGGTATTTACTACCTTAGAGAGATTGCTCGGTGGTATATTGTCTGTTCACATTAACAACTCACCTGCGCACATAGGGCTGAAAAGTGTAGGTGGTGCATAAATACAGTAGTTGTGCGTAATTAATAGTAAAAGTGTTCAATATTAAAGAAAAGCTGACAATTGAAGATGTTCAACTCTGGATGGATGGAGGAACGGTAACTTTAATTTTACAAGACCAAAGTTCTCAAACTTGCAAGATTGAGTTTGTTCAGAAAGTAGCTTTAAAAAGGTATGACAACCTTCCCCGACCAGGAAGCCTTTTGTTAAACAGAAAAGAAGTTGAAGTAAGGTCGGAAACTGAAAAAGAGATACTTATTGCAGTTCAACGAGCTGATTGGGGAACAGGCATCATGGAGAAGGAAAAAGATGCTCTCAAAAGGATAATAGAAGATTGCATCAACTTCATCAAATCAGATTATTATATTTCCTTAGCTAAGAAATAAAGATAAATAACTCCGAACAACAAGGTGTATACGGCATCTTGGCCGACGGCCTCCGCCGCCGTATACACAGGTCCATTAGGCGTAATTAAATTAAAAATTCCAGATGTTAGAACCTTACTTTTTTGAAATTCCAATCTATAGATGCGACTTAGAAACCCATACTAAAGAAATGAAATTAAAAGAAAGTGAATTTAAAAAAGAGGATTAGAAAGAAACTGCACCAATTTCATATCAAAATATAATAAATTTTTTCCATAGAAGTGTTTGGTACCCTTGAAAATATAATGAAGTTACTGGTTGGATAAATCTCTATATTCTAGGTTCGCAAGTTAGAGGGGACTATTATTTTATAACATCAAAAAGAATTTGTAAAGGGGTAAGAAAGAAGAGATTCGAATATTATGGAAAAGCTTTTGAACATTCCTTGCCAAGGAATATGACTTCAAATGAGATATTTGAAAGGATAGTATATTTACTTGAACGGTTAAATAAAAAAGAAAAGCCGTTCAAGAATAGGTACATCGATTTAGATGCGTTTAAAACTGTAGGAGAGTTCATAGATTGGAAGACACTTGTTGAAAAGTTAAACTCATTTCAATATCCTAGAAAAAAACAATAATTACGCCTAAAAATGCAGAATTTTCGGCCGACAGCCTCTGCCGCCGTTTAGTCAAAACGTTAACAGTAAGGCGACAAACCATGAAAAATAAAATAGCTATTATACTTGTCGTTATTTGCTTTTACTTAACCTTATTCCAGGCAGGTTGCACTTATGGTGAAGCTGAAATTATTGGATGGTATGCTCCTGTTAATTACGTAAACACTTTTGATACAATCCAAATACAAACCCAAGGAAGGTACCATAGAAGGGTTTATGATAAATCAGAAAAATTGGTGCTTGAAATGGATGGTAAATGGACAATTGAGCATGACGTTATTAGTTTTGACTCACCTTATTTTTTAAATTTTGATAGAGATGTATCTCGATTTCCAGAACTATTAAATGATACTGTAAGCAATGGTAGTGGTTATGTGGACAGAAAGAATGGAACAATCTTGTTTTGCGTAGGCTATTATGAAAATGAAAACTGTTATCAAAAGCTCAAAAAATAAACTCATTTAAATAGATTATTAAAAAGAAAAACGTTTATTAAAACTGTATAAAGGTTAGCCATCGGACGACCTCCTATGCCGTTTAGCCTGAACATTTAAAAAATTGCATCTAAAACTCATGAAAAGTTTCTTCTCTCTTATAGCGTTAAGCTTCCTAATAATTTCCACCTCATCAGGGCAGAAACATGATTCAATCAATGTGACAGTTAAATGGGGAGTTAGTTCACAGGAGCTAAAAGACTACTACAGATTTGAGGGAATTGACTACTTCAATATCAATGTGGAAGGCAAGCAGCTAAAGAACAAACATTACAAGATTGTAGCGAAAGAATACTGGAATAAAAAGTTGGCTAAAACCGATACCTTGGTGAATACCAGTAAAATGGGTTTGAAGATTGAAGGCGACAACTTGGATTTTGCGCTCATGTCAAAGAAGGTGGGAAAGGACTCGGTTAAAGTCCAGTTCTTCTTCCCTAATTTCAGTAACCTCAGAATGTTTCCTACCACAAAAGCGACCACCTACAGCCTTAGAGACCCATCAGACGGAAAAGTGGTGCGTTATAGCATGGACAAACCCATCACCTTGTTTGCTTACAGCCTTCCGTATGAAGACCCTGCCCAGCCAGGCTTACTGTTGTACTGTGAGTTGAGCAAAGACGGAATTCCAGTTGAGAATTGGGGGCAAACTTTCAACATAAACCATTACATCACCTTTCAAGTGATCTTTAAATAAAAGTTACTTCTAAAGAGAGTTTTCTAAGGGCAATGCCATAGATAAAACCAGAACTTTAGTAGATTGAGCCCTTAGCTTGGAGGGAACATGCAAATTAAAACCTACATCATTGACGCCTTTACGAAGGAAGCGTTCAAGGGAAACCCGGCAGGCGTGTGTCTACTGGAGGAACCATTGGCAGAACAGCACATGCAAGCCATTGCCGCCGAACTCAATCTGTCTGAAACAGCTTTTCTGGTGCGCCAGTCAGAACAGGCTTCTACCTTTGACATCCGGTACTTCACTCCTACCACAGAAATAGCTTTTTGCGGACACGCCACCTTGGCCTCCGCGAAGTTGGTGCTGGAGAAGCTAGAACTGGCGCAGGTAACGTTTAAGACCCGGCAGAACCTGGTACTACAAGCCGTACAGGAAGCTGGAAGTATTCTCATGCAGTTTCCGCTGTACGGTTATAAGCCCCATCCGGCGCTGCCGGTCATCTTTGAAGCCTTGAGCCTTTCGCCCGCCGTGGCCTCTCTGTATTTCTCAGAAGCCATTCAGATGCTCATTCTGGAAGTGCCAGACAAAGAAACCCTGCTCCAACTTCGGCCAGATTTCCCGCAACTGGTGCGGCTACTGGACAGTGTCAACGGCTTGGCTGTGACCACCAAATCTGAAGACCCGGACTATGATTTTTATTCCAGGTGCTTCTGGCCTTGGGTGGGCATCAATGAAGACCCTGTGACTGGGTCGGCGCATAGTGTGTTGGCCACATTCTGGGCCGATAGGTTGCAGAAAACCGAGCTGCGGGCGTTTCAACTCTCGGCCAGGGGCGGCTATCTGGATCTACGAATCAAAGATGAAAGCACGCTGGAAGTCCGGAGCCAGGCCCAGATTGTGCTGGAGGGTGTACTGGCGCTCTAACGCGGCATGTTGCTTTCTTCCATTCAGTACTTTTTAGTAAGACGGAGCAATGAGAAAAATAGTTTACGCTCTATTTTCTGGAAAACGGCTCAAAATCCCTTGGCATCTTACGCCGGCAGTACTCCTCTTTACCAGAAATTCTTTCTTCCACATGAAAAGCAGACGACATTTCTTACGGCTTTCGGCGCTTGGTACCGCTTTTGTGAGCGGCTTGTATCCCATTCACCGGGTTTTTGCCGGAACGTTACCGCAAGGCAAAACCAATAAACCGCTGGTGATTTCTACCTGGGACCACGGAATGCCCGCCAACGAAGCCGCCTGGAAAATCCTTTCCCAGAACGGCCATGCGCTGGATGCCGTGGAAGCCGGCGTTCGGGTGCCCGAGGCTGACCCCAACGTGCGAACTGTGGGTTATGGCGGCTTCCCAGACCGGGAAGGAAACGTGACCTTAGATGCCTGCATTATGGACAAAGACAGCAACTGCGGTGCAGTGGCCTACCTTCAGCACATCAAGCATCCCATCTCGGTAGCCCGCAAAGTAATGGAAGACACGCCCCACGTGATGCTAGTGGGCGACGGAGCGCTGAAGTTTGCGCTGTCTAAGGGCTTCCAGAAAGAGAATCTGCTTACCCCAGAATCAGAGAAAGACTGGAAAAACTGGCTCAAAGAATCCAAGTACAAACCGGTCATCAATATTGAAAACCATGACACTATTGGCTTGCTCGCCTTAGACGTACACGGGAACCTGGCCGGGGCTTGTACCACCAGCGGAGCCGCCTTCAAAATGAGGGGCCGCGTGGGCGATTCTCCTATTATTGGAGCAGGGCTGTTTGTAGACAATGAGATTGGCGCCGCAACCGCCACCGGCTTAGGCGAAGCGGTCATCAGGATGGTAGGCAGTCATTTGGTGGTAGAACTGATGCGCCAGGGACACGCCCCTGAGAAAGCCTGCCAACTGGCCGTAGAGCGCATTATCTCCAAACAGAAAAATGTAAAAGACCTGCAGGTGGGTTTCATTGCCATCAACAAACAAGGCGAGTACGGCGGTTACTGCATTCAGCGCGGGTTCAACTATGCGGTGCGTGATACCCACACAAATAAATTGCTGGATGCTAAATTTAAGCTATAAGTTCTATGGGTAAACCAATAGGCATGGAGGTGTGCGTAGACTCCGTAGAATCTGCAATTACAGCAGAGAAAGCGGGTGCCCGGCGGGTAGAACTCTGTGCGAATCTGGTGGAAGGTGGCACCTCCCCCAGCGCGGGCATGATTCGGCTATGCCGAGAGCACCTTTCCATTGGTCTGCACATCCTCATTCGGCCGCGCCGGGGCGATTTCCTGTACTCTGACCTTGAGTTTGCTGTCATGCGACAGGACATTGAGGTAGCCAAACAACTAGGTGCCGATGGGGTTGTGCTAGGCATTTTACTACCAGACGGGAACATTGACACCCTCCGCACGCAGGAATTGATAACACTGGCCCGTTCGCT
The DNA here is from genome assembly GCF_054956755.1 of Rufibacter sp. JT3400010. NCBI lineage: Bacteria > Pseudomonadati > Bacteroidota > Cytophagia > Cytophagales > Hymenobacteraceae > Rufibacter > Rufibacter sp. JT3400010. The sequence goes on along the minus strand of NZ_JBUDXA010000010.1, from coordinate 100,736 downwards.
TAGTGTCACCTTTCATCGGGCCTTTGACTTAACGCCAGACCCGTACCAAGCTCTTGCCGCGCTGCTTCACCTAAAAGTTGACCGATTGCTTACCTCAGGGCAGAAAGCCTCGGCTCCTGAAGGGGCAGACCTTATTGCCGAACTATGCAGAAAAGCCGGAAAAGACCTGACCATCATGCCGGGCGGCGGAATTACGGAACAAAACCTAGTCCCGCTTCTGGCGAAAACCGGCGTGACGGAATTCCATGCCTCTGCCAGAGAATTTGCAGCAAGCAAGATGACGTTTAAACGAGAGAATGTTCCCATGGGCGGCACTCCGCTGACCACAGAATATGGCAATATGTTAGCCTCTTTAGAAAGAATCAAAGTCTTATTGGCAGTTGCGCAGGGAACCTGAGCCCAGCACTTGCCAACTGCTTAACTTTTTATACTTTTATTCTTTGTTATACGTCGGTTTATAGGTCGAATCTGGCAAACTGGCTCCAAAATATCCAATAGGGTTGTTCCCGCGTATGCCCCAGGAATAAACCCTTCGGTTTAACCGTTGGTATTCTAAATCAAAAAAACACATGCCCAAAATCCTGATCATAGATGATGAACGTAGCATTCGCTACACCCTCAAAGAAATTCTGGAGTACGAAAACTATACCGTAGACGAAGCCGAAGACGGCGAACGCGGGCTTGATCTGCTCCAGAAAAGTAAATATGACGTGGTGCTCTGCGATATCAAAATGCCCAAAGTAGACGGCATGGAGGTGCTGGAGAGAGCCATGGTGCTGGTACCAGATACCCCTTTTATCATGATTTCGGCCCATGGCACCATTGACACCGCCGTGGAAGCCACCAAGAAAGGCGCCTATGACTTTCTGGTGAAACCGCCAGATTTGAACCGCCTCTTGGTAAGTGTGCGCAATGCACTGGACAAAGCCACGCTGGTCACTGAAACCAAGACCCTCAAGAAAAAGATTTCTAAAACCTATGAAATGGTGGGCTCCTCCCCTGCTTTGGGCAAGGTGAAATCTGCCGTAGCCAAAGTAGCCCCTACAGATGCCCGGGTGCTGATCACCGGCCCCAACGGCGCCGGAAAAGAATTGGTCGCCCGCTCGCTCCATGAGCAAAGTAACCGTGCCTCAGGTCCCTTGGTGGAAGTAAACTGCGCGGCCATTCCCAGCGAATTGATTGAAAGCGAATTATTCGGGCATGAGAAAGGCTCGTTTACATCAGCGGTAAAACAGCGCATCGGGAAGTTTGAGCAAGCCACCGGAGGTACCTTGTTTCTGGATGAGATTGGCGACATGAGCCTTTCGGCCCAAGCCAAAGTATTACGCGCCCTGCAGGAGCACAAAATCACCCGCGTAGGCGGAGACAAAGACATCACGGTAGATGTACGCGTAGTGGCTGCCACCAATAAAAACCTGCTGGAGGAAATTGAAGCCAAAAACTTCCGGGAAGACTTGTACCACCGCCTCAGTGTGATCCTGATTCATGTGCCGCCCCTGAACGAGCGCCGCGAAGACATACCTGATCTGGTGGAAAAATTCCTCCAAGACGTGGCCCGCGATTATGGCAACAAACCCAAGAAAATTTCTTCAGAGGCCCTCACCTACCTACAAGGTTTGGACTGGCGCGGCAACGTTCGCGAACTTAGAAACGTGGTAGAGCGCCTGGTGATCATGAGCGAAGACACCATCACCGAAGATGACGCCAAAGCCTACTCTAAGTAAGCAGCCATTCCATAAACAGCCGCGCCTCTCAGTTTATAGCTGAGAGGCGCGGCTGTTTTGAAGCAGTTTTTAGAAAAAGAGGTGTAAAACGACGCTTTGCAGAAGAAAGGAATGCGTATGATCTGCTTGTGTAAACATCCCCCTACGCCACCTTCAAAGGGGGAATCTCTGCATTAGAAGCCTTCCCCTCACGGAAGTTGCAAACTTCCGGTTATGGTAGGTCCAAGTCACAGACTTGAACCATGATACTTTGTATTTTATACCAAACCTACTTTCCCCTTTTCCAGTCTTTCCCGAGCGCGCCTCGCTTTTGGCCCTGCAATGGCGAAACTAAGAGAGAAAGACACCTCAGGCCGAAAGGGCAGTGCGCGAGGGGAAGACGGGGCCCCGCGGCCATGAGCGCACGGAGGGAAGCCATGCAACAACCCAGCATAAGGGCACCGCATCAACCACCCGCCACGCCAGCAACAGGCAAACTGCATGCACCAACCGATTCAACGCAACAGCCGCACAGCCAAGGGAACAGCGTAAGGCATTTACAAGCCATTATCCCCAAAGAAGCCCTAAACAAAACCGACAGAAAATCAGCTCACCAGCAAATTACATCCTCTAATATCAGAATTGTCAAACCGCCCCATAATCTCAAAAGAGCCATCGGCGTAGAGTTTGCCCAAATCTTTAGTCTCTATAAAAGCGCAAGAATCTACGTTGGCCAGATCAATGACATTCACCCCGCCAGAACCGGCATCGCTAGAAACAGAGAACGGATCATTCACATCCCGCACCAATACCCGTAACGTGCGGGACGGTTGGAAAATACCTTCGCCGGTGGAGTACGCCTGAGACAGGAGTTCGGTCATGCCGTATTCAGAATGGATGGTGTCTACGTTGAAGGCTCGCGTTAAAATGGAATGCAGTTCTTCCCGTACCATCTCGCGCCGCCGACCTTTCATGCCTCCGGTTTCAAAGATGGTCACACCGCTGAACTCCGGGGTTTCCAGTTCCTCGGCCAAATCCAGCAGCGCGTACGTGACCCCGAAGAGGTAGATTTTCTGGTGGGCGGCTTTTGCTTTTTGCACGGCTTCGCGCAGTTCTGCGTGGTTCGTGAGGTAAAATCCGGGTTGGGTTTGTTTGGTCGCTTTGATGAAATGGTCTACCATCATGACCAGCGATGAATCTCCCTGTTCCAGGTAAGACGGCAGCAGGGCCAGCACCACGCAATTTTCCAGGGAGCCGTAGGTTTCCTCAAACAACTGCCGGGCATGCTGGGTGTAGAAATCGGTTTCGAGTACTAGGTGCTGACTCCTTTGTTGCAGGGTGGTTCCGCTGCTCTTGAAGATGGCCTCTGGCGTAAAAGGATGCGACTGCACCGTATGCGTTTTGAAAAACTCTATGGGCAAAAAAGGAATCTGGTGGAGCTGCTGTATGTTTTGCGGGTCTTCTCTTAAAAAGGCCAGATAAGCGTGGTACACAGGGTTGTGAATAGCCTGAAAATGAAACAATTCCAACGCCGCTTGCTCAAAATTCTGGGGACCTTTCTGGAGGATATTTTTCTTAAACGCTTCAATAAAACCCATGGGGGATGATGCTAAATTATACAACAAAGTAAGTAAGTGCGCGTTATGATTTGTACCTTAGGTGCACATTCTTATTCTATGAAAAAACGTAGACTCCTGTTTGGTCTGGCCTTTGTATTTGGTGCGCTGGGCCTCAATTCTTGTTACAATGAACCAGATTTTTCCTTAACGCCCAACCTCACCTTCAGAGGCATTGAACAACGCACCCTCAAAAATGCGACAAACGTCACGTATGACTCTCTGATCCTGATCACGCGCTTTCAGGATGGAGACGGCGATTTAGGCTTGTCAGAAACCTTGTTCCCAGAAGATATTCAGGGAGATTATAAAGTGGGTGGCCCTAGATTCCACAACATGCTCTGCAAAGCCTATAAAAAAATAGACGGAAAGTTTGAGCTTCTGAGCCTGAACGGAACTCCCATCAGTTACAATGGCCGTTTCCCCAGGGTTTCTACCATTGAAAGGGAAGAACCCTTGGAAGGCGATATCAGGTACAGCATCAATATTTTTGAGGAGAACCGAAACCCCAATGCCATTCTAAGACGCGGCGACACCATCCGGTTTGATGTGCAGATCATGGACCGTGCTGGAAATTTAAGCCCGACAGTGACCACCTCAGAAGTGATCTTGTTCTCCCAACAATAATCTATCTCTCCTTCCATTTCAAAAGCCAGCGGCCTGCTTTCATGAAAGCAGGCCGCTGGCTTTTAAAGAATTCACCCGCTAGTAAAGGGCCGGGAAACTCACTGGGTCTGCCTCGTGCATGATGGCGTACACCCTTTCAAAGACATCCTCGGCGCTAGGCTTAGAGAAATAGTCTCCGTCTGTAGAGTAGGACGGGCGGTGATCCTGCGCCGAAAGCGTGGCCGGTTTAGAGTCCAGCCAACGCCAGGCCTCCTGCTCGTCAATCACTTTTTGCAACATATACCCGGTGGCTCCGCCAGACACGTCTTCATCCGTAATCAGCACCCGGTTGGTTTTCCGGATGGAGTCGGTAATCACATGCTCTAAGTCAAAAGGCAGAAGGGTTTGTACGTCAATCACTTCCGCTGAGATGCCCACAGAATGCAACTGCTCGGCGGCCTCCATGACTACTTTGCACATAGACCCGTAGGTGACAATGGTGATGTCCGTTCCTTTTCTTAAAGTTTCCGGCATACCCAACGCCACGGTGAACTCGCCAATGTTAGCCGGAATGCGCTCTTTTAGGCGGTAGCCGTTCAGAGGTTCCACTACCAAAGCCGGTTCATCTGACTTCAGCAACAAGTTGTAAAATCCGGCGGCTTGGGTCATGTTTCTAGGCACCAGTACGTGCATTCCGCGCAAGCTATTCACAATCATGCCCATAGGCGAACCGGAGTGCCAAACGCCTTCCAACCGGTGACCACGCGTGCGCACGATCATAGGCGCTTTCTGCCCGCCTTTGGTGCGGTACTGCAAACTGGCCACGTCATCGCTCAGAATCTGGATGGCGTACAGCAAATAGTCCAGGTACTGGATTTCGGTAATCGGCCGGAGGCCCCGTAAGGCGGCTCCAATTCCTTGTCCGGCAATGGTACACTCTCTGATTCCAGTATCAGTGACGCGCAACTCACCATATTTTTCCTGCAAACCGGCAAACGCCTGGTTTACGTCCCCAATCTTTCCTACGTCTTCGCCGATGGCAAATAAACGAGGCTCACGGGCTAAAGCGGCATCAAAACAGGCTTGCAACACTTCGCGGCCATCTACCAACGGGCTGTTTTCAGTGTACTCGGGTTTTATTTCTTCCACCAGCAACGCAGACTCTTCTGACTGGCTGTAGAGGTAGGAGTTATAGCGCTCGGCATTTTCGCCCTGCACGGTTTCCAGCCATTTTACCAGTTCGCGTTTAGCGGCGGTTTTCTCCTGGCGTACATAGCGCAATGCTTTACGGGCTGCTCTAATAGCGTCTGAGCGCAAAGGGTTCAGCACTTTGCTCAGCTCTTCTCTAAGAGTAGCGATTTGGGAGACATTCTGGGCGCTGCTGCTCACCAGTTGGTCTAGAATATGCAGGCATTGCTTGTGGTCTTCCTGAATGGCGTTGTTGAAAGAGGTCCAGGCATTGGCGCGGGCCTGACGCACGGTTTCTTTCGCCTCGGCTTCAATCTGGTTCAGTTCGGCGTGTTCGGCGTAGCCGTTGGTGATTAACCAATTGCGCATCTGCTTGATACAGTCGTACTCCTCTTCCCAGGCTAACCGTTCCTTTGATTTGTAGCGCTCATGCGAGCCGGACGTGGAGTGGCCTTGCGGCTGCGTCATTTCCTCTACGTGAATCAGGACGGGTACGTGCTGCTCGCGACAAACCTGAGTAGCCTGTTGGTAGACTTCGCACAGACCGGCGTAATCCCAGCCTTTCGCTTTGAAGATTTCGTAGCCTTGTTCACCGGGCGCTTCGCGCTGGAAACCAGCCAGAATCTCAGAGATGCTGCTCTTGGTGGTCTGGTAGTGCGCGGGCACCGAAATGCCGTAGCCATCGTCCCACACCGAAACCAACATGGGCACCTGCAACACCCCGGCGGCATTGATGGTCTCAAAGAACACCCCTTCTGAGGTAGAGGCGTTGCCAATAGTCCCGAAGGCGATTTCATCTCCGTTGTGAGAGAAATCTGTGAATTGGTGCAGTTCTGGGTTTTGTCTGTATAATTTAGATGCGTAGGCCAAGCCTAACAAGCGAGGCATCTGGGCACCGGTGGGTGAAATATCTGCGGAGGAGTTCTTGGCGGAGGTCTGGGGCTTCCAATTCCCTTCATCGTCCAATAAACGGGTCCCGAAGTGGCCCGTCATGCTGCGGCCGGCAGTAGACGGCTCCTGCTCCACGTCTGTGTGGGCGTACAACTGCGCGAAAAACTGCTGTAAGGTTAATTCGCCAATGGCGAACATGAACGTCTGGTCTCTATAGTATCCTGAACGGAAATCGCCGGGGCGGAAAAAACGGGCCATTGCTAACTGGGCCACTTCTTTGCCGTCACCGAAAATCCCGAACTTGGCTTTACCCATGAACACTTCTTTGCGGCCGGTTAAACTGGCCTGCCGACTCTCGCACGCAATGCGATAGTCCTGCAACATTTCTTCTTTGGTAAGGGAAAGCTGATTAATCCGTTCAACGGTTTGCATGCGTTTTCTTATAAGGTTCTATAAGGATTTTTAAAGCCAAAACTACGTAGATTTTACCCCATTTTCAAATGGTTTGTCTTGCCCCCTGTTTATCAGGCGATTTTTGTAGCTAACAGAACTAATTTTTATTATTTTTGTTAGCTCACTTATAGGGCTTCTAACGAAAGCTAATCTTTAAAAAATTATGAAAAAAGTCTATCTTTTACTTTCCCTTGTCCTAGTAGTGCTTACACAAGGGATGGTTTCAGCACAAGGCGTGTTGACCTTTGAAAAAGACTTGCATGATTTCGGTAATGTAACCGAAGGCGTACAAGCTGTTTACGAGTTCAAATTCAAAAACACTGGAAATCAGCCGGTAGTTATTTCACACGTGCAGGCCTCTTGCGGCTGTACTACCCCAGAGTGGCCCAAAGAACCTATTGCGCCCGGTAAAACCGGCGTGGTAAAAGCGGGCTACAACAGCGCGGGTCGTCCTGGTGCCTTCAACAAAACCTTGACGGTTACTTCCAACGGTAATCCAGAGACGCAGTCTTTGTTTATCAAAGGTACCGTTACTCCAAAAGCCGCTACGCCGGCTCCCTCTTCGGTAGCGTCGGTTTCAGCCGAAGACCTTGCCAAATCGCCTAAAATTGAGGTGACCAGCACTACCTATGATTTCGGTAAATTAGAGAAAGGCCAGAAAGCCACCGCTAAATTCTCGTTAAAGAACACCGGTAAATCTGATTTGAACATCACCGGTTTACAGACAGCCTGCAACTGTGTTGCGTTCAAAATGAACCCATCGGTAGTAAAAGCAGGACAATCTGCAAAATTGGAACTTACCTATAGCCCTCAGGTGTTACAGGATAGAATTGAGGCAGTAAAACTGCTTTCTAATGACATCACAGGCGCTGCTCCTACCCTTACCCTTAAGGCCAAAGTAGTAGAAAGCCTCGCAAAACAAAGTTCAGTTAAGGTAAACAAGGCTTCAGTGCCTTTTAAATAGTTTTTTCATAGTTTTATTTTGTACTAATGGCAGTAACACAGTTGCTGCCTTTTTTTATGCCTTTTCTTTCCTGTTTTTACGGCGTTTTGGAAAATGAAGCCAAAAAACGAGTTTACCCGAACAAACGTTAATTAAAATCCCGCATCACTTGTTAATCTCATAGCAGGTTGCTGTATATTTGAGCACTTTTTCACCAACTACTAAAAAATCAGAAAATGATAATTGGTCTTCCGAAGGAGATAAAAAACAACGAAAACCGCGTGGCCCTTACGCCCGGTGGCGTGGCGGAGTTTATAAAAAACGGACACACCGTTTATGTGCAGGCTACCGCCGGTGAAGGCAGTGGTTTCTCAGATGAGGAATACGCTAGCGCTGGCGCAACCATCCTTCCTACCATTGAGGAAGTGTACGGCATTGCCGAGATGATTGTGAAAGTGAAAGAGCCTATTGAGCAAGAGTATAGCCTCATCAAAGAAGGCCAATTATTGTTCACGTACTTCCACTTTGCTTCTTACGAGCCCCTGACCCACGCCATGATTGAGCGCAAAGCGACTTGCTTGGCCTATGAGACCGTGGAGCTGAAAGACCGTTCTTTGCCTTTGCTGGTACCTATGAGCGAAGTTGCCGGACGTATGGCGCCGCAAGAAGGTGCTAAATACCTGGAGAAACCCTTGAAAGGCCGCGGCATTTTATTAGGTGGCGTACCCGGTGTAAAACCAGCCAATGTTCTGGTGTTAGGTGGTGGTATTGTAGGAACCCAGGCCGCTAAAATATCGGCTGGTTTTGGTGCCAACGTAACCATCATGGACATTAGCCTGAAGCGTTTGCGCGAACTGGATGACATCATGCCAGCCAACGTGACCACCGTCATGTCTAACCACTACAACATCAAAGAAGCCATTAAAGACGCAGATTTGATTATCGGGGCGGTTTTGATCCCCGGCGCGAAGGCTCCTCACCTCATTACCCGTGACATGCTGAAAGACATGCGTCCGGGTACGGTATTGGTAGACGTGGCCGTGGACCAGGGAGGTTGCATTGAAACCTGTAAACCTACTACCCACGAGAACCCAACCTTCATTATTGACGACGTAGTGCATTACTGCGTGGCCAATATGCCAGGAGCGGTTCCTTACACTTCTACGCTAGCCCTCACCAACGCCACCCTTCCGTACGCCCTGTTACTGGCCAACAAAGGCTGGAAACAAGCTTGCCAGGAGCGCGATGAGCTGAGATTAGGCTTGAACGTAGTAGACGGCAAAGTAGTGTACCCCGGCGTAGCCGAAGCCTTCAACTTACCCTTAACCGATGTAGCCGAGGTATTGGCTTAGTTCTTTATATCTAAAACAAAAGGCCCTCTCTTTAAAAAGAGAGGGCCTTTTGTTTTTACACCCTTTTGCTGAAAGTAGCTTGAAAACTTTCTTGAATGACAGGTGCATCTTGGAGGACATGTTGTAGTAGATCACTCCAAGAGGGGAAAACGCCTTTGGCTTTATGGCTCACGGAAGTTACAAACTTCCGCTCATGGTAGGTCCAAGTCACAGACTTGAACCATGGTCATTGAAGAGAAAGGAACGCGTGTGATCTGCTTTTGTAAACATCCCCCTTCACCCCCTTCAAAGGGGGAATCCCTGCTTTCCCTAGTTCCAGCCTTTCGCTTGAGCGCCTAGAGTTCGACCACCTCTGTGCGCTAGCGAAGCAGGTGAGGAGAAATCACAGCGCTAAGGCGGAAGGCGGGGCCTCGCGGCCGTGAGCGCTTACCGCCAAAGATGAAACAACAAAGCTCTTGTACCCACGCAATAAGCCGCATAGTCAAGGGAACAGCGTAAGGCATGCACAAACCAATTCTAAGAAACACTTATCAAAGCCCCCCTTTCCCCCTCTATTTAGCCGCTAATTTCCTGAAAAGAAGGCAAAACGGGAATAGGCGTGATTTGGTTGGTTTCCGGGTGCACATGCCAACAGTAATGCTCGCGTCCGTTGCTGATTAATAAATAAGGAGCATCCACAGTCTGGTTGTAAACCGCCACCTGCCGCACGGTGGCTTGAGTGATGGGCACCTGCGGCGCTTTGCATTCCACCAGCAGTAACGGAGTTCCTTCTGCGGAATATACCCGTAGATCGGTGCGCTTTTGCAACGTGTTGTATTTGGTGCCCCGCTCCACACTCATAAGGGCCAGCGGATACTGCAGATGCACGTGCAGCCAATGGATAAGATGTTGCCGCACCCATTCCTCGGGAGTTAAGACCACATATTTACGACGCACCTGATCCAGAATAAATGTTTTCCCTGCAGAATCCTTAAGTTTGTAAGAATATGCGGGCAAAGAAAGCTGATCCATGCTCCAAAAGTACTAAGTTGTAGACAGAGCAGACGGTTTAAGGCCCTTTTTCTGAAAATCGAACCAAAAGAAACTATGAAGACAAAACAGGAGATTGTAGAGAACTGGCTTCCCCGGTACACGGGCAGGCCGCTCAATGAGTTTGGCGAATACATTCTATTAACCAACTTCCTTAATTATGTAGTGATGTTCGCCGAGCAGTTTGAGGTGGAGATCAAAGGTTCTGACAAACCCATGCAGACCGCCACGGCCCATAACATCACCATTATCAACTTCGGGATGGGAAGCGCCATGGCGGCTACCGTCATGGATCTTCTTTCTGCCATTAAACCAAAGGCGGCGTTGTTTCTGGGCAAATGCGGCGGTTTGAAGAAGTCTAAGTTAGGAGATTTAATTCTGCCCATCGCGGCCATCCGGGGTGAAGGAACGTCAGATGATTATCTTCCACCGGAAATTCCGGCCCTTCCCTCCTTCCGCTTGCAGCGGGCGGTTTCGTCCATGATCAAAAAACACGAGATGGACTACTGGACCGGGACGGTATATACCACCAACCGCCGCGTGTGGGAACATGACGAGGAGTTCAAGGAATACTTACGCTCTATACGTGCGTTGGGCGTGGACATGGAAACGGCCACCATCTTTGTGGTTGGTTTCATGAACGACATCCCGCACGGCGCTTTGCTGCTGGTGTCTGACAACCCCATGACCCCAGACGGCGTGAAAACCGCCGAAAGCGACCTGCGCATCACCGCCGATTTCGTGACCAAGCACCTCCAGATTGGCATAGATTCCTTGATGGAACTGCGTGACTCTGGTGAATCTGTGAAACACCTGCGCTATGATTAAGAAGTGGCAACACCTGGGACTGACGGCCTGTTTAGGGCTCTCTCTCCTTTCTTCCTGTACATCTGGTGAAAAAGCAGACCTGTTGGTCTACAATGCCAATGTCTATACGGTGAACCAAGGCTTTGAGAAAGCCCAGGCATTTGCCGTGAAGGAAGGCAAGATCCTGGAAGTAGGATCTTCAGAGGCGCTTCGGCAGAAATACAAGGCCACCGAAGAGGTAGACGCGCACGGCAAACCGGTTTACCCCGGCTTGATTGACGCGCACGCCCACTTCTTCCGCTACGCCATGAACCTGCGCGAGGCCGATCTGGTGGGCACTACTTCTTTTGCCGAAGTCATTCAGCGCCTGCAGAAACAACGGCAGGAACACCCGAACGCCACCTGGCTGACCGGCCGCGGTTGGGATCAGAATGACTGGCCGGAGAAGCAATTTCCTACCAAAGATACACTGGACCAACTTTTCCCAGATGTTCCGGTGCTCATTCAGCGGGTAGACGGGCATGCTTACCTAGCCAACCAAAAAGCCTTGGACTTAGCGGGCATCACGGCGCAAACCCAGGTGACCGGCGGACGCGTGGAAGTGAAAAACGGCAAACCCACCGGCATTCTGGTAGACAACGCCGGCGACCAGGCGTCAGAGAAAATCCCGATGCCCTCTGTGAAAGAACTTACCGCCGTCTTAAAGGAAGCGGAGCAGAACTTATTTGCCGTTGGGATTACCACCGTGGTAGATGCCGGTCTTGATAAAAGCGCCGTAGACCACATGGATTCTCTGCAAAAAGCCGGAGAAATGCGCCTCCGGGTGTACGCCATGCTCAGCCCTACCCCCGAAAACAAGAACCATTACTTTAAAAACGGTCCTTACACGTCAGAAAGAATGAACGTGCGCTCGTTCAAAGTGTACGGTGATGGAGCGTTGGGTTCCAGAGGGGCGTGCTTGCTGCATCCGTATTCAGACCGGCCTAATGAAACGGGCTTCCTGTTGTCAACGGTGCAGGAGTACAAAGACCTGGCGGCCGAATTGTACCAGCATAATTTCCAGATGAATACGCACGCCATCGGGGATTCTGCCAACCGGATTATCCTCCACATTTACGGCGATAACCTGAAAGGCAAAAACGACCGTCGCTGGCGTATTGAACATGCCCAGGTGGTTAACCCCGCAGACGTGCCGTTGTTTGGCAAGTACAGCATTTTACCATCGGTGCAGCCTACGCATGCTACCTCAGACATGTACTGGGCCAGCGAGCGTTTAGGGTTGGACCGGGTAAAACACGCCTACGCGTTTAAAGCCTTGTTACAGCAAAACAACATCCTTCCGTTGGGTTCTGATTTCCCGGTGGAGCACATCAATCCGCTGTATGGTTTTCACGCGGCCATTGCCCGCCAAGATGCGAAGAATTACCCTGAAGGAGGTTTCCAGATGGAGAACGCCTTAACCCGCGAAGAAGCCTTGAAGGGCACCACTATCTGGGCTGCTTATTCCAACTTTGAGGAAAAGCAGAAAGGTAGTATTGAGCCCGGCAAAGTAGCCGATTTCGTGATCCTGGATCAGGACATTATGACCATCAAACCCGAAGCGATCAGAGACGTGAAAGTGGTTAGCACCTACATAAACGGCGAGAAAGTGTACGGTGAGAAAGTGTACGGCAAGAAAGTGTACGGCAAGAAATAGCGCTTATCTGCTGTTTTTCCAAAAACGCCTCTTAAACGAAGAAAGGCATCCGTTGATGGATGCCTTTCTTCGTTTAAGAGGCGTTTCATATGCTACATCGCCGATGGTTCAACGGGTGCCAGTTTGCGGGTTCTGATGGAAAACAACAAAGCCAAGCCGATGACAAAGAAGACTAGCAAGGTAAGGATGCTGTTGCGCATAGACCCGAAGATTTGCTCGGTAATCCCGAAGACCAGCGTGCCCAGGGCTAAGCCCACTTTGTCGCAGATATCATAGAAACTAAAGAAAGAGGCATGGTCGGTGGTTTCGGGCAGCAGCTTGCTGTACGTAGACCGAGAAAGCGACTGCACTCCTCCCATCACGGCACCCACCACAAATGCCAGCACATAATATTGGTTGCCGGTAGTGACAAAGTAAGCTCCAATGGTAATGCCCACCCACACCACTACTGCCCACATTAAGGCCATGGTGTTACCTACTTTCCCCGAGAGCCAGGCAAAGAAATAGGCTCCGCCAATTGCCACGGCCTGAATGATCAGCAGCACGGTGATTAAAGCGTTATCAGGTAAGTTCAGTTCTTTAGAGCCGAAAAGGGAAGCCACGTACATCACGGTCTGCACGCCCATGTTATAAAAAAAGAACGCGATCAAGAAACGTTTAAGCAGAGGCAGTTCTTTCAATAAACTCACCACTCTTCCCAGTTCCTTGAACCCGTTCAGTAGATAGTTTCCTTCGGCTCTCTTCTTGTAGGGGTTATTAGGCAGGTACGCAAACGAATACTGCGAGAAGCCGAACCACCAGAGTCCCGTAATCAGGAATGAAATGCGCGGCGGCAAACCAGCATCCTCAATGCCAAGCTTTTCGGCATTCAGCACCAAGGCCAGGGAGAAGATCAGCAGCAGCATACTCCCAATGTAGCCCAGTGAAAAGCCGCGCGCGCTCAATTTATCAAAGTTGTCTTCGGTGGCAATTTCCGGCAGGTAGGAATTATAAAAGACGATACTTCCGCTGAACCCGATGGCCGCCACCATGAACAGCAACACTGAGATGGAGAAGGTATCCTGGGTGAAAAAGAAAAGACCCATGCAGGCGGTGGAGCCCATGTAACAGAAGAACCGCATGAAGTTCTTTTTATTTCCGCCGTAATCAGCAATGGCGGTGAGCAGCGGACTCAGGAAAGCAATGGTCAGGAAAGCCCCCGTTAAGGCATAACTATACAGCACCGAAGCCGAAATTTCTATCCCAAAGAAACGGACCACATCGCCATTGTCTCCTTTGGTAATGGCCACATAATAAATAGGGAAAATGGCGGTGGTTATTACAAGCGAATAAACAGAATTGGCCCAATCATAAAAGCACCAGGCCTTCATGACTTTCGGGTCATTTTTAAGAGTTGTTTGCATCATAGGGGCAGCACTGCCTTCAGTTAAATCATTTAATCGCTCTAAATAAACGATTTACTATGTATTAAGCTGTTAAATTTTAATTATACGTGTAAAACATAGGATAACTTTCTGATTCTTATAATTTTGCAGTACACTTAACTTTACTATTATGGGTACACCAATACTTACCCAAGACCAGGAATTGCATAACCTGCTCAAAACAAACGAAAAGCTGTTCATGGAAACGCTTTTCAAACAGTACTACGGTTTATTATGCAGAACAGCCGTACGTTTTACCAAAGACACGGAGTCTGCCGAAGATTTAGTGCAGGAAGTTTTCTGCAAAATCTGGCAGAACCGCGAGGTGCTGGAGGTCACAACGTCCTATAAAGCTTACCTCATCCGGTCGGTGACAAACCAAGCCTTAAACTACCTGGAGAAACAGAAACGCCTGGTTCTGGCAGAAGACACCACTCCGTTTGAAGCGACCCTTTCGGCCAACACGACCATGGAGCTGTTAGCCGGAACGGAGATGGAAGGCCGTATTCAGCAGGCGTTGAATGAGTTACCGCCCCAATGCCGCCTTATTTTTGAGATGAGCCGTTTTGAGGAATTAACCTACAAAGAAATAGCCGAAACGCTTCAACTTTCGCCCAAAACAGTGGAAAACCAAATGGGAAAAGCGTTGCGCATTTTACGGGAGCAACTGTTGTTTTTACTTTTAACTTCTTCTCTCTTAACAAGTTTAGCCTAACCAAGCAAAACTTTAACATTAGCTTAACAAATTTCTGAAGTGGGCATAGGGGTTACCCTCCTTTTAGCTGTCATACAGACACCACGACACTAACACTACCATGACACAAACAAAACCAAACACCCACGAGAATCCGGAATGGGTCTTGATGGCTAAAGCTTTGCGCGGAGAACTCACAGAGGAAGAACAGGTTGAGTTTTCTACCTGGCTAAACGAAGATGAGGCGCACACCCAACAATGGACCGACGCCCTGGAAGTTTGGGACCAGGTTGGCACCGAACAAAACCAGACCTTCCAGCCGAATGCAGACGCCGCCTGGTCTAAATTGAGCGCCAAACTAGACTTCCCAACGGAAACCAAAGTGATTCCGCTGGTCCCATCAACGGACGAGGTCTCAGAAGAACCCACCACCACCGTTGTCAGACAGCTCTCTCCCTGGAATACCCTATACAAGTATGCCGCCGCCTTTGTACTGGCTGCCGGTCTGGCTTGGTTAGGGTATTTGCAGTTTAACGGCTCCTCTTCTGCCTGGACACAGGTGGCTACGGCCGCCGGTGAAAGACAACTCATCTATCTGCCAGACAGCAGTCAGGTTACGCTCAATGAGAATTCTACCCTTAAGTACCAGACAGCTTTCAATGGGGCTGAGCGCCAGGTGGAATTAGTAGGAGAAGGTTTTTTTGAAGTCCGGAAAAACCCCAAACAGCCTTTCGTAGTGAAAAGCAGAAACGCTCAGACCAAGGTATTGGGTACCTCCTTCAACGTGAGAGCCAAGCAGGAAGAGCCCAATGTTTCAGTAGCGGTAGTTACGGGAAAAGTAGCCTTCTCCTCCCTCAAAGACAAACAGCAGGTGCTGCTTACCCCCGGGTACACCGGAGAGTTATCGGCCAACGGCCAGCTTGCCAAAAGACAGACGGTAGAAGCTACGGCTACCCCTTGGCGTTCCCTGGTGTTTGAAAACACTTCTATCAAGGCTGTGGCCCAGCAATTAGCGCAGTATTTCAAAGTTCCGGTGAAGGTATCTGACCAGAAACTGCAAGCCTGTACTTTCACGGGTACCTTTGAGAATCCGGAGTTGAGCGAAATTCTGTCCGTCTTGGTTGCTTCCTCAGATTTGAAAGTAAAGCATACTCAGAACGGGTACACCATTGAAGGCGCTGGTTGTCAATAAGTACCTTTTACCGGGCAAGGTATTTAGAGCACAGTCATGCATTTAAGCAGAAGCGTTCGTTACTTTTTGTATTTCTGTTCCTTCGCTTTCTTCACCGCTTGTGACATTCTGGGCGACGGTCCGTGTTTAGAGGGAACAGGCCAAACCAAATCTGAAGCCCGAGACGTTCCTCCTTTTACCGGAGTAGACATGCGGATTGGCGGAAATGTGTACCTCTCCGCTGGCCCGGAGGTGAAAGTGAAGGTGGAGAGTTACGCCAACCTGCTTTCTCAGATAAAGACTGAGGTGGTAGGAAACACCCTGATTATTAGTTCAGGCTCCTGTTTACAGTATTCTGATGAGGAAACCAATGTGTACATTACCCTGCCCGACCTGGAAAAGGCCGAGCTGCAAGGTTCAGGTCTGATGAGAATCCAGGCGGTGCCTTCCGTCAAAGATTTACAGATCAGACTTTCCGGCTCCGGCTCTATCAGATACCTGGGCAGCACAGACAGAATAAAGGTCTTGCACACTAGTTCCGGAGATGTTGACCTGGAAGGTTTCTGTGGGAAACTGGAAACCACGTTAACTGGTTCAGGAAGAATTTTAGGTTTTTTCCTTCATGCTGACACAGTGAAGGCCAATTCAACCGGATCTGGAAACCAACAGCTTTGGGTAAATAGAATTCTAGAAGCCACCATAAGCGGCAGCGGAAACATCTATTACCGAGGCTCCCCTCAACTGGTCTCTTCCAGCACCACAGGCTCAGGGAAAGTACTACATGATAATTAATTCAAAAGCAGCCCGAGAATCTCCTCGGGCTGCTTTCATTGTAACTAACTTACACATTCTGTGATTCTTATCAGTAATAAGACAGGTGGTAATTGACTGAGTAATCGTTTCCAACCTACTTTCAGAAAACCAAGCAAGAAACAACTGTTCAGTTTACAAACACCCATATTCCATGAGCTTACTTGCTTTTGCGCCTGTTTTACCAAATAAGGTTAAAAACGATTTCCTAATTTGAGGTATTTTAAATATTATCATTGCGTTACTTCATTGAAAATGTACCATACTACTAAGGAAAGATGCTATAATATCTGTATAGTGCTTTGGAAATATTCCTGAATTTCAGAAATTAGCAAACGGATTTCCGGTGCTTTCCAACTTCCTTACTTTTCAACCTGCTGGTTTTGTTTAGACAAATTTGCCTCTGTTTTTGGCTTGTTTTCCTGATCTTCTCCCATCTGAATTCAGAGGCACAAGAATTACCGGCAACATCTGTGTCTTTTCATTACCAAAGTACCCCGCTGGAGCAAGTATTGGAAGATCTGCAAAAGCGGTATTCTCTGAATTTCTCTTACATCAATAACCAGCTACCGCTTACTTCAAGAATTTCCTGCTCGGCAACGTCGCTGCCTTTGGAGAAGGCTCTCCAGGCTTTGAGCGCCTGCGCTAATCTTACTTTCCAATTCATTGGCGAACAGATCGTTTTAAAACCAAAGAATGTAAGTAGCGCCCCCCCACTTCCTCTCAAAGCTTATACGCAAAACTTACGAGGCACCGTGCTGGACGCCGGACTTAAAACACCACTGATTGGCGCAACTGTCTCTCTTGTTTCTATGGATCCGGTGCGGGCGGTGAGTACGGGCGTAGATGGTTCCTTTGTTCTGGAGAAGCTTCCCATTGGCAGACACTCTCTTAAAGTCACCTACCTAGGGTATAAAGAAGCGGAAGTAAGCAATTTCATGGTTGTTTCTGGCAAAGAAACCGTCATCTCTGTTCAACTGGAAGAAAGCTTTGTTCAACAGGAAGAGGTGCTGGTAGTGGCCGAGAGAGACAAATCACTTCCTCAAAACCAACTGATTTCCTCCAGTGTCCATACCCTCAGAACAGACGAAGTAAATAGATTTGCCGGCTCCCGCCAAGATCCCAGCCGAATGGCAGCCAATTATGCGGGCGTTGCCAGTGCATCAGATCAACGGAATGATATTATTGTGCGGGGAAATTCCCCTTTAGGAGTTCTATGGCGTTTGGAAGGTGTGGAAATTCCCAATCCTAACCATTTCACCTTCACCCCCAACACCGGAGGAGGTTTCAGTATGCTGAACAATAACCTGCTGGCCAACTCAGATTTTCTAACGGGTGCCTTCCCTGCCGAATACGGCAACCGGATTGGGGCTGTCATGGATATCAAACTACGCGAGGGCAACAACAAGAAAGTAGAGAATGCGCTCCAAATGGGCCTGAACGGCATGGAAGTGGTCACCGAAGGACCATTGATGAAAAGATGGGGCGGCTCTTTTTTGGGCAGCATGCGTCTCTTCACATTCCGTCCACTAGATGCATTGGGGGTGAATACAGGTTATGAAGGGCGTCCCCGCTACCAAGATGGTTCCTTTAAAATAGTTTTACCTACGCCTAAAGCAGGTAAATTCTCGGCCTGGGGCATTGCCGGCAGTAGCAGCATTACCATTGATGAGATAGACGAAGACACTACCACCTGGGGGAAAGTTCAGTACAGACTAGAACCCATCTTAGACAACCAAATGTTTGCGTTTGGGCTTCATCACACCTATACAAATATCCCAAAGACCGTCACAGAACTCATCATCTCAACATCTAGCAGCCAAGTAGAGGCTAACACTTTTGCTACTTTCAGAGATCTTACCACCAGATTTTTCTATTATCTGCGCAATTACGAAAAGCAACTCATTACCAGGTTTAACGTAACCCACAAACCTACACCCCGCTTGTTGCTGAAAAGCGGGATTTCCTGGCAGAAAATGTTCTACAACAATCAGGAAATCATATTTCAATATCCTAGAGAGGTGTACGAGATCCCGTTAGATGCCGAAGGTTCTGCCACCCTTCTACAAGGCTACGTTCTGTCTAAATACTCGATTACCCCTCAACTGGATATTCAGACCGGTTTATACGCCCAGAAATTTTCCATTGGCCAACGGGTAGCCATAGAGCCCAGAATCTCTTTTGACTATTATCTAACCGATGCACAGAAAATCTATCTTTCTGCCGGTTTACACAGCCAGACCCAACCACTGGTTTATTACGAATATCGCTTCTTTTCGCAAGAACAGCCTGTTTTCAACCAACCCTACAACCAACTAGATTTTACCAGAAGCCGTCAAGCGGTTTTAGGATATAACTACTCCATCAACTCAAATTGGCGGTTAAAGGCAGAGACCTATTACCAATACCACTACAAAGTCCCGGTAAGCAAGCGAGAAGGAGAAGAAGCTTTCTCTATGTTAAACCTGGGAACTGATTACAGTTTTGTGACCGTAGACAGCGTTGTGAGTACCGGAACCGGGAAAAACTACGGAATTGAACTTACCGCCGAACGGTTCCTGAAGAAAGGCTTTTATGCTTTAGGAAATCTCTCCCTTTTGAAATCAACGTTTACGGGCGGAGATGATATAGAAAGAAATACAGCTTTCAGTATAGGCTTTATTTCCAACCTATTACTAGGAAAAGAAATTAAGTTAGATCATGAAAACAAACATCATCTTTCGCTTGATTTAAGAATTAACTACGCTGGCGGAAGAAGGTACATTCCTATTGATAGCGTGAGAACTATCAATGAACCCACTGACAGGATCTATTACGAAGTTGAAAACGCCTATAAACCCAAACTCAGAAACTATTTCCGGACTGATCTCCGTGTTTCTTATCAACTAAACACTAAGAAAACTACACAGTGGATTTTTGTTGCAGCAGACAACTTCCTTAACAGAAAAAACGAACTATATTATGGATGGGATATGGAAGAAAACGTAGGAAAGAGCTATTACCAATTAGGAATATACCCCTACTTGGGCTACCGAATACAATTTTGATTAAAGTAAAAGCATGAAGCTAAAATTAATTTTCATGCACTATCATCTCTCATTAAGTAACTCAAAGCACTTTGCTGTTTCTCTACTTATATTGCTTCAAATGATGTAAAAACTTAAATTATTTTTAATTTAATACAAGAAGATCATTTAATTAAATGAATCTGTCATTTTCAGCATATTTTCTGAATAGTAATAGTTAAACTGTAACACTAAGGACATTAGCTAACTAGTCCTTGTTATTACATATCTTAGTTCATAAAATGCAAGCTCATTTTACTTTGCATACATATCTCCGGCTTTTATTCGTTCCAGCACTAATTCCCATAAATGCTCATAAGGAATAATCTCTATCTCTGCATAAGCATCACCTGGGGTTGGGGTTTTTTGCAATTTTTGGTATAAACTATTGCCCTTCTTATAAGTATTTGCATAGTCAAAATTAGAACTTACCAACACCGTTAGAAGTTTGAAGAAGATTCTACTACGCTCGCTGAAGCTGTCCTTGAAATGATGTTGAGCATACTTCTTCAAGGAATCCACCCTATATTCTAATCCTTCATAATCAGCTATTTCTAGGTAATACATCACTTGCAAAATAAGAATGGCCACGTTAAATCCTTCCTTGTCTTTACTGTACGAGGGTGCGTTGAGCACCAGGCTTTGCCATTTCAATGGATTTTCCTTTTCTGGGGCAATAAACTGCAAATACGCTTCAAACAAAGTCCATCTTTCCTGAGCAAGTTTATTTATCTTCTTAATAAAAGGATTTTCCTGCACCTGGTGCAGCAACATATGGGCTACTTCATACTTCTTGGCGTGTATTGCCAGCAAAGTATAGTTCTCCATGTAGGCAAACCAATTGTTACTGGAAGGGTTAAAGGAAGGTAGATACGCACTAGCCAGAGCAAGACCTTGTTCCAGTTTTTTAGCTCTTAAGTGGGCGTAAACCTGTATATAATGATTGTACCTGTGATCGAATCTTTTGGCTACATTCTTATACTCTTTTAAAATTTGCTCAGATCTATCTGTTAAATTAACAATTTGGTCAAAATCTCCGTTTAACTCGTGTAGCCACATGGATAGTCTGTAGTAATTATTGAACGTCTCAAAAGTTCTTGCTTCTTGCCATATCTTATTCATTTTATCTAACACCTGATCAACCCTCTGCAGATACTCTTTTCGAGCTACTATTGAACGACTTAGCTCTATATTAGCTTCAGAGAAAATCATTTCTGATTCCTGGTCAGCAGCCAGTTTAGAGGATATATCTTTCAGTTGATCTACTGCTTTATAAAATAAGGAAGTTTCCTTTAAGTTTACGTAGGACTGTATGATTGCTCTTAAACATAAAGAGGAAATATAAGTAAGATCAAACTCAATAGACTTAGAAAGAGCTTGCTTTAAAAGTGGTAGAGCAAGATTATTAGCTCCGGCATCTAATAAAACTCTAGCCTGTAAGAATTTTGCCAAACAACTTTGTTCAACGGCATGTGATCCTTGGTTATTTCCTATGTTCTCATCATTAAAAAAAAGCTGATTCATCAGCTTCTTCCTGAGTCTGGATTTAACCATCTTCAAACCACCTTTATCTGGTCCGTTTGAATAAAGGATTAGATTTGCTGAAGATTCATCCTTAATAGTACCTACTAATATTTCATTATATAACTGCTTTTCTTTAGAATTACTGGTAAATAGGTGGCTCGGCATGCCTCCTCTTTTCTCAATAATTTGCACCAGTTTTACTAATTCTTCCATTAATACTAGAAATTTAAAAAAATCTTGAGCTACATTTGCCTTCAACAATACGAAAGAAACTTAAATATAATTTTTTTGTTTTAATAAATATCTGAAGAGTATAGTCTTTTCATTCCTTTCTAGCAAAGAAATAGATTTAGTATAAATTTATATTACTATTTTAATATATATTATAAATATTATCCTAGTTACGTTTCTATATAATATTTCCTTTCTATACAGGAATCAAACCCCCACATTTGTTGTATACTTTAAATATTTAAAAACGCCATGATAGATTTACTACTCGCCCTTCTCCTTCAACTTGCTTTGTTAAATGGAGGTACAACTGATAAAAAGGTTAATGAGAAAAGCTCAACAACTACTGTTAGAACTGCAGCTTCAGCTCAGACAACCAGTACTGAGACGACCACTACTACTACCGAGCCTAGCCGTGGTGGAACTGGTAACTGGGACACAAGAGACTAATTCTCCTTATATAGTTCATACAGTTTGATTTATCCTATCTGTATGAGTACTGCAAGTGAGCTAAGGCTTTTTGAGGCAAGTTTTGTAATATTGAGCATGACGTATGACCGTACTTACTGCTCTATATGAAAAACAAATGCGCAAAAAGCCTTAGCTTATTTTTTTTATGGCTTTTATCCTGCTCTTCTCCTTCTTCAGACTCAGGGATTACTGTTAGATTTGCTCAGGACCCAGAGTCTTTGCATCCCCTCAGCTACGGCAATGCACCCGCTCTCCAAATATTAAACTATATTCACCAGAGCCTTCTAACGGTTGACTTAGCCACCCAAGCTATTCAACCTTTGCTTGCGTCTGATTTACCAAGTATCAGGCGAGAAGATTCGGTTACGTATTTTAGCTTTACCATACGCCCAGAGGCTAAATGGGATAATGGCACTCCCGTAAGCGCGCAGGATGTAGCCTTCTCTCTCAAATTATTGCATAGCCCGAACCTTGAAAACGAGCGTTCCCGGGCACAATTTGACTTTATCAAAGACATCCAATTCTCTAAAGAGGATCAAAGAAGCTTCACCTTGGTTTGTTCGGGCTACACCCCTGAAATGAAACTGATGACGGGCGATTTTTTTGTTCTTCCCTCCTATCTGTTAGATCCTAAGGGCTTATTGAAGGCTGTCCCTTTTAAATTAGTTAGGGAGAAATTTGACTCTTTGGCACAGACTTCCACTTTTAAGGCCCTTGCTTCTGCTATTGAAAACCCGAGCATGGCAAGGGACACTTCTCTGGTGAAAGGAAGCGGCCCCTACAAACTTTCCAGATGGAGTTCTGGGCAGTCAATCATTCTGGATAAAAAGAAATCCTGGTGGGGCGATAATCTTAACCCCGTTGTTAAAGCATTACAAGCCAATCCTTCACGCATTCAAATTCAAGTGGTACCAGACAATGCCGCCGCAATTTTAGCTTTAAAAGCGCAGCAGCTTGATTTGATGGACAATATTCCTCTGGTCTCCTTTCTTGAAATGCGGAATGATAAGAAGTACCAGAAACTCTTCAACTTTTACACTCCTTCTTCCTATGAACTTGTATTTATGGGTATGAACGGACAAAATCAACTTCTGAATGATCGTTTAACCAGACAAGCCCTGGCACATTTGGTAAACATACCACAGATTGTGAATTCTCTACAAGGAGGCTTGGCAACTCCCAGCATTGGTATTGTGCATCCACAAGCAAAAGAATACTATAACGCAGATTTACCCGCTTTCAAGTTTGACAAAGAGAAAGCGAAAGCACTGTTACTGGCTGCGGGCTGGCAGCAAACCCCGGCAGGTTGGCACAAAAAAATTGGGGGCAGAGTTAGACAATTGAAATTGGAGTTGTTGCATAGGGCAGGAAACACAGATTTTGAAAACCTAGGTGTACTGTTTCAGCAAAATGCCCAAAGTGTAGGTATTCCGGTGACTTTACAGGTTCTGGAAAGCAGCCAAATAAGTGATAGGCTGCAAAGCAGGAAGTTCGATCTCTACTTCAGAACCATATCAGGCAATCCATTCTCCTATAATCTCATTCCTTTTTTTCATACCTCTAATGCAAAAGAAGGAGGCAGTAATGTAACTAGCTTCGGCAATGCAGAAACCGATGCTCTTCTTGAGAAAATTGCGGTAGAGGAACGTCCGGCAGAGAAAGCCCGGTTGCTGAAATCTCTCCAGCAGAAAATGCAGGAGGAAAGCAATATGATTTTCCTCTACTTTCTGAAAAACAAAATAGCAGTATCTAAACGGATCGATTCGGTGGTAATATCTAGCCTGAAGCCGGGCTATGATCTGACCAAATTCTCCTTTAAGAAATAAGTGGGAAAGTCCTTGTTGCATGTATTTCTAAAGCTCGTAAAATTTGCTTTTCCCCTTTGGATCACTGCTTCTATTGTTTTCCTGATGAGCCGCTTTCTCCCCTCAACAAATACCCCCAAGGGGATGGAGGAAGCCGACCAGGGAGTGTATGGCGCAAGTGATGTAGGAACGCTTGAAGAAGTGAGGAGTGACTATCTGGAGAGAACAGGTTTGAACAAGCCTCTTTTCTACTTTAGCATAGCCTTAAAAGGCCAGATGGTTGCCCAGCGTTTACACCCAACCGATACAGATAAACTTTGGGTTGAAAAGGCTGTTCTCTGGCACGGAGTCAAAGAAACCGAAAACTTTTACTTTAGCTGGCAAAAAGTAGCAGAGCCCCAGAAAAGGGCCCTGTTAAATGTTCTACTCTCCTGGGCAATCAGTGATTCACCTAGTGATAGAGTAAGCCAGGAAATAGAAGTTGCCCGTGAACTACGCGCTGCTGCTTTACCCTATTCAAACCAACTCCTCTTTTCTTGGCAGAAATTGGTAATGCAGCCTTCATCCATCACGTATTACCTACCTGTTATGCACTGGCAAGGAAGTAATAACCTGTATCATGATTGGATGGTGAAGATCCTGGCTGGGGACTTAGGGGTATCTAGACAAGATTACCAGGCGGTTACCTTAAAAATAAAGGAGTCAGCAGCTGTATCAATTAGTTTGGGAGTGATGGGCTTACTCTTTGCCATTGTGGTTTCGTACTTCGCGGGAATACAGTTCACAAGGCATCCTTCCAGTATGTTTACCCGGATAGCCCAGCAGTTCCTTTTCATGTTAGACAGCGTTCCGTCCTTTATGATTGCCCTCTTCTTATTGGGCGTATTTTTGATGGTGGGCGGTTCAGTTCTCACCCCACTTCCTCTTGAGGACGGTTACTTCTTTTCTAGTCTATTCAATACACCGGCCCTTCTACTTGGTAGCCTTTGCATATCGCTGTTGATTATTCCGCACCTTACGCTACAGTTTCACCGAAGCCTTGTCACGCAATCGCAAGCTCTGTACCTAAGAACAGCGCTCGCGAAAGGGCTTCCTTTTCAGAAAACGATCAAGAAACATGCTTTGCCCAACGCGCTACTTCCCAGCCTAACCATTCTGAGTGAAGTGATCATTGGCTTAATGGCGGGCGTATTAGTGGTAGAGATTACTTTTTCTCTACCGGGCTTGGGAAGTTTACTGGCAAAATCAATCCTTTCGGCTGATTACCCGGTTCTGGTTGGGCTTACCCTGCTTTTTCTGATCTTCCGGCTGGTGGTAGTGGGGCTTACAGAAATTCTGTACGGCCTGCTTGACCCAAGAATGAAAAGCAATTGAGGAAATCCATGGGAAAAGAAGCATCACAACCGGCTTTTTCGTTAGCAGAAAAAGTAGCTATCACCTGGTTAATCCTATTTACCCTAGCCGCCCTTGTTTCGCACGTTTGGGTAATGCAAGGAAAGCAGGTGGTCGCAATTCCAGAACAAGCCTACCTTCCTCCTTTCACTTCGGGTGAGCATCTGCTTGGTACTGACCAGTTAGGGAGAGACGTTCTACTTTATTTATTTCTTAGTTGCAGTACCGCCTGGCTTCTCACCATCCCTCCTCTTGTGGCAGCTACCATTACGGGTATTTTGTCAGGTACCGGGGCAGCCATTCTGGGGAATAATGGCTTGAGAATATCCGTGGCACGTCTTCTAACCCTGGTTGTTCTAGTAGGCACCTACATTGTCCTATACCCTATTTTCCACCAGTGGCCGCCCTTGTCCGCTTATGCAATCAGCAAATGGTTTTATTATACCAGCGGAATTCTTCTCGTCTTTTATGTTCTAAAAAGAAATTCAGCTTCCTTTCCTCAAAGAAAAAGAAATCTAGTAGCCATTCCCTTTGATGCAGGTCTGCAGAAGATAATAGATGTCTGGTCTACCCTGCCAAAACTGTTATTGTTACTGATCCTTACCGCCTTTACTTCCTTTTCCATCTTCACTTTAGTGGGTTGGATCAGCCTCACGTACTGGGTGCTTCCTGCCCGCATTGCCAGAGCCGGCGTTTTGCAGCTAAAAAAAGGAACCTACTATGAAACTGCACAGGCCTTGGGTATTCCTTTCAACAGGGTCTTCACGCATTTCATCCTACCTTCCCTAAAAGGGCCTATTTTGACGAACTTTTGTTTTGCGGCTTCCGGCTTGTTGGGCGTTGGATCTACCCTGGCTTACTTAGGGATTGGCATTCCGCCAGATGTACCTTCCTGGGGAAAGATGTTAGCAAATGCACGATTTTCAGTTGAAGCCTGGTGGCTCTTAGTCTTTCCTGCCACGCTACTGTTGGGTAGTATCTTTAGTCTTCAAGTATTAGGTCATAGTTTATCTACCAAAAACAGAGGCAAATCTGTTACAAAATAGGCAATAGCTTAGCTCTTACACCTTCATACAAGCCCTTAATTCATCTTTACAGGATATATTACAACTGATTTATTAATAACATCATATTTTTTTTATAAAATATACAAGTTATTACTATAGTGATTGTTTCCTATTTTGAGACTATTGTACCCGCTATTATTGTATCATAATAATAAGCAAATGAAGATGAACGTCTCTGGGTCTAGTTTAATGAACGCTACGCATGGCCAATCTCACTTAACCGTGGATTTGAAAGGCTCCAAAATGCCCGGAGGTCAGACTGCCCAATCATTGCTTGGTAAGATAGGAACTTATTCTTCTACTTCCATCTCCAACCTAATGGAATTCTCATCCACTACCTTAACAGATGGCTTTGTGATGGATGGTTATTTTTTAGGAACCTTCGAATTTGATTCACTTACCGGTCATCCGGGTATACGATATTAAGTTTTTGAGTTGTCTTCCGTAGCCCCCCATGCGGAAGTTAGTTTCTTGTTTCAGTTTTTTTGTTGTTTGTCTGTTTGCCTGCCGGCTTGTCACCGGCAGGCATTTTTTTGTCTGATCAATAACTCAGGAGTCACCTTCTCATTGAATCAAGGAAGTATTACCAAATGGCTTAAACCACTCGCCATCAGGTAAAAACCTCTCTCATTGGTCTGTCCCCTGACATGCCAACGCGTAAAGAACCGCGTATCCTAGTTTGGCTTCTTGCATGTGGTCTGTCGGGGACAGACCAAGGGGGCGGAAGTTTTGTTATTTACTGTATGGAAGCTTGTTTATGCGATTTGGTATACAGGCCTTTACATGAACCAAGTTCTTATATAACTGAAAAGAGCAGACTTTAGCTTTTTAGAATAAAAGCGAATGCGTCTGCTCCTTTAGCTGTTTAAAGGCTACTTTAACCAAAACGGTCGATA
Organism: Rufibacter sp. JT3400010; assembly: GCF_054956755.1. Taxonomy (NCBI): domain Bacteria; kingdom Pseudomonadati; phylum Bacteroidota; class Cytophagia; order Cytophagales; family Hymenobacteraceae; genus Rufibacter; species Rufibacter sp. JT3400010. The sequence continues at coordinate 73,902 of NZ_JBUDXA010000010.1, read as the reverse complement.
AGGGCAGTTCAGAACTTTGCCTCCATCCTTTTCATCTCCTAAGTACCAAGGAATAATCTGACTACATACAAGTGTTTTACTGTATGTTACGTCCGAGTTCAACAAGGCATACATGTGGCATACCTGTTCTTAAGCCACAACTAAGGTTTGCGGTGCCGCCTGTTTGATGCGGGTCTGTAGCCAAAGAGACTGCCTGGTAGTCTGTTCTCCAAACTGGGTACAAATGGTTTCTAACTCTTTGTCACGTAAAGCTCTGGCGGCTTGCAAAATCACTTTCCAGCAGATAGTTACTTCTTGGGTTAAAAGCCAGAGGTCATGTAGGTCACGTAACATGCCCATGGTGCCCGTGCGGGTTTCCTCGAAAAGAGACTCCAGTCGTTTGGGTTCAGTAGAGCTTCTGTCTTCTGTGTATTTTGCAATGAAAGGTCTGAGCCCTTGCTCATGCTCTTCTGACCAAGAGGCCAGTAATTTGCAGGTCTGCAGAATATCTGGCTCATCCATGTGTTTAGATGCTACCATCTTCAGCGCTTTGGCTAATTGATCTTCGGCGCTGTGTACTATTCCTATGTAAGTGGCTACATGCATTTCTCTAAAGACTAAGTTTTTCCTTTACAGATTCCATTACTTCAGCGGCTACATCTCCAATTCTATCAGTGAGTTTGCCTGCTTTGTGCATTCTTACCGCAGCATATTTGAAGTGCGGCTGCTTGCTCACAGGATCCCATTCAGAGAGGGTTAATTCATTAGCCGCTCTGGATCGCTCAGAATCCTCATCCCAGTAGCCATAGTGGAAAGGAATGAACACCAGACCAGGTTCTATATCACCTATTTTGGCAGCAGCCTCTACATGACCCCTACGAGATTCCACTCTAATCATTTCTCCTTCGTCAAAACCATATTTAGCGGCATCTTCTTCTGAAATCTGCACAAATACGTCTGGCGCGGCCTCCTGCAATTCACGGGAGCGGCCCGTTTTGGTGCGGGTATGAAAATGGTAGATAACCCGGCCTGTGGTTAGCCACAGAGGGTATTCTTCATCTGGTTCTTCGTGGGGCGGCTGGTAATCTGCGGCTCTAATAATGGCCTTGCCTTTGGGGTCATTGGCTTTGTAGTCTTCTGGGGTTACCTCACCGCCCGTTTCCATGTCATGGCCATAGGTTTCGCAGTAATCTGGACTGGTATTGAAGACGCCATCTGTGTAAAGGTGGTGCGTACCCTCTGGGTATTTCTCATTGCAGGGCCACTGGATATCACCTTTGTCTTTCAGCTTTTGGTAGCTCATGCCAGAGTAGTCACAAGGGCGGCCTTTGGTACATTCTTTCCAGCCTTCAAAGGCCTCTTCAGGTGTTTTCCACTTAATAAGTGGTGCTCCGTCTTTGTCCTTAAAACCCATGCGGCTTGAGTAATCCAGGAAAATATCAAAATCTGATCTGGCTTCTCCTGGTGGATCAACCGCTTTAAAAGAAACATGCACGGTACGGTCTACATTGGTAAAGCAACCGGTCTTTTCACCCCACATAGCAGCAGGAAGCACCACATCTGCGTGCATGGCAGTTTCTGTTAAAAAGGCATCCTGTACTACCACAAACAGATCTTCCTTGTCTAACACTTTTCTTATGGAAGGGAGATTAGGCATGGAAACCGCCGGATTGGTACACTGGATCCAAAGCATTTTAATGGAGCCCTGGTGGCAATACCGGAAGATCTGCATGGCGTGTGTGGGTGGCGACCAGTGCGGTATTATTTCTGGGTCTACGTTCCAGATCTTGGCTAATTCTTCAATATGCTCCGGGTTTTCCCAATTCCTGAATGCTGGTAAATCACCGTCAGCGCCACATTCCCGGGTATTCTGCGCAGTAGGCTGTCCATTCATTTGGTAGATGCCGCAGCCATCACGTCCTATAAGCCCTCTAATTAAGTGCAGATTGTTAATTTGTACGGCTGCTGCTGTGGCTTGCATAGACTGATAAACGCCTTGCAGCGCGGTAGAAACCAGCGTAGAGCAAGAGCCTAAGACTTGCGCAGCAGCTCTTAGTTTCTCTGCCGGTACTCCGCTTAACACCTCTACTTTTTCGGGGGAATATTTAGAAACTGTTTCTTTTAGCTTTTCAAAGCCAACGGTATGAGCTTCAATGTATTCCTGGTTAATTTGACCAGCCTGAATAATTAAATTCAATAAGCCGTTTAACACTGGTACGTTCGTGCCAACTTTGGGTGCCAGGTGAACGGTAGCATGTTTGGCAGTAAAGGTTTCGCGCGGATCTATTACCACTAGTTTAGGCGGGTTGGGTCCGGCTAACCGATCAAGAATACGAGCCCAAAGTACAGTTTGGGTAGAAGCAATGTTGTGCCCCACGTGTAAAATGGCTTCTGTGGTATCTAAATCTGTATAAGAACCGGGTTGACCATCTGAACCGAAGGAGAGTTTCAAAGCTGCCGCTGATGTGGCCGTACATAAACGTGTGTTGCCATCCATGTGTGGAGTACCTAAACCGGCTTTGCCAATAATGCCCAGAACGTAGTATTCCTCTAGCATTAATTGACCAGTGGTGTAAAACCCGATGGAACTGCTGGTGTGTTTCTCTACTAATTCCTTTGACTTCTGCACAATCAGGTCCATGGCATCATCCCAGGTGGCCTCCTCAAATTTCCCGTTTCGCTTAATTAGGGGCTTTGTAAGTCTGTCTTTGCTGTTGTTGGCTACCCAGCCGTGCAAACCTTTGGGGCCTAAGCGCCCATGGCTTACTGGGCTGTTGGCACGGCCTCTTACGCCTACAATCTTATTGTCTTTTACTCCAATTTCCATCCCGCAACCATTAGAGCAAAGTACACAAGCAGAGTGAACCCACTTGTCGGGCTCTTCTGCTACTCGTTCATCTACTCTCACCGGCCAATCTCCTAAATAGGGCGTCCGTTCTCCCCAAATGTCTGCAATGCTGTCGCGGGTTTCTTTCATAGTAAAGCTGTTTTTTAGGATTGGAGGTGTGGCCAAGTGTAGTAATTACAGTAAAGGATATCTACTCCGTTAATTTCACGGGCCATACTGTATAAATACTTCAATCTGACATCCACAGTTACTAATACAAGCAAAAAATTGAATCTGCAGTTTGTTTTGTCCTATAGAGTTATTACTTGCGTACTAGTTAGAATTGGTGATCCCCCTACTTCAAGAACTTAAACTTTTGCAAATGAAAATCAGAATTCTTGGCAACTCCCTGCGCTTCCGGTTAAGACAACCCGAGGTGAGTTCCTTCCAGCAGACTGGGCGTGTAACAGAGGTGACAGAGTTTGGATCAGAACCGTCACAAAAGCTTTCTTTTGCTTTGCAGGTTTCCTCAGAGCCTGAGTTAAGTGTGAGTTATGAAGATGGTACAACAACAATCAATGTTCCTAAGCACCTAGCAGATGAGTGGACGTACACAGATCAGGTGGGCTTTGATGGTAAGGTAGCTACCGGCTTAGGTCGCGTGATAGATGTGCTGGTGGAGAAAGATTTTGTATGTTTAGACCGTCCGGAGGAAGAGCAGATTGGAGCATACCCCAACCCGAATGCCCTTTGCTAAAGACAGACAGGAGCGTATATACTTTGAAGGATCATAAAAAACACAGCGCCATTGCCAGGCCTGGTTACGGAAATTTTAGTAGGGTGGAATGGGCTTTTCTGGGTACTGACTGCAGCACCATAAAAGCCCTTGCTGATACCATCATACGGGGCCTGGCAGATGAATATATCTGTGGGTACGTAGATGCGCAGCATGTCAAAGACCAACAGGAGCCTGGTTTGCCGGGCTCATTGGGGGCGGGTGCAACGTTGGAATACACAGACCAAATTGCGTTTCATCAGTTTCACTACCAAAAACCTTTAAGCACCTTCCAGTTCAGGCAGGCATTCTCAGAAATGGACGCGGTTTTGGTGAATGGCAATCACCAGGAAGCGAAGGCCCAGGTGGTGATCATTGATGAGAAAAAGAGAGCTTCTTTGCAAAAAAGGCTTTCCCAACTTACCAATGTGCAGCTGATTTTACTGGTAGAAAATTCAGACTCCGTTTTTGATTTTGTGCAGGAAGCCATGCCTACCTGGCAAGAACTGCCCGTCTTTCGTATACACGAAACAGACAGAATCATCTCCTTTTTCCAGAAACAGCTCAAAAACGCAACACCGGTTTTGAACGGGTTGGTACTGGCGGGCGGGCAAAGTCTAAGAATGGGCCAGGACAAAGGAGCCATTGCCTGGCACGGGAAAGAACAGCGGTATTATATGGCAGACCAGTTGCAGGATTTATGCAACCAGGTCTTTATCTCCTGCCGCGCCGACCAGCAGGCTACCCTGGAAGACGGCTACCATTATCTGCCAGACACCTTCACTGGCTTAGGACCTTATGGAGCCATCTTGTCTGCCTTTCGGGAGCAGCCCGATGCAGCGTGGCTGGTGGTTGCCTGTGATCTTCCGCTGCTTGACGCAAACACCTTACAATATCTAGTAGGGAACCGATCTGTTTCTGCCCTGGCTACTACCTTTGAAAGTCCGCATGACGGTTTCCCTGAACCCTTGATCACTATTTGGGAGCCGAAGAGCTACCCAGTTTTACTCTCATTTCTGGCCCAAGGCATTACCTGCCCCAGAAAAGTTCTCCGGAATAATGAGATCCAAATGTTAAAGCCGCTCAACCCAGACGCGCTTTTAAATGTGAACACTCCTGAAGAGTTAGAGAAAGTACAACAGAAAATAGCGTAGAGCGTCATAAATAAACATCTTCTTAACTGTAAGTCAGCCATCCCACTATTCACAGGTAGACAATTTTCAAACGTATTGCTGTATAGATCGTTAAACAGAGGAGAGCAATAAACCATTAAAAATAAGCTACTTATGGAAGAAGGAAGTGAAATTTTCCTGGGTCTTGGCATAATCGGACTTTTAATTGGGGTAGTAAGCTTTGTGCTGTATATCTGGAGCGTCATTTGGGCTTACCGGGATGCGGAACGAAGAGGGAAATCAGGCATTTTGGTTGCTATTCTGGTAGCCTTTGTTGCCTGGCCACTCGGGTTAGTCATATGGCTACTCTTCAGGCCAAGCGGGTACCACTCAAATGGGTACTGAGAAACATTTTAAGAACAGGCGATTCATCACACCAACTCTTCCCAATAGTCACTGATGAGATGAATCGCCTGTAACCTTGATGCTTAACCTGTACTATCCTGCCAATGTAGTGTGCGTTAAAAGATACGTTCTTGTTGTAAGCACCTCTACCCACCTAAATTCTTTCCCAATGGCAGAAACTACCTCAAAAGATAAAACGGGCCTAACTAAACATTGCCTTCCCTTGCAGAACACTCAGGATTTGGACCCGCTCTTGGAGCGAATTGGAGATGCCAGGTATGTGTTGTTGGGAGAGGCTTCGCACGGAACGCATGAATACTATACCTGGCGGGCCGAAATCACCCGGCGACTGATCCAGGAGAAAGGCTTCTCTTTTATTGCCGTGGAAGGTGACTGGCCAGATTGCTTTGAAATAAACCGATGGGTAAAAGGCTACCCAGACACCCCTGAATCCATCACCGACGTGCTAACCCAATTTGACCGCTGGCCCACTTGGATGTGGGCCAACTGGGAGATAGCGGCGCTGTCTGAATGGCTTCGGAAATACAACAACAACCTTTCCAAAGACAAGCGCATCGGGTTCTATGGGTTAGACGTTTACAGCATGTGGGACTCCATGAAAATCATAGTAGATTACCTGGAAAAAGAAGACCCACAGGCCGCTGCCTACGCCAAGCGCGCCATAGACTGCTTTGAACCTTATGGCGAGGAAGAGGCTTACGCGTCTGCTTTGAGCCGGATGAAGCCCAATTGCCGGGAGGCGGTGCTGCAATTATTACTGGAAGTTCGGCAGAAGGCCGCCCAATATAACCACGCCCCAGAAGCGGGTTTGAACGCTGAGATAAATGCCTTAGTGGCTGCCAATGGAGAGAAGTACTACCGGGCTATGTCTGCCTTCGGGGAAAATTCCTGGAACGTACGGGACCGGCACATGGTAGAGGCCCTGAACACCCTCATGAACTACCACGGACCAGATGCGAAGGTGATTGTCTGGGAACACAACACGCACATTGGAGATGCCCGCGCCACTGATATGGCCGCCGATGGAGAGATAAACGTAGGACAACTGGTGCGCGAACAGCATAAACCCGAAGAAGTGGTGCTGGTTGGATTCGGGTCTTACGAGGGCTCAGTGATTGCCGGCCGGGCGTGGGATGCTCCCATGGAGGTAATGAAAGTGCCGCCTGCCATAGCAAAAAGCGTGGAGGAAGTCCTACACTCGGCCTCGCCGGAAAATAAGTTGTTAATCTTTGATCAGCAGCCTGCCTTAAAAGAATATTTCCAGGATTGGATGGGGCACCGGGCCATTGGCGTAGTGTACCGGCCAAACCAGGAGTACGGCAATTATGTGCCCACCAAATTAGCGGCCAGGTATGATGCCTTTCTGTTTATAGATAAAACCAAAGCCGTGCATCCGTTGCACTTACAACCTACCGGACACAAAACCCCTGAGACGTTTCCCTTCGGGATATAGGTTCGTTTTGATACCATTCCTTTCTGGGCTATTTTCAAGAAAACAGTCCAGAAACAGGTGGCTTCATTGTAGTTGGAATCTTTGGTAAGAAGGAACCACGTACGTTTCCTGGTTCCCCAACATGTGCATCTTTAGCCCCTTGGCTGTAAAAGGCTCCCCGTTTCCAATGTCGTAAATATTAGTCTCGGTAATGCCCATACCATCCACAATGGTCACCAGGCCACTACCTAGCACCTCCACGTTTCCGCCTTGGGTTACAAAGATGGCAGTGTCCTCTTCCAGTCCTATCCCAATGCACTCTGGGTTTGTACAGATAGCCTGAGACAAGCGCACAATACGGCCCCGGGTTAAAAAGTGGGTATCAATGGCCACATTTTTAAGAAACTCCAAACCGGTGGTCACGCGCACATCGCCCTTGATGTAGCCCCCCTCAGATTCTCCTTCGTAAATCATGGGTGTAGACATTGCCGCGGCCCCGGCGCTGGTACCGGCTATGATAATATCTGTAAAGGCGTAGGCTTCTTTCATGGCCACTAGCATCTCAGAGCCTCCATAAATTGCGGTAAGCCGAAGCTGATCTCCTCCGGTGAACATGATACCGGCTGCCTTGCGCACCAGTTCTACATATTCTGGCTTATTGGCGTCCAGACGGGTGCGCACATCTGCCACCTCCACCTGCTTGACCCCTAAACTATGGAAAACGTCTAGATAGTCTTTGGAGGTTTCTTCAGGTATCCGCGACGCGGTTGGAATCACCACTACCAAAGGATTTTCTCCTTTAAGCTCATCTACAAATCGCTTCAGGATCTGTTCGTCTACAAAATTGATGTTATGGGCCTTCTTCCGGTCGGGCTCCTCCCCTTTGTTCTCCTTTCCGCCTATGATCAAGAGTCTACCCCGGGGAATTACTCGCGTGGCCTGTGAATTGGGAATTCTTTCTCGTTTTTCCTTTGCCATCTTTCAGATATTTATTTGGGTTTACAACTGCTTAATAAAAGGTGCCAAAGCTTTCAATGATGAAGTTCATCAAAGTACTTTCCACTACCACTTACCTGTTATGTGGTATTTAGTTGTATGATGAATAAGGTATTGCCACAATTTATCTTAAAATACTATAAGCCTATGGTATAAAAGCAGCACCTCTGCACTCTCTATTTTCCGGCTGTTTTCGTGAAAGAAGTGAGAAAACACAAAATAGCTTTGTCCCCGTAAAAGTAAAGCGAAAAAGAAGTGGAGGAATAGCTTACGTAAAATCAGGTACACCCAAAAAGCATTAAAATGGGAAATAGATTAGCAGGCAAAGTTGCCATTGTAACCGGCGGCGGTGCCGGAATAGGAGAAGCCATTTGTAAGAAGTTCGCGAAGGAAGGCGCTAGCGTAGTAGTGGCCGGATTACCCGAAGACCCAGTAGCAGAAGTGGCCAAAGAGATCATGACGCAAGGCGGAACAGCCATCCACTTCACCGGAGACTTGTCTCTCTGGCCGGTGGCCCAAAGCTGCGTAGAACTGGCCGTAAAACAATACGGCAAACTGGACATCCTCATCAACAACGCCGGGGTGTTCGTGGAAACCAATTTGTTAACGGATTATACAGAAGAGGCCTTTGATTACATGATGAAGAACAATGTGAAGACGACCTTCCTAATGTCTAAGGCTGCTTTACCCGAGTTACAGAAAACAAAGGGCAACATTGTCACCGCCGGGTCTGAGGCCGGGGTGTTAGGAATTCCGCAGAATGCTCCTTACGGTGGCACTAAGGCGTTCAACATCGCTTTTACCAAAGGACTGGCGGCCGAACAGGCAGCTTATGGCGTGCGCTGCAACGTGGTTGGCCCCGGCCCCATTGATACCGCCTGGACCCATAAGGAACTTGGGCCCATGGACGCCAAAATGGAAAAACTGAACAAACAAGCCAACCTGCTAGGCCGACGGGGAACCCCAGAGGAAGTAGCGAACGTGTACTTGTTCTTGGCCTCAGACGAAGCCTCTTTTATCACTGGTGCGCTCTATATGGTAGACGGCGGCATCACCATTGCCAAAGGTCCGGCGGGAGATGAGGCAGATTCTTCTTTCAAACAAGAGCCGGAAGGCGAACTGGACCTGAACCATTCCAAAGAGGGACACACGTCCATCCGTAAGTGATACATTGAATTCAGTAAACCATCAGATAGCGGGAAAGTGCCTGTACGGCAACCGCTATCTGATGCCTGAATGCATCCATTTGTAGCTCCCGCGAGGTTTCAAATGAACGTTTTCAGATTCTTTCCACTGGAGTTCCACTACAAAATTGTTTCCTTTCTTCTCTAAGTTGCCCATTCCCCTCCTATGAAAACAAATGACGATTTTCAGAATAATAGCCGCCGCACTTTTCTCAAAGGGCTAACCTTTACCATTGGTTCTTCCATCATAGGCTTCCCTCTGTTGTCCTGTGGTTCTGAACAGACAACTAATACAAACTCAAAGGAACAACCCAATGGTAACGGTAATCAAAACCGGAAACTGGGAATGGCGTTAGTAGGCCTCGGCGGATACAGCACCAACCAGCTTGCCCCCGCCCTGCAGGAAACTAAAAACTGCTATCTGGCTGGCATTGTAACAGGCACCCCTTCCAAAGCCGAAGACTGGAAAGCCAAGTACAACATTCCGGACAAGAACATTTACAACTACCAGAACTTTGACCAGATAGTCAATAACAAAGACATTGACATAGTGTACATCGTCTTGCCCAACGCCATGCACGCTGAATATACCATAAGAGCCGCCAAAGCCAAGAAACACGTCATCTGCGAAAAACCCATGGCTACCTCGGTCGCAGACGCGCAACGCATGTTGGAAGCTTGCCGCCAGAACAACGTACAGCTAGCCATTGGTTACCGACTACATTTTGATCCCTTTCACCAGCGGGTGATGGAACTGGGGCAGAAGCAATTGTTTGGAAAAGTGCAGAGCATTAAGGCCCATAATAGTTTCGTAATGGGCGGAAGATCCTCTGAAAATTGGCGGGTAGACAAAGAGCGCTCTGGCGGCGGACCTTTGATGGACATGGGCATCTACTGCGTGCAAGCGGCGTGCTACACCCTAGGGAAAGCCCCCATTGCCGTGACGGCAAAGTTCGGGGAGGTGACCAGACCTGAATTGTTCAAGGAGGTAGAGCAATCCATCAGCTGGAAAATGGAGTTTGAGAATGGCGTTACCGCAGAGTGCCACAGTAGTTATGATGAACGGGAAGATTTCCTGGAGGTCAAGGCAGAGAAGGGTTGGTGGCGCGTAGGACCAGCCTTTGGGTATGAAGGGAAACAAGGCGAAACCAGCCAGGGTAAGATGAACTACCCCAACATCTTTGAACAAGCCCTGCAAATGGATGCTCAAGCCCAAAGTTTCCGGAACAACAAACCATCCATAGTGCCAGGTGAGATGGGCTTGCGCGATGTAAAGATCCTGATGGCCATTTATGAATCTGCCCGGTCCGGAGGAAAACGAGTGACTATAGCTTGAGATGACTCTTTTCTAGGCTGTTTTGAAATAAAAACGGGTAAACTGGGTCAAAATGAACTTTCTCAGTAGACCGCTCTGCCAGGACTAAACTGAATCTTATTTAACCCGGCTAAATGGTTGAGAATTTTATACTCTAATGTTTAGAAGTAAAGAAGTTGGCTAAAGGGAAGCCCAAGACATTGCACTGCTTTATTTTCTTCATTCACAGAGTTTGCAATGCCTAATCTAAGTGTTTTATCACCCGTGAGCGTCTGGCCAAGACTAACCTTTATAATTCAATTTAGTAGAAGAATTGGATTGGTTAATTTAATATGGACACACACCCACTAGCCAGGCGCTTACAAACCACTTTCATTAATCAGGTTAAAGATTATGCCATCTTTGCCATGGATACCAATGGCATTGTTGTAACATGGAATGAGGGGGCGCAGCGCTTAAAAGGTTATTTTGAAGAAGAAGCAATAGGTCAGTTTTATGGAATTCTGTTTCCAGATGAGTATCAGCAAGCAGGTAAACCAAAAGAAGAAATAGATATAGCTTTGAAAAATGGGGTATATGTAGCCCAAGACTGGCGTAAACGGAAGGACGGCTCCCTTTTCTGGGCCGATGTCACCCTAACCCCTATCTATTCTGAAGACGGCCAGCATCTAGGCTTTACCAAAGTCACAGGCAACATCACTAAGCAAAAAGAGTTGCAGGACTCTCTGGCTGAACGCAGAAACGCTTTGAAAGAAAAGAATGCTGAGTTGCAAAAGATTAATCTGGATCTGGACAACTTTGTCTATACTGCCTCCCATGACCTACGCTCCCCAATCACTAACATTGAAGGATTGATGATGTTATTGAAAGATGAGTTAATAGATACCAATTGCCTTAGTGCTTCCACTGAGAATATGTTGGAACGGGTCATGAATTCAGTCAACAGATTTAAGCGCACCATTGAAGATCTAGCTGAGATCAGCAGATTGAAAAAAGATGCCGTTGATAGACTTGGAGAGGAAATCATCAGTGTAAAGGAAGTCTATGATGATATTATGGCAGACCTCCAATACCTGCTTAAACAAAACAGGCATTTCATCAAAACTGATTTTCAGGTAAACCAGCTAAAGTTTTCCAGAAAAAATTTTAGAAGCATTTTATATAACCTGATAAGCAATGCCATTAAGTACCAATCTCCTGAGCGGGACTGTATTATTGAGATTGAAACCCTATTAGAGGGTAATTTTGTGCTGCTAAAAGTTCAAGACAACGGCTTGGGCATGGACAAAAGTCATTTAGACAATGTATTCACAATGTTTCAGCGTTTTCATGACCATGTTGAAGGCACAGGCATTGGGCTCTTCATGGTAAAACGGATAGTGGAAAATGCCGGAGGTAAAATTGAAGTAGAAAGCGAAAAAGGAGTTGGCACTGAATTCAGGGTTTACGTTCTCGCAGATCTAATATAAATAGGAATTTGGCTTCCTTCAAATTCTATATTTGCAGCATAGTCATAAAAGACAATTGTATGGCAGACCAATACTCAGGTAGCGCAGATTCAAATAAAACCCTACAGGCAAGCACCTTCATGGTGATAGATGATGATGAGGATTGGATCTTCATCTCAAAAAGAATCTTGAAGAAGGCCGGGGTAGAAAAAGATATTATCACGGCCAAAAATGGGTTAGATGCCTTAGGTAAGCTGCAAACTTTAACGCAGCAGGCAGATAAGTTACCAGACGTGTTATTACTGGATATAAAAATGCCTGTCATGGATGGTTTTGGCTTGCTAGAGAAAATCACGCAAGAAAATGAGTTTGATCTGAGCCATACCAAAATATTTATGTGCAGCAGTTCAACGAGCTTCCTGGATAAAGAAAGAGCCAATAGCTTTCCTATTGCGGGTTTTCTTACCAAGCCCATTACAGTAGAGGATCTGCAAAGTGCGCTACAGTAGATTTCGGTAGTACCACGCCTCTCCGCTTCCCTTTCCAAAATTCAGTAAACAAGACGAACAACCATTCTATTTAGGGGCTATTTTCTTTGAATCAGCCTAAAACAGGATGGTTGTTTTATTTGATAAACTAATCAGGGTTTCTACTTCTCAAAAAATTGCAGCCCAGATATAGCTGAAGAAGATAGTCCCTCCAACCATTTCCCTTTTCTTAAGTAAAAACAGAGGTACTTACATCTAAAACATGGCCTCTCATAATCTTACCAAAGTTGCCACTTTTCAAGGTGTTCAAATCACAGGTGTGACTATCAGCCAAAACGGAAGACTGTTCGCCAATTTTCCTAGATGGCATGAAAACCTGCCGTTCTCAGTAGTGGAAGTAATGGCAGACGGGCAGTATAAGCCATACCCAGACGCCTCCTGGAATACCTGGCATGGGCAACCAGAAGAGAATACCTTTACCTGCGTACAGTCTGTGGTAGCGCATGAAGACTCTTTGTTTGTACTGGACCCTGCCAGTCCTATGATGAAAGGTGTAGTAGGCAACGCCATGCTCTATGAGTTTGATCTGAAGACCAATACCTTAAAGAACGGCTGGACTTTTGACAAAACCGTTGCGCCCGAGAAATCTTACCTGAATGACTTGCGCATAGACCAGGAGGCTGGCAAAATCTACATCACTGAATCTGGTATAGGCGCCATTATTGTCCTGGATCTGAAAACCGGAGTGCCTAGACGCTTGCTGGATGAACACCCTTCCACCAAATCTGAAGACATCTGGCTCACTGTGGAGGGCGAGAAATGGGTGAAAGACGGCCAGAAGCCCAGTATGCACGCTGACGGGATTGCCCTCTCCAATGACAGGCAGTACCTCTATTATCATGCCCTCACCGGCTACACTTTATACCGTATTCCCACGCAAGCCTTAAATGATGAATCCTTAGACGCCGCCGCATTGGCGGCGAAGGTAGAGAACCTGGGCAAAACTCCTGCTCCAGATGGAATGATGTTTGACAAAGCAGGCAATCTTTACCTTGGAGACCTAGAAAACAATGCCATCGTGCGCAGAACCCCTGAAGGTGAACTGAATACCTTTGCACAGGCAGATGAAATTAAATGGCCAGATACCTTTACCATTGATACACACAACAATTTCTACTTTACCACCTCCCGCATTCATGAGGCCGTTGGTGATATTTCAGAATTAGAATTCCATATATTCAGGGTTCCAATTGCTTCGTTTGAAGCTTAAGCCAGAAATACTTACCTGAAAGAGTCCGGTATAAAACAAAAAATCCTGTAAGCTGGTGGCTTACAGGATTTAAGTTGTTCATCTGGCGGAGAGGGAGGGATTCGAACCCTCGATACCGTTACCAGTATACACACTTTCCAGGCGTGCTCGTTCGACCACTCTGACACCTCTCCGTGATCTCCGTTTTTCGGAATGCAAAGAAAGCCAGAAGCAGCGGCATTTGCAAACCTAAAACAGTCATTTTTTACTTAACTGCGGCGAGTCATTTCACCTCTCAGGTCTTTTTCCAGCATCGCTACCTTTTCCGGCTGCGTAAGGTTCTGAGCAAGAACAAACATGAGCTTGGTCACGGCCGCCTCGGTACTGATGTCTGAACCACCAATCACCCCCATTTCTTTGAGATAGAAGCTGGTTTCGTACTGCCCTTGGTGCACTTCCCCTTCCTCGCACTGGGACACATTCAGAATAGTGATGCCGCGGTCAACCGCTTCGCGGAGCAGTTTCAGGAACCAAGGGTACGTGGGAGCATTTCCCGCGCCAAAGGTTTCCAGCACCAGCCCCTTCAACCCCTTGGCTTTGAGCATTGCTTCAATCAAAGATTTATTGATTCCGGGGAAAAGCTTTAAGACCGCCACCTGGCTTTCCAACTCCTGGTACACTCGCAAAGGTTCTGTAGGCGGAGGCAAAACCACCGAACTGTTGTATTCAATATCAATCCCCGCCTTGGCTAACTGCGGATATTTACCCGAGTGAAAAGCGTTAAAATGTCTGCTTTCTACTTTGGTGGAACGGTTCCCGCGCAACAGCACCGTGTTAAAGAAAATAGAGACTTCCGGCACCAGCGGTTTTCCTGAACGGTACGCCGAGGCGATCTCCATGGCTGTAATCAGGTTACGGCGGGCATCGGTGCGCATACGGCCAATGGGCACCTGGGCACCCGTGAAAATGACCGGTTTTCCTAAATTCTCCAATAAAAAGCTCAATGCCGAGGCACTGTAAGCCATGGTATCTGTGCCGTGCAGAATCACAAAACCATCGTACTCATGATAGTTGACCTGAATGACCTGAGCTAGTTTGATCCAATGCTCTACCCCTATGTTAGAAGAATCTATGGGTGGATCTAAACTGAGCACGGTCAGCATCACCTTGAATTGGCGCATCTCGGGCACCCGGTGAATCACTTCACTAAAATCGAACGGCACCAGGTGCTGGTCTTCTTTGTCAGAAACCATTCCTATGGTACCACCGGTGTAAATAAGCAAAATGGAAGCCTCAGGATCGCGCGGAGCCGCCGTATTGATATTTACCTTTAGAAACTTCATAGTATTAGGCAAAGAGGTTTTTCGCGTTGGCCGTGGTGGTCGCCGCTACTTCATCTAAGGTGATTGACTTGATTTCTGAAATCTTATGTGCCACATACGGCAGATAAGCGGGTTCATTGCGTTTGCCCCGTTTGGGGACCGGTGCAAGATACGGACTGTCTGTCTCCAATACTATGTGTTTTAGATCAATTGCCTTCAGTACAGGTTCAAGCCCGCCGTTTTTAAAGGTACTTACGCCGCCAATGCCCAAAAGGAAATTCTGATCTACAGCCGCTTGCGCTTCCTCCAAGGTACCAGAGAAGCAATGGAAAATTCCTCTGAGGGTACCTTCCTGCTGCTCTTTTATTATTTCCAGGGTATCCTGAAAAGCCTCGCGGGTATGCAGGATAATGGGAATCTGGTACTTCTTGGCCCAGCCGCATTGGATCCGAAGCGCTTCTTTCTGCTCAGGCACAAACGTTTTGTCCCAGTAGTAATCAAGGCCGGCCTCTCCTATCCCTTTAAAAGAACGCTTTTCAAACCATTGCTCCATCTGGTGCAGCACTGCTTGGTAGTCCTGGAAAACATGGCACGGGTGCAGTCCCATCAAGGCATGACACCACGGGTGCTGCTGTTCAATCTGCAACATGGTGTCAATGGAAGCAAGATCAATGTTAGGCATATACACCTCGGCCACCTGAGCTTCCCGGGCGCGTTGCAGCATCTCTTCCCGGTCTTGGGCAAACTCTGGCGAGAAAACGTGCGCGTGCGAATCTATGTACTTCATGAATAATATTCTGCTGATTCTGTTTAGGTCCTGTTATAACGAAAACAGGGTTGAAACGCAAAGGTACGCATTTTCAGCGCCTGCATTCACTCAATAGGTCCTGCCCTTCCACTTGATCTTGAACGGCAGAAAAAAGTAGACGAGTAACACCATGGTACTAACCAGCAGGTATACTTCCAGCCATAGCACATCGGTCCAGTTGGTTTTCCTATGCACGTAGGTGAGGCATTTATGCACGAACAGGCTCTGTAATACTAGTTTCCCCAGGAAGATGGTGAACCAAATCCCCAAAGAAGTATGGGCGAAAAAGGGTAGCCACACCGGGTAATACGAGGAATGTATCACGAACAACAGCAGCATGTACCAGGGCAGATGCACGGAGCCCCGCATCCAGCGGCGGCGTTGTTGCAGAAACGTACGTACATCCGGGGCCGGAAGAGAAAGGGCCAGCACTTCGGGTTGGTACACATTTTTGGCTTTGAACCCCTTGGAAAGCACCTGTTTGAAGAGTTGCACGTCTTCGGTGATAGAAAATGGGATGGATTCAAATCCGCCCACGGCTTTGTAGGCTTCTCTGGTCACCAGCATGTTATTGCCCATGGTAGAAACTGAAAGGTTCCGTTCGGCTACTACCTGCATGAGTCCTAGGTTATAAAACCAGTCCAGGGTCTGCAAACGGTCAAAAAATCGGCGGCCTTTGGTGGTGGTAATTCCCGTGACAATTCCGGTGCCGGGTGTGAGATGCCGAAGCAGGGTTTCTATCCAGTACGGTGGCACTTCAATGTCGGCATCGGTGATGAAGAAGATCTCTGACGTGGCTTGTTGGGCCAATTGGGCCAATACGTTGGCTTTGCCTTTGGTGCCTTGTATATCATGGAGAATGCCGTAGCACGAGACATACGGATGGGCTTGCCGGAAGGCTTCTACCAGGTGGCGGGTGTTATCTGTAGAGCGATCATCACCTACCAGCACCTCCAGGCGGTCTTTGGGGTACTTGAGTTGGTGAATCGCCTCCAGGCATTTCAGGATGTGCTTTTCTTCGTTTCGGGCAGCAATGAGGATACTGACTTTAGGGTAGCTGGTGAGCGGCGGCACCACCTTGGGTCTCCTATTCCACCACAACCCCAGCAGCACCGTGAACATGGCGAAATAGACAATCAGGAATCCAAGGGAAAAGAGCATCCGCTACAGGGTTTTGAAAGAATATCCCCGCTCAGAGAAGTGGCGCAAGAAGCGGGGTAACACATAACGCAGATTTCGCTCCGCCTTTAGGCTGTCATGAAACACCACCACAGAGCCGGGTTTGGTCACCGAGATGGCTTTCGCCAAACATTTTTCCGGTGACAGCGTGGCATCAAAATCATAGGTGAGGGTGCTCCACATGACAATCTGGTACTCTGGCTCCAACATACGCAGATGTTGCCAGGTCAGTTGACCATGCGGGGGCCTGAAGAGCTTCCTTTGGGTGATTCTCGCTCCTAATTTTTCCAACTCTGTTTGACATTGGTTCACCTGGTCCAGGTACGCCACCGGAGACAAGTTCCAGGCTTTTACATGCTGTTGGGTGTGGTTGGCCAACGTGTGTCCTTGAGCTACTACATGCTGCGCGATGTCTGGGTACCGATCCAGGTTCTCGCCCACGCAGAAGAAGGTCGCTTTGGCTTGGTAGGTAGCCAGTTGTTCCAGCACGAAAGGGGTGACTTCCGGGATGGGACCGTCGTCAAAGGTGAGGAAAATGGTTTTATCGGCCACGGGTCTCCTCCACCAAACTTTCGGGAACAGCCAAGGCAGAATAGGTGGGCTTTTGTGGAAACGCAGCACTCGTTAGGTTTAAGGTGATGTATTCTTTGGTTCCTTGGTTGAGTTTTGATTTGTAGCCAATTTCTTAAAATATGCCTGGAAACACAAAATCTTTGGGTTTATACAGGTTATCTGCGCTTTGGTTTGAGTCTGGAAATGGCTTCTTTGGGGGAGATTGGCTGGTGCATGCAGTTTGCTGTTCCCTTGGCTTTACGCTTTTAGCGTGAGCGCAAGTGCTTTATTGTTTCATCTTATGCGGTAAGCGCTCACGGCCGCGAGGCCCCGCCTTCCCCTCGCGCACTGCCCTTTCGGCCTCAGCCGTTCGTTTCTCTTGTGTTTTGTCTGTCTAGGGCCAAAAGCGAGGCGCACTCGGGAAAGACTGGAATTGGGGAAAGTAGCGGAAAGTTGTTTTTACCTTATATTACAAACCATGGTTCAAGTCTGCGACTTGGACCTACTATGTCCGGAAGTTTGCAACTTCCGTGAACCGAGAGCCCCAAGTGAAACATTATATCAACTATGCTATTTCGAATTTAGCAAACCGAACAGGGAGGGGGATGTTTACACCTGTAGATGATACGCATTCCTTTCCCCCTTCAAAGGCCCTTACACCTTAAAAAAAACAGACACTTCATTTGAAAGACAAGAACAGGTTTCCGGTGTCTTTTACTTAAAACGGCAGGAAAGTAGGGTGATGTCATCGTTGAAGGAGGTGCCGCTGTTGTAGGTGCTTACTTCGTGCAGCAACTCGCGGTGGATGTTGGTGGAGCTCACGTAGCGGCAATTCTGCAGGACTCTGAGGGTGTTCTCTACGCCGAACTCGGCATCTTCCTGGTTGAAAACTTCGGTGAGGCCGTCTGTGTAACAAAGCACCAATGAGTTATGCGGCACATGTACCTTGGTGACGGTTAAAAACGGAAGCTCGTCAAAGATCCCCAGCATGGTGGTGCCCTCGGTTAACAGGCGGTAGGTATTGTTCTCGTAGAGGAGAATGGATTCATTGTGCCCGGCACTTACGTAGCTGAGTTCGCGGGTGGTGGCGTTGTAAATACCCAGAAAACAGGTAATGAACTTCTCGGCGATCGCGTTGCGGTAAATGAGGTCGTTCAATTCACTGACAATGGTGTGCAGGTTGGTGGTTTGGCGCAGAATGGTGCGTAAACCGGCCTGAAAGTTACTCATCAACAGCGAGGCGGGCACGCCTTTCCCCGATACATCGGCGACGCAGAACAGGAACTGCTCTTTGTCAATGGGCACGTAATCATAGTAATCGCCGCCAATGGAAGAATGCGGAATATAGGTGGCGTGGATGGCCACGTCTTTGTTATTGGGCAAAGATTTAGGAAAGAGCATGTTCTGCACCTCGCGGGCAATCTCAATCTCTTTCCGCATGGCCTCCTGCGTGAGCCGGTGACGCTCCAGGCGCCGGTTCTCCATGGCCACCAGAATGATGTTGCTGAGGGTCTGCACAAAACTCAGGGCACCCAAAGTGGTGTAATAGGCATGCACATTGCCAATCATTACAAACGCCAGTATGCGGTTGTTGTGCATGATAGGAATGACAATCTCAAAGTCATACCAGCGGCTGTCAATGTCCAGATTGGCCAGGGTCGTGATTTCCCTAAGTTCAGTGATTGCCTCGGGAAGTTCCATTTCCTTGAAGTTGTGCTGCGTCCCGAAACTTACCTTGCATTCCCATTCCTCGTCAATCAGGAAAAGGGAAAGACGCCGGATATTGAGCTGCGCCAACAACGTGAAATGGTATATTTTGTACAGCGCTTCTTCTGGCAGATTGTTGTTGATGGCCTTGGTGATTTCCAACAACGCAGACAATTCCAACTTCTTCAGGTTCAACTCCTGCTCAACTGTAGGAAACTTCAATTCAGACATCTGTTCAAGCTATTTTGGGTTCATCTGTGTTAGAACCTTGGGCAAAGGTAAACAAAGTGTTCAAGGAACTTTGCACTGGGGAGTTTCGTGTAAACCGGCTACCAGTAATTTGAGCATCAGAAACCAGCGCTTTTCTGCGATTCAGATTACCGGATATTTTTGGCACCATTTAAGAAAAACAGGTCCAGACGACTATTGTTTTCACCTGGAATTGTGAGTGAGCAGTCCTTCTTTAGAAGCCAGAAAAAAGTAGTGAAGTCCTTCCCGTGCAAAATGATCTGGATCAAATGGCACCTCGGTATCCTGGT
This sequence comes from Rufibacter sp. JT3400010, assembly GCF_054956755.1. Lineage (NCBI taxonomy): Bacteria > Pseudomonadati > Bacteroidota > Cytophagia > Cytophagales > Hymenobacteraceae > Rufibacter > Rufibacter sp. JT3400010. Next base: position 54,564 of record NZ_JBUDXA010000010.1, on the reverse strand, counting down.
CGGGGAAAAGACACTTGATATAGTTCATACTGATCAGACCTCTTAGTGCTTCTCTGAGTTCTGGTTCTGGCATACCCAGGGTTTGCTGCAACTCCTGAAACGAAGTCACAAAGTAGAGTTCATCTAAGATGTCATATTCCTGATCTGTCATGCGGTGCTCAGTTGACGGCCTTTCCAGTGGTACTTTCCCCGTAGTCCCAGAAGGGCCGTAAAGACTATGTAGGGTACATACAACAGTTGTAATAACCACAGAAGCGAAAGTAAATGCTTTTTATCAAATAAGCCTAAAACCGCGTATAAAAGTAGAGTATCTGCGCCCATTTTTGTGGTTAATACGATGCCGAAGTACCACCATTCGCCCAAACCGAAGCCCGCCGCCAGCAAGGCGACCAAAATAGCAATATTCCCTCCCAGCACCACCAATGCCAGCACTTGTGAAGCCCAAGATTGGTAGTGCTTCCATTTACTGGCCCACCGCACCCGCTGGTGCAAAAACTGGGAAAGCGTGGCCGCTGCCGGTGTCTGCACAATGCTTCCCTTGGCTTTCGCAAAAGCTATTTGCCCCGTATACCGCTGGTGTATTTTGTGGAGCAGGAATTCATCATCGCCGGAAGGAATTTGTTCATTACCCTGGAAACCCTGCACCTCGTAAAAGGCCGCTTTCTCATAGGCCAGATTGGCTCCGTTGCACATGGTGGGCTTCTGTACGGCAATGGAAGCCGCGCCCACTCCTATCAAGGCCGAAAACTCCAGCGCTTGTACCCGCTGCCACAGAGTAGTCAATGGCATATACATGACTGGACCACTGATCAGTTTAGGTTTTTGGTCATGCCGCACCTGATTGAACGAGGCCAGCCATAGCGGAGATAAACGACAATCCCCATCGGTGCAGGCAATCCAATCGCCTTGGGCGTGTTGGATTCCGATTTCCACGGCGGCCTTTTTCTGCCTCTTTCCCGGAAAATCGCTTAAAAACAGCAAGGTAAGGTTTAGAGCGCTTTGTGTCTGGATCTGCTGCACCAAGGCCGGGGTACCGTCATCTGAATGGTCGTCTACCACAATCACTTCGTACCAGGAAGCCGGGTAATGCTGCTGCTCCAGATCCTTCAGCAAAGAGAGAATATTCTGGGCCTCGTTCCGGACCGGGATGATGACGGAAAAGAACGCAGCAGGCGTTTCACTTGACGTGGTAAAAGTGGGAAGTTGTCGCCAGGCAAGCCAGGCCCGCCCCACTACCAGTGCATACACGGCCACCAGAAACAAAGCCAGCAGCATCAACGGGAAGTAGAGAGTTTAAGCGGGAGCACAAAAATAAGCCCCAGGGCGCTGGGAAGGGCAATGTTCAAGGTCCACAAGGAAAGGCTGGCGCCAAGAACCAGCAAAGGGTCCTGCCCCATCAGCCCGAAAAAGTGCATGGCAGAAAGCTCCCGCATGCCAATATCAGCCAGCGCATTGATGGAAGGCACCACCGACTTTATCAAAAACGTGCCCGAAACGCCCCACACATATTGCTCCACGGAAAGGTGTACGCCAAACGCCCACAGCAATGCCATGAATTGCCCCATGAACACCAGGTACCGGGCTCCCGAAATAAACAAGATTTGCCTTAATTCGGCACTTGAAAATGCTCCTATTACCGAGAAGTAATGAACCCACCGGCGCAGAAACGTAACCCGCTCCAGCAAGCCAATGGCCCACTGAAAACTAAACAGCAGCGCCAAGGCCCAGCCATTGACCAACAGCAAAGCCAACGAGACGGAGATTCCCACTGGTGAGGCCAGCGAAACATAGTATTTGAACACGAAGTACGCGATTGCCCCAGATCCCATGAATACCGTGGCAAAAAGCTGGCACAAACGCCCCAACAGAATAGCACCAATGGCATCTGCCCTATCTTTGCGGTGCAGGGTGAGAATGCGGCCTGCATAGTCTCCCATGCGGTTGGGGGTCACAAAACCCAGAGTCAGCCCCACCAACACCGCCCGGTAGCCTTCCAGAAAAGAGAGTTTCTCAAACTTTCTGGAAAGGAATTGCCACTTTACCGCTTCTAAGCCCCAGTTGACCGGCAACAAGGCGGCGGCCAGACACAAGGGAAAACCGTTGGTAAACCAAATTTTACGGAGTGTCTCAAAAGAGAAGGTGCTGTGCGAACTAGCTTCCAGAATTGCTTGTCTCAGGTAATATAACGTCAGGCCGAAGACCAGCAGCTTTCCCAGCCCCACCAAAAGGCGCCGCGATACCAGCACTTTGCCGGATTGTTCGTAATTTTGCACTTCATGATTCATTCTACCGCAGTTCTTCCCAATAATAAATTAATCTTAGGTGTAGACCCCGGCACCAACGTCATGGGCTACGGCCTCATAGAGGTGAACGGCTCCAAAATAACGGTTCTTCAGTACGGCGTGTTGCAACTCAAAAGCTACAGCAACCACGCCGTGAAACTGAAGAAGATTTATGACAGCACCCTTCGCCTTATTACCGAGTACCTGCCCGACGAAATGGCCATTGAAGCCCCGTTCTACGGCACCAACGTACAGTCCATGCTCAAACTGGGCCGCGCCCAGGGTGTAGCCATTGCTGCCGCCCTCTCCCGCGACATCCCGTACGTGGAATACGCCCCAAAGAAAATAAAACAATCTGTGACCGGCAACGGGAACGCCTCCAAAGAACAGGTAGCGGCCATGTTACTGCAAATTCTCAAGATCAAAGAAGCGCCTAAATTTCTGGACGCCACAGATGCCCTGGCCGTCGCCCTCTGTCACCACTACTCTCAGGGAGCCAACCAGAAAGCCGGCGGCAAATCCTGGAAAGCGTTCCTGACCGAGAACCCAGACCGCATGGCGAAGTAGTTGTTAGTTGTCAGTTATTAGGTTTAGTTGTTAGAGCTTCTAAAAGTCATTCGCTCTGTTTAGGGGCTGTTTTCTGTAAAACAGCCCCTAAACAGAGCGAATGACTTTTATGGAGTATGTTAACTGGAGAATTCAGCTTCTCTACCGCAGTCTAAACACTAACAACTCACAACTAAAACGCCTGTCTAATCCGTTCGGCAATTGTTTCCATTTCTTCGGCTTCCAGCCGAAGTTTGGGGTTGCTGAAGTTCATATCTGAGATCTGATTGATGGGCACTAAGTGAATGTGGGCATGCGGAACCTCTAATCCGATCACGGCTACTCCTACTTTCTTGCACGGAATGGCGTTCTTCACGGCCGCCGCTACCTTTTGGGCAAACTTGTGCAAATCTGCCAGGGCATCGGTGTCCATGTCAAAGATATAGTCTACCGGTTCTTTGGGAATGACCAATGTATGGCCTTTCACCAGAGGGAACACGTCCAAAAACGCCAGAAAACGATCGTCTTCCAGAATTTTGTAGGCTTTTACTTCGCCGCTGATGATCTTAGAGAAGATGGTTTCCATGGGAAGAACGTTTATCGGGAGATTTCCAGGATTTCGAAACGTAGTTTGCCTGCTGGAACGGTGATCTCGGCAATTTCGCCCACAGATTTACCTAGAAGGCCTTTGCCAATGGGAGACTTCACCGAGATTTTACCCGCCGCCAGGTTCGCCTCTTCTTCGGCTACCAGGGTGTAGAGCATCTCCATGTTGTTGTTCAGGTTCTTCAGCTTCACTTTAGACAAGATAAGCGCCTTGGTCAGATCCAGGTTAGACTCATCAATGAGGCGGGCGTTTCCTAAAACTTCTTCCAATTTGGAAATCTTAAGTTCAAGATGGCCTTGGGCGTCCTTGGCGGCATCATATTCGGCGTTCTCACTTAAGTCCCCTTTATCACGGGCTTCCGCTAGCTGGCGGGCTACTTCGGCCCGGCCTTTCGTCTTCAGCTCGTGTAACTCTTCCTTGAGTTTCTGCAATCCCTCTGGGGTGTAGTAAGATACTGTTGCCATATTAGTAATGGGTTAGTACAATGATTAAAAAAGAAGAACGGCCTTCCTGTCTGGAGACCGTTCTTATGCTAAGGTATCACAATTTTTCTAAACTACATGCATGGGAACTATTATTTTGCTCTACTGCGGCAGGTCTGGAAACCTTTTCTGGGCTACCCAACACTGGGTTTCTTACGGCTGCTTTTCGCCGCCATTTACAGAAATAAGCTAAAAACTGCGGCTACTTTGCAACAAATAATGGCTTTTGGTGATATGTTTACAATTGTATGTCAGAAGCAACCGAACCCTTTCTAAAACTCGCCGCCATAGACATAGGCTCTAACGCGGTCAGATGCCAAATTTCCAACGTCTTCCGGTTTGAAGACCATACCCTCTTCAAGCGCGTAGAGTACATCCGCTACCCCATGCGGCTGGGCGAAGATGTTTTTGCTACCGGTATCATTTCCCGGCCCAAGGCCGAAAAATTCATTAAGCTGCTTCACGGCCTTTACCTCATCATGCAGGTACACGAGGTAGATGACTTCATGGTCTGCGCCACCTCGGCCATGCGCTCAGCGGCCAACGCACCCGAGATCATTGACGAAGTGTATGAAAAACTGGGTCTACAGATTCAGGTCATTGACGGGACTACGGAGGCAGACCTCATCAACATGGTCATTCGGCAGCAACTGGACGGCCAGAATTACCTGCACATTGACGTGGGCGGCGGCAGCACCGAGTTCAACATCTATGTGAACCGCATGAAGGTGGCTTCCCAATCGTTTGAGCAGGGTTCCATCAGGCACATGCAGGGCGATGAGTCCTTGGAAATGTGGCACAGCATGCAGAAATGGGTAACGGAGAAAGCCCGCATGCACCACATTGTCAGCGCTATTGGTACGGGCGGTAACATCAACAAAATCTATGAAATGGCGGGCAAAATGGGCGGCAAACCTATTTTCCGGCAACAGATTGAGGAAGTGGTGCAGCAGATTGCCAGCTATAGCATGGAAGAGCGCGTAAAGGTGCTCATGCTCAATGCAGACCGCGCCGACGTGATTGTTCCTGCCGCCGAGATTTACTTATCTGCCATGAACTGGGCCAATTTAGACTCCATGTTAGTGCCGCAGGTAGGCCTGAAAGACGGCATGCTCCAATCGCTCTATGAACGCCACCAGGGCGCCACCCAATTCCATTTCAAGCTAGATTCCTGAAAAACAGCGGTAAAACAGAACGGGGCAGCCATTGGTGAATGACTGCCCCGTTCTGTTTTACCGCTGTTTTGCTAAAAAAGGCAGGATTCCACTTCCACATCGGTGGAGAGGCGGTAGAACTCACGGTGCATGTTGAAGACCGGTTCGCCTTCGGCGGGTTGCCGCTTGATGTAGGAACCGTCTTCGCGCATGATATAGGAGTTGTGGTTGTCCATGAGGTTGTAGCGCAGAATGTTGGTGGCCTGGCGCTTAAGGTCTTCGTGCACAATGTAGAACAGGGCCTCAATACGCCGCTCAAAACTGCGCACCATGATATCGGCGGAGCCGCCCAGCACCTGCGGGTTCCCGTTGTTGTGGAAGTAGAAAAGCCGCGCGTGCTCCAGGTATTCCCCCACAATGGAACTGACCTGAATGTTCTCGCTCAGCCCTTCGCGGCCCGGCCGCAGACAGCAGATGCCCCGCACAATAAGCCTGACCTGTACCCCAGCCTGCGACGCAGCGTAGAATTCATCAATAACCTCTTTGTCTTCCAGGGAGTTGATCTTGATCACAATACCAGCCGGTAGCCCGTTCTCGGCGTTGCGCGCCTCCTGCCTGATGAGCTCAATCAACTGCTGGCGCATGTCTTTGGGCGCGGTAATCAGGTACTCATAGTTCTCTGGGTACGAGTGCCCGGTGATTACGTTGAAGAATTCAGACACGTCATGGCCGTACACGTCATCGGTAGTCAGCAAGCTGATGTCGGTGTAGGTGCGGCTAGTGGATTCATTATAGTTTCCGCTACCAATGTGCACATAACGCGTCACCTTCTCGCCTTCCTTCCGGATGATCATGAGCATTTTGGTGTGGGTTTTGTACTTGCTGATGCCGTAGATCACAAAACAACCGGCTTTTTCCAGCTTCTCCCCTTCCCGCAGGTTGCGCTCCTCGTCAAAACGGGCTTTCACCTCCAGCAACGCCGACACGTGTTTCCCGTTTTCGGCGGCTTTGAGCAAAGCGGCGGTCACACGGGAATTATCGGCTAGACGGTAAATGGTCTGCTTGATTCCCAGCACGTACGGGTCTTCGGCGGCTTTTTCCAGCAAAGTAACCACGGGCTCAATGCTGTTGTACGGGTGGTGCAGCAGCACGTCATTGTGCTTAAGGTACTCAAAGATATTCTCCATGGCCCCGGGCGGCAAGCTAGGAGCCGGAACCGGCGCCGGCGGGCGTTGTATTTTGTTTGCGAAGTGCGGGTGCCGTACAATCTGCCACAGCGCTTTCAGGTCAATGAGCCGATCTATGGAGAAGATGTTTCCGTTGTCAATGGACCACCTTTCCTTCAGCATTTTCATGACATACGGCGAGGGCGTGCGTTCCACCTCCATGCGCACCACACGGCCTTTCTTGCGGTTTTTGAGCTTTTGCTTTACTTCCTGCACAAAGTCCTGGTCCATGTCATCGCTTTCCTCCAGTGTGAAATCGCCGTTGCGCGTAATCCGGAACAGGTTCACCGATTCAATCTCCACGTTGCGGAAGAGTTTGTCCATGTTCCAGCGGATGATCTCTTCAATGGGCACGAAGATGATCTTGTTTTTGCGCGAGATTTCAAAAAAACGGTTCAGATTGCTGGGCACCTGCACAAAGGTAGTGCGGCTCTGCTGCTTTTCGTCTTCTGAGGTACGGGTCACCACGGCATAGATAAGCAATTGGTTCATCATGAGCGGGAACCCGTGGTAGCTGTCATACACCATGGGCGTGAGCAGCGGATAAACCGTGTTTTTGAAGTAAGAGGCAGCTTTAACCTGTTCAGACTCCGTGAGGTCCTCTACTTTGCAAATGTTGAAGCCGTGTTTATCAAAGTCTGATTTCAGCTCTTCGTAGGTCTGGCATTGATCTCCCACAAAGCGGTGCGCCAGGTCCAGCAATTTCTTCCGGAACGGCAGTTCCCGCAGCCCAGAGTAATCTACACGCTCTTTCCCGAAGTCAATGTAGTTGTACAAGCTACCCACTCTAATCATGAAGAACTCATCCAGGTTGGAGGCGGTAATGGCCAGGAACTTCATTCTGTCAAACAGCGAAGTCTCTGGGTTACGCGCCAGGTCCAGTACCCGGTAATTAAAACGCAACCAACTTAGGTCACGGCTTATGTAGTTACTTCTCCGGATTTGCTCCGACGCTTTGATTGAATTCATAGCAGGTGGTCAACTTCTACTTTTCTGTGCTTTTATTATACGTACGCTAGATTCTTTACGCCCGGTTCTTCTCTTGCTAAGTAACAGCATTCTACTTCCAAGCGCAATAGAAAAGCCTGCGTAAAGCAGGCTTTTCCAGGTTAAAATACTTATTTAATGCTTAAACGTCTACTTTGGCGTATTTCGCATTGCGTTCAATGAAATCTCTGCGCGGAGCCACCTCATCGCCCATGAGCATGGAGAAAAGGTGGTCTGCCTCTGCCGCTGACTCTACCGATACTTGCTTTAAGCTGCGGGTGTCTGGGCGCATGGTGGTTTCCCACAACTGCTCGGGGTTCATCTCCCCTAGACCTTTGTAGCGCTGTACGCCAACGCTGTCTTCTTTTCCCTTGCCTAGTTCGGCAATGGCTTCCAGACGGTCTTGCTCGGTCCAGCAGTAGCGCTCTTCCTTGCCTTTCTTCACCAGGTACAACGGCGGAAGGGCGATGTACACATAACCATTGTCAATCAGGTCGCGCATGTAGCGGAAGAAGAACGTCAGGATCAGGGTTCTGATGTGAGAACCGTCTACGTCCGCATCGGTCATGATGATCACTTTGTGGTAACGCAGTTTGGCCATGTTCAGGGCTTTGTCATCTTCCGGTGTACCGAAGCTCACGCCCAGGGCGGTGATCATGTTCTTGATCTCTTCGTTCTCGTAGATGCGGTGCTCCTGGGCTTTCTCCACGTTCAGGATTTTACCTCTGAGCGGCAGAATGGCCTGGAACTTCCGGTCACGGCCCTGCTTGGCCGATCCACCCGCCGAGTCACCCTCTACCAGGTACAGTTCGCAGTTTTCCGGGTCAGAATCGGAGCAGTCGGCCAGTTTACCAGGTAAGCCCGAGCCGCCCATTACGTTCTTACGCTGCACCATCTCACGGGCCTTGCGGGCCGCTAAACGGGCCTGCGCCGCCAGAATCACTTTCTGGATGATGATACGGGCTTCTTTGGGGTTCTCTTCCAGAAAACGGTTCAGAATCTCGCCTACCACGGTATCTACCGCGCCCATCACGTCTGAGTTACCCAACTTGGTTTTGGTCTGGCCCTCAAACTGAGGCTCCTGCACTTTCACCGAGATCACAGCAGTCAGTCCCTCGCGGAAGTCATCGCCCTGGATCTCTACTTTGGCTTTCTCCAGCATACCAGACCGCTCGGCGTACGCCTTGAGGGTACGGGTAAGCGCCCTCCGGAAACCGGCCACGTGGGTACCGCCTTCGTGGGTATTGATGTTGTTGACGTACGAAAAAATATTCTCTGTGTAAGACGTGTTATAGTTCAAGGCAATCTCCACGGGAATACCGCCCTTCTCGCTCTCCACGTAGATAGGATCTGGAATCAGATTGACTCTAGTTTCCTCTAAATAGGCCACAAACTCGCGCAGACCGCCTTGAGAGTAGAAAGACTCGCTCAGGTATTCGCCGGGGCTTACTTCCTCGCGCAAATCTGTCAGGTTTATTCTGATGCCTTTGTTCAGGAAAGAAAGCTCGCGCAGACGGCTGGCTACGGTCTCGTACTTGTATTCGGTAACGGTGAAGATGCTGGCGTCTGGCTGAAAATGCACAGTGGTACCGCGTTTGTCCGTAGTGCCAATCTCGCGCACCGGGTACGCGGGTACCCCTATGTTGTAATGCTGTTCGTACAGTTTTCCGTTGCGGTGCACGGTCACGTGCAGGTCAGTGGACAGGGCGTTCACGCAGGAAACCCCTACGCCGTGCAGACCACCAGATACTTTGTAGGAATCTTTGTCAAACTTACCGCCGGCGTGCAGTACCGTCATAACCACCTCCAAAGCCGAGCGGCCTTCTTTCTGGTGGAAGTCTACCGGAATACCCCGGCCATTATCTGAAACGGAAATGGAATTATCTGTGTGGATGGTAACGCTGATCTCGTCACAGTGTCCGGCTAAGGCTTCGTCTATGGAGTTATCTACTACTTCCCAGACCAAGTGATGGAGACCTTTTACCCCAATATCGCCGATGTACATGGCAGGCCGCTTACGCACCGCCTCCAAGCCTTCAAGCACCTGGATACTGTCTGCGTCATAGTCGGGCATGTTGTTTTGTTCGATGTCACTCATTGCGTTCTTCGCTGGATTATTAACATACAAAAATACGGAATTTTATCGGGTTTTGCCAGTTTCCACTCCTTAAATATAGTGCTACTTTAATTATTTATCGGACTGGTCTTCGGCCCTTAAAAACACGACCTGCCTCTCTTCTTTCTGTCCTGTTTTACAGAAAACAGCCTCTAAACGGCATGAGTATAGACACTCATTGAAACTGCACACGCTACAAGGTTTTTGGAGCTGTTTTACAGAAAACGGGCCAAAAACCTGTGAGGCCTCCAAGACCTCATAGGTTTAGAAAACAGGGAAAGCAATGGCGCGAGTCTCCAGACCCGTGCCTAAAGATGAAGCGAGTCTCCAGACTCGCCGGGAACCACCCGCTGGACTAAGTTCTCCAGTTTAAGCCAGAGGCCAAACGTAACCTACCTTGCTAGACGGGAGTTAGTTTACCATCACTTTTCCAAAACCACCTCAAATTCTACCATCCGGCATTACTCTTCTATCTTGCTTCTGACCAAACCAAAGCAGGAATTTTAGAAGACATTATTTGGTAACCTGGTTTATTTGCGGCTTCTACTGAGTTTTTATAGTTTTAAAAGACTCTAAGGCTGATAAACGTGTAGGTACAGGCGAATATTTGGCAAAATGGAGGTTTCTTCTTAAGTTTCCACCTCGTAAGTAAACTAACCGCACGACAACCTCATGGCTATCGTGCCCTTTACCCGCACCAATCTCTACTAACACTCATGAAGGACGTAATTCTAGGCATTGACATCGGAGGCACGAACACCAAGTTTGGGTTCATTGACCGCGATGGCATCATTTTAACCCAAGGTGAGCTCCCTACAACCGAAGGAGAAACCGTACATGATTTCCTGCGCATTCTCTACAGCGAGGTGCAAGCCAAGCTCAAGAAAATTGAAGATGAGGCCAATGTCATTGGTGTAGGCGTAGGGGCCCCTAACGGGAATTTCTACACGGGTACCATTGAGAATGCGCCCAACCTGAAATGGCACGGCTCAGTGCCATTGGTAGAGCTGCTTCACTCCTACTTCAAGCTTCCTATCTACCTGACCAATGATGCCAACGCGGCCGCCATTGGCGAGATGATTTACGGAGGCGCCAAAGACATGCGGAACTTTGTGGTGGTAACCCTGGGTACAGGCTTAGGCAGCGGTATTGTGGTGAACGGCGAACTGGTGTACGGCCATGACGGCAACGCCGGTGAACTGGGCCACACCCTGGTGAACGTGAAAGGCAGTGGCCGTGTGTGCGGTTGCGGACGCCGTGGTTGCCTGGAGACGTACGTTTCGGCCACCGGCATCAAACGCACCGTGTACAAGTTCCTGGCCGACTACACCGACTACAGCGAACTACGCGGCGTGAGCTTCAATGACCTTAATGCCGAAATGATTACCCAAGCCGCAAAGCGTGGCGACAAGATTGCCATTGACTGCTTTGAATATACCGGCAAAGTACTGGGCATGAAACTAGCCGATACCGTGGCGCACCTGAGCCCCGAGGCGATCTTCCTATTTGGTGGCCTCACCCGCGCCGAAGAGTTCTTGTTTGACCCTGTTCGTTACCACATGGAAAAAAATCTACTCAGTATCTTCAAAGGCAAAGTGAAAATTCTGCCATCAGGTTTAGGTCTGACCAACACTGCCGTGATGGGTGCTGCTGCCCTGGCCTGGAAAGAACTAGAGAGAACGCGTGTAGCGTAGTTTCCCCTAACTTCTCCCATCAAAAAGCCCGAAGGTATCTCCTTCGGGCTTTTTGCTTTTCAGGTAATTTGATTTCCACAGATACTTCTTATCTTCATATGGATAAGCAACTAGTACACACATAGTGCTGATAAGCGTAAGTGGTACGTTTATCCGGTAGTTAGCTGTAACTTTAAATATAAATTGGAAAATAAGCTGATTACTTTTAAAGAACTCACTGAAATTTTTGAAAGCGAAACGCAAGATGACAATTTTAAGGTAGCAGCTGACTTTTTATTAGAAGCCATAACTGATTGGCCAGTTGAAGACTTGCTGGAGCCAGAAGAATTAATTTCTGAACTAAGAAATGAAGTTTCCCAAGACCTTACATTTGACAACTTGGAAAAGTATCTAAATTCACTTTCGCCAAATCAAGACCCTTGGAAAATTGAATCGCTAACTTCTCTGATTGAATTATTCGATTTTAATAGAAATCTGAACTATAAAAAATCAGCGGACTTAGAAGAAATTGTTCGGCAAATAAGTGAACACTACAGAAAAAAAAGCAACAGCTAACCACGTGTAAACGCCAGCAGCGGCCGACGGCCTCGCCGTCGTTTACACAAGTACGTTGGGTGTCATTGTAAATATAGGTTTTCGCACCGACTAGCAAAAAAATCTGCACAAGTCACAGAAGTAAACCAGTTCATGATTTGGTTTATCTTTATAAAAGTTAGGGAACGCCGCCCAACTTTTCACAGTGAAAGAAACAGAGGCGGCAGAAGAGGAATTAACGTTGTGTTTGCGCAAAATGAATTTATCTGCAAAGCACGCAAACCCACTTCTGTGATGCGCTCTTGACTTCGTTTACTGAAAAGAAGATAAAAACAAAAATATATCAGCGAGTGGCGCATTAACAAAAACCTCATTCAACGGCTAGCTAAACGATACTTCAAAAGCCTTTATTCAAACTCATTAACTGTATCTATTAAAATATTTATGATACTTAAAAACGTCTATCTTGTTAAAACTTTAAATGTTATAAAACATCTAGCAATATATTATCTATCTGCAAAGATGATCTGTTTTGCAATTCCAAAGTTTCTCTTCATGCAATTCAGAGTATTACATTATCAATCATTCATTCCGCTAGTAGAAATTTCAAAATATCAGCATATGTGGTCTTTCTTTGGAAGATCTTATAATTACAACCTATTTATTGGTCTAGTTGAATTTTTAATTGGAATTCTAATTGTATTCAGAAGGACTAGATTAATTGCATTATTATTATCAATTGGGGTTTGTTTAAATATTTTAATCCTAAATATTGAATTTGATATTAATTTCGCTATACAACATATTACTGTAGACTTGATAATTACTGTTTTATTATTAACCGAATATCAAAAGGATTTATACAGATTTTTTATTGAGTTTGGAGGAAAGTTAAAAACTCAGGTTAATCCAGTAAGTAATGTTTTCTTGAAAAGACTACCTTTTATATATGTTATGATATTCCCAGTTGGATATTTTGCTTTTGCTTATAACCTGAGAGCAAGCGTTAATGAAGAAATTGTCGGAAGTTATAAAATTATGGATTTTCAAGTTGATGATAATTACTATGAGATGAAGCAAGGAAAATTGGGAAAGACCCCAATGATATTTTTCGAACACAAAAGCTTAGCTGTTTTATCTGCAAATGATAGCATTTATTTTGGCGGATATTCAACTAAAAATGATTCCATCACTATCTATTTTAATTCTCCTATAGATAAAAAAATCAGAAAAATAAAAGGTAATTTCAAAAACAATAATTTTTTTAAAGGTAAAATAAATGATAGTGTTTCAGTAAATATGAAAATTGAAAGACTACCGCCTGAAGAAGATTATTTAAATAACTTGTACACTCAATAAAGAGCAAAGAAACAACGACACGACAACGAAAGTTAAACGTCATGCTACGGCCGACAGCCATGCACGTTTATTATACGAGGCCGTTACCTGCAACCCTAGTGAAGTTGTATTCAAATTCAAACGTGACAAGAATTGACACCCGAAGAAAAACAAGCAGAACTAGAGCGGCACAGAGCCATTTTATTGGCTACCCTGACTTATAAGGAGCAGCAGTCAGGTGGAAGTTTTGTCTCTGACCAATATGACCCCGCTGCCGAATACTATCAGCAACAGAAAATACAAACCGAAAAATATTTCAAGCAGCGCAGACTGGACAGATTGCAACAACAACTTGCCAGTCTAACCAAAGGGTTACAGAGCGTAGCACACTTGCACTTTGCTTCTTACATCAAAGAAAAGACTGGGTACGATATTGACGTATTGGAAGACTTAAGAAAGCATGTGGCCGCCATTGTGACCCAAAATGAAATCCGCAGCCAAAATGAGCTACATGACGTTTTCCAAATGCTTCGCTTTTACCAAGAGACGGCTGCTGACGAAAAAGAAATTGAAAAGCTCAGATCGTTACTGGCAGACTATTCTGAACGGACAACTGAAACGTCAAGGAAAAGCAAACGTGAATATTCAAAAGCTCTCAGCAGAGTAGAAAAAGACGGCATTGTAACAGTGACTGGAATAAGTTGGACAGGAGGTCCAAAGCCGAAACACTTTGAAGTGCAGGAAGCGCCGTCACCCGACGGTAAACGCAAATTGAGTGTTGTGCAATGGGGTGAAGGTAAACAAGCCTCAGCCTACGTATCAGTTCACTTTCCTACCGCCAGTGGTACTGTTTACGGGATAAGCGGAATACGCACAGACATTAAGGCTCACTGGAAAGACAACTCCACAATAGTCATTGAAACGAAAAAGGAATACAAGGCACACACACAAACCAAGCAGGTCAGTAGTTTTGACGATGTGATTACCATTGAATACATGGAACGCTGACGTCAAATCCTCACCCTTGCCAAATTTATGCGTATAGAGAAGGAAACGTACCTTACCACTGCAAAAAGGGTGAGGCTTCAAAACACTAATCTATACGCGCTATGAAAAAGACATTTGTAACAAAACTGGTGGCTTTGGCTTTGGTTTCAGGGCTACTTTCTTCCTGCGGAGGAGAAAACAAACCACCGGCAGAGAAAACCGGCAACACCAATACCGAGGACATGGTGGAAGGCGCAGACGGCGGCCTTGACTCATTGGAATTACCCGATGACACTACCAATTCCTCTGGCACCATCAATCAATAAAAGAGAATTCTACAGGCTTTTAGGAGTATCTAATACCTGAGGCTTTAAAAGCAGTTCAACGTTCATGCAAAAGCCGTTTGGGGGCTGTTTACTTCAAAACAGACCCCAAACGGCTTTTACGTTGCTTCAAATCCAGAGGTATTACTTTGAGAACAGCCACTTAAAAACCCGGGGGAACTCGCGTTGCCAGTAGGCTTCGGTGTGTTCGCCGTCTTCGTGCACTTCGTATTTGAGGTTAGACGGTTTAAGGCCTTGCTTCACCAGAAGATCGCGCATGCGGGCCATGTCTGGTACCATCTGCTCGCTTTCTTTGGCGCCGGCTACCAGGAAGATCTTTAAGTCGGGAGCAGGTTTGGTTTTGGCGGCAAAGTCGAAGATAGGCGGTGCAAACCAGAAAGCGGGCGAAAAGATTCCGGCCTTGCCGTACACCTCGGGGTATTTAAGAGCTGCATACAAAGAGATGAGTCCGCCCATGGAGCTACCGGCAATGCCGGTGTGTTCTTTGCCGGGGAGCGTGCGGTAATGGGAGTCTATGTAGGGCTTTAGCGTCTGAGCCAGAAAATCTACGTATGCCTCTCCTTTTCCGCCGCCCAGTTTCTTATTGCGCCAGGGCGAATACTCGTTCATGCGCTCTTCGCCCCCGTTGTCAATGCCCACTACAATCACTTCGCGGCCCTGAGATTCAAACTGCTCGTTCAAGGACTCATCTACGCCCCATTCTGCTCCTCCGAAGGAATAAAAAGAGTCAAACAGGTTTTGCCCGTCGTGCATGTACAGCACGGGGTATCTTTTACCTGAGCCTGCGTAATTGGGGGGCAGGTAAAGCCAAATCCGGCGGGATTTCTTTAACTGGGGCATCCAGAACTGATTGCTCAAGATCAGGACGTTGTCGGTGGCGGTGTGGTCTTTCGTAGTAGTAGAGAAATTATCTTGCCAATTTTCCACTTCAATACGTAGGGTGTCGCTGCCTGGTTGGGCTTTATACACCCGGTTCCCTCTTCCAGCCCCGTTCAACAGCGTCTCTCCTTTTTCCCAGCTTCCCCGGGTGATTTTAAACTCCAATTCGCCCTCGCCCGCTGGAAGGGTCAGGTAGTATTTCTGGTTATTCCCTTTCTGGAAAGCGAAGGAAGGCGACCGGGTACTCCAGTTATTCAGGTTGCCTGCCAGGAAAAGGGTATCTGTGGCGGCGGTTGTCTCGGGCACCTTCTCTATTTCTATAGTAACCTGGGCCTCAGCAGGTAAGACCCAAAAGCTTAGAAAAAAACTGATTATCAGAAAGGACGCGTTAAACAATTTCATATTTTGGCATTTCTAAATCCAGGAAATCGATTTCTTAATTAAAAAAGTGTAGATTTACCTCCATGATTTTACAATATTAACAATAGAATCAGATAAATAGCTAAAGTACTGCGTTAAACAGCGGTAACTTCCTGTTTTAAGGCGAGAGTTAAATAGAAACACGGCTTCCTATGACAGGATCTAAGTGTTTCAGTACCAACTTACCCCAGCAGATTATCAGAAAAGGGGCTTGGCTATGATTTAAGGCTGTTTTCCAGAAATATGAACAGAAACAGAACCCCCACCAGATGGGGTTTGCAATAACTATAGTACCAACAACATAACTCTCCCGCTTGTGGACACAGGAGAAATGTTTTAACAATCTGAAAACGAACAAGATGACACACCGCGCTTTTGGCCGTTCTTTCGCGACAACTTTCGCTTTACTTGGCTTCCTGCTCCTTTCTTTTTCTACTCAGGCCCGGCAGAAAGCAGCCATCACCCGCGTAGATCCTACCAATTGGTGGGTGGGCATGAAAAACCAGGAGTTGCAGTTGCTGGTGTATGGCCCTAATGCGGGTTCTTTGACCTATTCAATCGATTACCCTGGCGTACAGTTGGTGAAAGCGCAGGACGTAGAGAACCCTAATTACAAGTTCCTGGACCTCACCATTGCCGCCTCGGCCAAGCCCGGTACGTTCACCATCACCGGCCGCAACGGAAACCAGAAACTCACCCGTAACTATGAACTGAAGGCCCGCAAGCAGGAACTCAAAGCCCAGGGCTTAACCTCGGCAGACTTTATCTACCTGGTTTTGCCTGATCGCTTCGCCAACGGCGACCCAAAGAATGACAAATTCAAGGACCTAGCCGACACCCAGGCCGACCGCAACAATCCTTTCCTGCGCCATGGCGGAGACATCAAAGGTATTCAGAACCACCTGAACTACTTTGAGGAACTAGGCGTAACCGCCCTTTGGCTGAACCCTGTTATTGAAAACGACCAACCCCTGACCGATGAGGGCGGGCAGATGCGCAGCGCCTACCACGGCTACGCCTTCACTGACCATTACCAGGTTGACAAGCGCTTGGGAGGGAATGAGGCGTACCAGAAATTAGTGCAGGCAGCCCATGCCAAAGGCATGAAAGTGGTGCAGGATGCCGTGTACAACCACGTGGGCATCAATCATTGGTTTATCAAAGACATGCCCGCCAAAGACTGGGTGCACCAATTCCCCACCTATACCAACACGTCCCATAAGTTCCAGGCCATCATTGACCCGCACGCCTCTAAAGCCGATTGGAGCGTGATGATGAACGGCTGGTTTGTGCCACACATGCCAGACTTGAACCAGAACAACCCGTTGGTGGCCAATTACCTCATTCAGCACGCCCTCTGGACCGTGGAGAACTTTGGGGTAGATGCCTGGCGCATTGACACCTACATGTACAACGATGATGAATTCATGAACCGTTGCAACCAAGCCCTGCTGGACGAGTATCCAAGCATCCACATCTTCGGGGAGGCCTGGGTGAACAACGTCATTGCACAAGCCAGATTCACCCGCAACAACATCAACTTCCCGTTCAAGAGCAACCAACCCGGCACCCTTGATTTCGTGCTTTGGACGGCCATGAATGATGCCCTGAACCAAAAGTTTGGGTGGGACGAAGGCGTGAGCAAAGTACACCAGGTTTTGGCGCAGGATATTGTCTACCAAGACCCTATGAAACTGGTGACCTTCCTGGACAACCATGACATGAACCGCTACTTCTCCGTTATTGGCGAAGACCTGAACAAGTACAAAATGGGCATGACCTGGCTGCTAACCACCCGCGGCATTCCCTCTCTTTATTACGGTACCGAGATCCTGATGAAGAACTTCAAAGACCCTTCAGACGCCGAGGTGCGCAAGGATTTTCCGGGTGGCTTTGCGGGAGATAAGGAAAACAAATTCACTTCCGCCGGAAGAAACGAACGCGAGAACGATGCTTTCAATTTCGTGAAGAAATTGGCCAAATACCGCAAAAACACCCCCGCCCTGCACTCAGGTAAACTCATGCAGTTTGTGCCGCAAGATGGGCTCTATGTGTACTTCCGCTATGATAAAAGCAACACTGTCATGATTGCGACCAACTCAACTGACAAAGAAGTAGATATAAAGACGGAGCGCTTCGCTGAGCGCATGAAGGGCTTCACCAAGGCGAAGAATATTCTAACTGACCAGACCCTCAATAATCTGGCTACCATCAAAATTCCGGCTAAAACAGCCTTAGTACTAGAACTACAGAAATAACCTTCTTTATACCCTTGTTTCCCCAAAACAGCGGAAAAACGACCTACAACTATGAGCACCATTAAAGCTTGTCTTTTTGATTTAGACGGAGTACTGGTAGACACCGCCGTTTACCATTTCAAAGCCTGGCGCCAATTGGCCCAAACCCTCGGGATTGAGTTCACCGAGCATGACAACGAACGCCTCAAAGGCGTAAGCCGCGTGCGTTCGCTGGAAATCATTCTGGAGATTGGCGGCCAAACCATGGAAGAGGAAAAAATGCTGGCGCTCTGCGAACAGAAAAACACCGAGTACCTCTTAGATGTGGCTAAAATGACACCAGACGAAATACTGCCCGGCGTGGTAGATTTCCTGAAAGCCCTCAAAGCAGCAGATATTAAAATCGCCTTAGGCTCGGCCAGCAAAAACGCGCAACTTATTCTGGAGCGCACCGAACTCCTTCCCTACTTTGATGCCATCATTGACGGCCGCCACGTGGTAAACGGAAAGCCGAATCCGGAGGTCTTCCTCAAAGGAGCCGAAGCCTTGGGGGTACAACCTGAAGAATGCGTGGTGTTTGAAGATGCCGTGGCCGGGGTTGAAGCCGCTAAAAACGGAAACATGCTGTGTGTAGGCGTGGGCCAACCAGAAGTACTCACCCAAGCCGATGTAGTAGTAAAAGACCTCACCGAAATGACCGTGGAGCGCCTGCATTCTTTGGCGCAAAAAGCGTAGCTCCTTTCCAGGCTGTTTTTCAGAAAATGACTCTGAAATAAAAATAAACGGGCAAGCCGAGTGTCCCCCTTTGAAGGGGGTTGGGGGATGACAAGGCCGTTTGAAGAACCGAAAAACCCAGAACTGAGCAGAAGAAAGAAGGAGTCTTGGGAATACCCAAATCTGCAAAAGAAATCATCCCCCTACCACCTTCAAAGGGGGACGAAGAAGTTAAAAAATAATTTTTTAACGGCTGTTTTCCAGAAACCAGACCAAAAACAGAAAACTTGAAATAGAAATAATCTTGATACCTGTGTCTTGATACTTGATACCAACCTATGAAACAATATCTTACCGTTGATGAGTGGTCCATCATTGAAGAAGGTTTCCACGCTCACTATAACCAAATCTCTGAGAGCGTATTCAGCTTAGGCAATGGCCGCATGGGCCAGCGCGCCAACTTTGAGGAGGCTTTCTCGGGCGAAACCCTGCAAGGCAACTACGTAGCTGGCGTGTACTATCCAGACAAAACCCGCGTGGGCTGGTGGAAGAACGGCTACCCCGAATATTTCGCGAAGGTGCTCAACGCCGCCAACTGGATTGGCATTGACGTAAAACTAGACGGTGAAACCCTGGACCTGAACCAGTGCGAAGTACTGGATTTCCGCCGGGAGCTGAACATGCGCGAAGGCTGGCTGGAGCGTACGTTTACGGCCCAATTACCGAGCGGCAAACAAGTGCGGGTGGCATCGAAACGCTTCACCAGCATTGTAGACGATGAAGTAGGCGTTATCCGGTACAGCATCACGCCCCTTAATTTCAGCGGCACCCTCACCCTCACTCCTTATGTGGATGCCGACATCAAAAACGCTGACTCCAACTACGATGAGAAGTTCTGGAACGAAATTCAGCAGGAAGCCCAGCCCACCGAAGGCTATGTGATTGCGGAGACTAAGAAAACGTTCTTCCACGTGTGCACCGGCCAACGGTTTGTGGTAACGCAAAACGGTAAGGAAGTAGAAGTGCAGGCTATCCCCGCAGAACGCACCAAGTACATTGAATCTACGTTTGACTTGACCGTGCAGGAAGGACAGGAAACAGTTCTTTACAAGTACGCCGCAAATCTTTCTTCAGAGAACCACCCCAAAGAAGCTTTGCTGGAAAACACCAAAAAAGTGTTGGCCGAAGCCGCTACGAAAGGCTTTGAGCAAATGCTGCAAGAGCAGATGGCCGCCTGGGCTGCCAAATGGGAAGAAAGCGATATCATGATTGAGGGCGATGCTACGGCCCAGCAAGGAATCCGGTTCAACATTTTCCAGCTAAACCAAACCTACACCGGCGAAGACGAGCGCCTGAACATCGGACCGAAAGGTTTTACCGGCGAGAAATACGGCGGAACCACCTACTGGGACACCGAGGCGTACTGCCTTCCGTTCTACCTGGCCACTGCCGATCCGCAGGTAGCTCGCAATCTGTTGGTGTACCGCTACAAGCACCTGCAAAAAGCCATCGAGAACGCGGAGAAGCTGGGCTTCTCGGGCGGTGCCGCGTTATACCCGATGGTGACCATCAACGGCGAGGAGTGCCACAATGAGTGGGAAATCACCTTTGAAGAAATCCACCGCAACGGTGCCATCGCCCACGCCATTTACGACTACATCCGCTACACCGGTGATGAGGCTTATTTAGCTGAGTACGGGCTGGAAGTATTGGTGGGCATCTCCCGTTTCTGGGCACAGCGCGTGAACTGGTCAGCGGCCAAAAACCAGTACGTGATGCTGGGCGTAACCGGCCCGAACGAGTACGAGAACAACGTCAACAACAACTGGTACACCAGCACCATCGCTACCTGGACGTTAGAGTACACGCTCAAAGCCTTGCAGCATGTTCAGAACGCAGACGCTTCCCGCTACCAGGAACTGGTGCAGAAAATGAACCTGGACGAGGAGAAAGAAACCACCCAATGGCAGCACGTGATTGACAACATGTACTACGCCGAGGACAAAGACCTTGGTGTTTTCCTGCAGCAAGACGGCTTCCTGGACAAAGAGCAGACTCTAGTACGCGACCTTGACCCGGCAGACCGTCCGTTAAACCAGAAATGGTCCTGGGATAGAATCCTGCGGTCAGTGTTTATCAAACAGGCTGATGTGTTGCAAGGCATCTACCTCTTTGAAGACCGCTATGACCTGGATACCATCCGGAGGAACTTTGATTTCTACGAGCCGCGCACCGTCCATGAATCCTCGCTGTCGCCGTGCGTACACGCCATTCTGGCCGCCAAACTAGGCGACGAAGAACGGGCCTACGAGTTCTACCTAAGAACCGCCCGCCTGGACCTGGACGACTACAACAATGATACCGAAGACGGTTGCCACATCACCAGCATGGCCGGTACCTGGATGAGCGTGGTACAAGGTTTCGGTGGTATGCGCGTGCGCGATAACCAACTGCATTTCAACCCTTTCATCCCGTCGGGCTGGACTTCTTATTCCTTTAAAATCAGGTTCAGAGGGCACTTACTCAACATCAAAGTAACCAGAGAAAGTGTACTCTTTGAGAACCAAAGCGAGAAAGCCATTACCTTGAACATCTTTGACCAACCGCTTGAAATCAAAGCAAATGCCAAAGCGGAAATAGCGCATCAGATGGCTTAACATTACCCTTTATGGCGCGGATTTACTTCCGCGCCATAATAATCTCTTCTTTTGGCCTGTTTTCAGTAAATCAGGTCAAAAGAAGATAAAAGTCTTATCTGGCGCGAGACTGAAGTCTCGTGACAAAGGATGAAGCGAGTCTCCAGACTCGCCGGGAACCACAAGCAAGGTTTGCAGAAAAGTAAATCTGAACCATACATTCCAGGGAGTCTGGAGACTCCCATCATCCCAAGTCACGAGTCTGGAGACTCGCGCCAGTGAAAGGCCAGTAAAATGAAAATTTGCTACACGATACGTGCTACATGATACGTAAAAACAACCACCCACTTCTCTCGTTTGTGTTGCTGGCGGCTTTGGCAAGTGCCTGTACTCCTACCGCGCCCTCGGCTACGAGCACGTCTACAACGTCCACATCGGTATCAACCATGACTACTCCCGTGCAAGCCACAGGCCCCTACACTACGGAAGAAGAAGTGCAGGACAACAAACTGGTCATTTACCAGATGATGACGCGGTTGTTCGGGAATAAGAAAACGCTGAACAAAACCTACGGCACCGTGCAGGAAAACGGCGTGGGCAAGTTCAATGATATTACCGACAAAGCCCTGCAAGAGATAAAGAAGTTGGGCGCTACGCACGTGTGGTATACCGGCGTGATAGAGCACGCCTTCATGACCGACTACACCAAATTTGGGATTCCGTTGGACGATGCTGATGTAGTGAAAGGCCGCGCCGGTTCTCCGTACGCCATCAAAGACTACTATGACGTGAACCCCGACCTGGCGGTAGACGTGCGTAAACGGATGGCGGAGTTTGAAGCGTTGGTGCAGCGAACGCATGCGAACGGCCTCAAAGTCATTATTGATTTCGTGCCCAATCACGTTGCGCGCCAATACCATTCAGATGCGAAACCAACCGGCGTAGAAGACTTCGGGGCGAAGGATGACAACACCGTTGCTTTTAAGCCTAGTAACAACTTCTACTACATTCCGGGGCAGGAACTGCAGGTTCCCGCCGCCAACAATCCGCTGGGTGCCGCCTTGAAAGGACCACTGGAAAACGGCAGGTTTGCTGAAAACCCTGCCAAAGCCTCGGGCAATGACGTGTTCAGCGCTACGCCCAGCGTAGAGGATTGGTTTGAGACCGTGAAGCTGAACTACGGCGTAGATTACCAGAACAACCGCACCCCACACTTCGCTCCTATTCCGGACACCTGGCACAAGATGCGCGACATTCTGCTCTACTGGGCAGGCAAAGGAGCCGATGGCTTCCGCTGTGACATGGCCGAGATGGTACCGGTGGAGTTCTGGGCCTGGGTTATTCCGCAGGTGAAAGCCCAACACCCAGACATCAAGTTCATCGCCGAGATTTACAACCCGAAGGAGTACCGCAACTACATCCAAACAGGTGGCTTTGATTTTCTCTATGACAAAGTAGGTTTGTATGACGGCCTTCGCCGATTGATGGAAAACCGGGGCAAAGGCAACACCGCTGACATCACAAACGTGTGGCGCGAAGAGAGCCGCGGTATCTCCAGCCACATGCTCCGCTTCCTGGAAAACCATGACGAACAGCGCATCGCCTCCTCCCAATTTGCGGGAACTCCCTTGGCGGGCATACCGGCCATGACGATAAGTGCCACCTTAGGTAGCGGACCCGTGATGGTGTATTTTGGGCAGGAAGTTGGCGAACCCGGTAACGGGCACGAGGGCTTTCAGGGCGAAGACGGCCGCACCACCATCTTTGACTACTGGGGCGTTCCCGCGCACCAAGCCTGGATGAACGGTGGCAAGTTTGATGGCGCAAAACTCACCGAAGAGCAGAAACAGCTTCGGGAATTCTATACCAAACTGCTCCACCTCAGCACCAGCCGTGAAGCCATCCGGAAAGGGAAACTCTACGCACTCACCGCTCAGGAAGGTACCGCTCCCCCTGGCGTGTACGCGTATTTGCGCCATACCGCGCAGGAGAAAGTCCTGGTACTGGTGAACTTCAACCGCGAAGCCGCTAACTATGCCTTGACCTTACCTTCCTCAGCTTTAGCCGCCATGCAGGTAGAGCCCAAAGGCACGTTTATTTTACAGGATTTACTCACAGACATGCCGCCGCTGTTCTTGCAGCCCACGGTGAAAACCAGCCTTACACTGGCGCCTTTGAGTGCGCACGTTTTCCTGTTGCAGAAGAAATAAAGGAGCATTTTTGGCCTGATTTTAAGAAATTAAAGCAGCAACAGAACCCACAGAACTGACAAACTATCTTTCACATCTAAACTCTTGCCCATGGCACAAGTATTACAGGCGCAAGCCAAACCCCGCCTAAGTTTCTGGCAAATCTGGAACATGAGTTTCGGGTTTATGGGAATTCAATTTGGATTCGCGTTGCAGAACGCCAACGTGAGCCGGATTTTTGAGACACTGGGCGGCACTGAAATCGCGCTGTACTGGCTCGCCGCTCCGGTGACCGGTCTTTTGGTACAGCCCGTGATTGGCTACATGAGTGACCGCACCTGGAGCCCGGTGTTTGGTCGGCGCAAGCCTTTCTTCATGGTGGGCGCGCTACTGGCCTCGCTCTCGCTGCTCATCATGCCCAATGCCTCGGTGCTCTGGATGGCGGTGGGTATGCTCTGGATTCTGGATACGTCCATCAACATCTCCATGGAACCATTCCGAGCGTTGGTGGGCGATTTACTTCCTTCTGACCAACGGACCGCCGGGTTTGCAACGCAGACCTTCTTCATTGGCGTGGGCGCGGTGGTAGCCTCTTCCCTGCCCTGGATCTTCAACAACTGGATAGGTTTGCCCAACACCGCTCCGGCGGGTGAGATTCCACCCTCTGTCAAGTGGGCATTTTACAGCGGCGGTGTGGTGTTCTTTTTGGCCGTGCTCTGGACGGTGGTCAAAACCAAGGAATATCCGCCCGAAGACTTGGATGAGTTTAACCGCGAAATTAACGAAACTACGTTCTGGCAGGGCGTTTCCGAGACGTTCCTGGGCATCTTCAGAATGCCGAAAACCATGCTGCAATTGGCGTTGGTGCAGTTCTTCACTTGGTTTGCGCTTTTCTCCATGTGGATTTTCACCACCCCGGCCGTCACCAGCCACGTGTACGGGGCTACAGACACCACCTCCAAACTTTACAACGAAGGTGCCGACTGGGTGGGTATTTGTTTTGCGGTGTACAACGGCATCTCGGCAGTTTTTGCCTTCGTTTTACCCGTAATCGCCAAAAAGACGAGCCGCAAAATGACGCACTTACTTTGCCTGGTAATTGGCGGCGTTGGGTTAATCTCTGTGTATTTTATCTCTGACCCTAACCACCTATTGCTTTCCATGGTAGGCGTAGGAATTGCCTGGGCAAGTATCCTTACCATGCCGTACGCCATTTTAGCGGGTTCCTTACCGGCCAAACGCATGGGCTACTACATGGGCGTTTTCAACTTCTTCATTGTGATTCCGCAGATCTTTGCCGGTACCCTGCTGGATTTCATCAACAAGAACATCTTCCATGGCGAGTCTATTTATGTATTGATCGTGGGCGGTTGCTCCATGATCTTCGCTGGTTTCCTCACCTTAATGGTGAAGGATGTAGACGAGCAGGCAGGCTAAATTACTTTCCCTCTAAAAAACAGAAGAGCCCGGGCGTTGTCCCGGGCTCTTCTGTTTTAAGCATATATTATGGAAATCAGGCCAGTAACTAAGACCATTCGTTTATTCAGGCTTGTATCAATTGATATCAATAAGGTAAACAAAATTAGAAAAGAGCGTTTGTAGATGCTTTCGGAATTTACCTTTAAATTTGGGGAAAAACGCTAACTCATGAACCTTGTTAAAAAAATTAAAAATTTTATTTTCAGAAAGAGCAAAACGGAAGAGATTATATCATTTTGGGAAAAGGGTGGTGTTGATTTTGGCTATTATGCCAAAGCTGATCAGGAAGAATGGTTGAAAGGCTTTTGGGATCCAAATGGTATATTCTATAAATTTTTTCAAAAACTTGACCTAGATAATACACTTGAAATAGCTTGCGGAACAGGACGTCATTCGGCACAAATATTAGGTAAATTCAAAAAGCTTTATCTTTTAGATTCTTCTAAAGAAGCCTTGAACATAGCTAAGAAAAGATTCCAAAACTATTCCAATATAATATATATTCATAATAGTAGTGGACTAGGAATACCTGAGTCAATTGTTCAAGACAATACACTAACTTCTGTATTCTCTTATGATGCGATGGTTCACTTTGAAAAGGAAGCAGTAGAGTCTTACGTAATTGACAGTTTTAGAGTACTAAAGCCTGGCTCTTATGCCTTATTTCATCATTCTAATTATGACAAAAACCCAATGGGCAAGTTCAGTGACAACCCAGGTTGGAGAAATTATATGTCCAAGGATTTATTTCAATCTATTTCATTAAAAGTTGGATTTCAAGTAATTGATACTCAAGTGTTTTCCCAGGCTATAGCAAATTCAGATTGTCTTACTTTATTAAGAAAGCCTCATTGATTTACTTAATAAAAGTTGACTTTGAGTATTTCCACTTTATTTTTTTATTACAACGAAATCTATTTTCAAAAATACCCCCTATTAAAAATTTACATTTTAAATGTTTTTACTTTTGTAATTAATAAGGTATACTTTTATATTTTAAAAAGCAAAAATAGTTCTTGGAACAGAAAACGAAATCAATTTTCTATTAATTGACTACAATTCAAGAGGTGCTACTAGGAGCACAAATCTAAAAGATTAAGACAAAGCAGCCTCTTACTTTTTATTAGAACCTCTTAATACAAAGGAGTCCTATAGTTTATCGGCTCCTTCGTATTTGGCCTGCTTCTTAGTTAAAAGAATAAATTGTTCTTTATCACTTCTAAAACGATTATTTCTTCAACACCACGCTGCTGTACGCCGGAATCACCACCGATGATGCTCCTTTGTGATTGCCTCCTTTGTTGCTTTTGAAATACACTTTACCGTAAGAAGTAAGATTCTCTGGCAGGGCCACGGTCACCTCGTTTTTGGAAAGATTGTGTAAAACCAGCAAAGATTCCTCTTCATGGTTTCTCACGAACGCGCTCACGCCAGCGGTTCCTAATGCAAGCGGCTCCAAAGTTCCGTAGGTCAAAGCTTTGCTGTTGTTCCGAAGGCCTATGAAGGTTTTATAGTGGTTGTACAGCGAGTTCTTGTCTTTCATCTGCGCGGCGGCAGGAGTGACGGCACCTTCGGCGTTGTACTTGGGCTGCATCCAGGAGGTGCGGCTTTTGTCTTTGGCTTTTACATCCCAGAGGAAGGGCTCTCTGATGTTTTCATCGGGCTTCATCCCCTTCATCCCGATTTCCTCGCCGTAGTAGAGGTACGGGGAACCCGGTAAGGTCATGAGAAGGGCTGTTGCCATTTTGGCCTTGTTCATATCTCCGTTTACGGCACTCATGATGCGGTTCTGGTCATGGTTGGTCAGGAAGGTGGCGTCTACGTATTCTGGGTTTACGTTCTGGTAAAAGTCCCTGATCTTTTTGTGGTTGGCCACCAGATCACCGGCGTTTTCCTCATTCACGGCTTTGGTGATGGCAAACCCCATGTCAAAGTTGAAGAGTGCTGGCAAGCCTTTCAGGTAAGGACCCACAATCTCGGCTGGCGCCCACACCTCCCCTACCAGGTAAACGTCTTTGTTGGCCTTCTTCATCTCGTTCCGGAAGTACACCCACCAGTTATGGTTGTCCTGCGGACGTTCATCGGGGAAGATATGGCGGGCAGCATCCAGGCGGAAACCGTCTACGCCTACCTCGGTAAACCAGAAACGACCCACTTTGAACATCTCTTCGCGCAGTTTAGGGCTGTCATAGTTGAGGTCGGGCATGCCGCTGTAGAAATAGCCGTAGTAGAGGTAATCGCTGCTTTCCACTTTGTGCCAGTGCCGGGTATTGTCTGAGTCGGCGCCGGTGGGCCTTCCCTCCCGCTGGGTTTGCGGGTCGTTTTTGTGGGTCCAGACGTAATAGTCGCGGTACGGGCTGTTCTCGTTTTTGGCCGCGTCTATAAACCAGGGGTGTTTGTCTGAGGAATGGTTGATGACCATGTCCATCACCACTTTGATGTTGCGTTTGTGGGCTTGGCTGATGAACTCCTTGAAGTCTGCCATGGTGCCATAATCTGGGTGAATGCCGTAGTAGTCCGTTACGTCATACTTATGGTAAGACGGCGACGGGTTCATGGGCATGAGCCAGACTGCTTCTACGCCCAGATTTTTCAGATAATCCAGCTTGGAAGTCATGCCTTTGATATCGCCAATGCCGTCTCCGTTGGAATCAGCGAAGGACTGCACGAAGATTTCATAGGTAATGCCGCGCGGCCATTGGCTTACTTTTTTATCCTGTGCCTGCACTTCCTGCGTTGGCACCAACGCCGAACAGGAGAGCAAAGCGGTGAAGAGCAGTTGGGTGAGGGTTGTTTTTTTCATTGGGTAAAAAGGATTGGAGTGATGGGTGTTTTAAGCCAGATTCTCTTAAAAGGGGCTTAAAACAGATTGGCTTACTGTTGTGTATGAACTGCAAGCGTACAAATGACTTTTGAATAAAAGAGAAGAGGTTATCTCCTTTTAATAAGGGAGATAACCTCTTTCATAAATACTTTTTCACTACTTATTGTTTGATAAACAGATAGTTCTCCGTTAGGTCATTGAAGTAAACTTTATAAGTACCTGCGACCATCTTCAAATTGGCGGCACCTGCTCCTCCTTTACCGTAAAGTTTAGTTACATCTGTTGAGGAACCCCAGTTGGTATCCCATGATTCATTTACACGGAACTTCAACTCAGAGGCATTTGCCAGCGTGATTGCTCCACTCCAGATATGAGGGTTCACAGAAGACTTGGTCAATTTTACATCAGGAGCAGCCCAACCGTTAAATTCACCAATCAAACCAATTGAAGCATAAGTAGGCTTTCCGGTTGTATCATAAGGCTCAACCGCAATGGTCATGTCCCGTAAATTAACCGTAACCGTGTAATATCCAGTAGTAGGAATAAGCGATTTAAAATTATTAACATCAGATTCAGACAAAGAGCTGCGGAATACAAGTTTAGTTACGCCATTGGCAGTTTCCCCTTGTCCCCATGACGGAGCCCACTGGCCTAATTGTCCTAGCAGTTTAAATTCATCTGCCTTCAAATATCCTGTATAAGTAAACACAAAAGCATCTGTAGCACTTCTGAACATTGGAGTGGCTGCATTTTCACTCCACCCGCCTTCTGTAGCAGCTCCTACCAGATAAAGAGTAGCATAGGGTGGTTCCGATAAATATGGAGTTATTTGAAGTGAAGTGATATCTGAATAAGTTGGTGCATAATTCCCTCCCACACCTGCTTTCACTCTCACTTCCATTTCGCCTTTTTGGAAGCCCGTCATCTTCAATTGATTGGCAATGTCGTTGAGCTCAGAAACTTTGAGGGTTTTCACCAAGCTGGTTCCATAATCTTTCACCACTGCGTTGGCAAAATTGCTCCCTTTGGTGCCAAACTCTAGGGAATAATTCACTGCGGCGCTATATCCAAAATCTGGAGCCGTCCAGCTAAAAGTAATGGCGTCTTTGTTTGCGTCTTGATCTGTCAAGACTAATACTGACTGAGAGGCGGAGAGAAGGGCTTTAGTGCCCGGTTGAATCACCACCATGTCTTCATCTTTTTCACAGGACAATAAGCCTAGGCAAAAGACAAATACGAGTACTTGTTTTAAGTATAAGAATTTCATAAGTAGAGTTTTTAAAGCCTAACTTTATTTATTGTGACAAAGGCAAGTCCAGCCTGCCTTTGTCACAAAAGAATGCTTAATATCCCGGATTCTGAACTAGATTAGGGTTTGCGGACAGATCAGAAGTTGGTAACGGGAACAGTCTGCGGAAATCTGCAACTCCTCTACCGGTTTTCACTCCACCTTTCCAAGCCCATAGATAACTGTCAGAAGTAAACTTTCCAAAGCGAATCAAATCTGTACGGCGGTGTCCTTCCCAGTGTAACTCACGCGCTCTCTCTGCCAGAATAAAATCTAAGG
Source organism: Rufibacter sp. JT3400010 (assembly GCF_054956755.1). Taxonomy (NCBI): domain Bacteria; kingdom Pseudomonadati; phylum Bacteroidota; class Cytophagia; order Cytophagales; family Hymenobacteraceae; genus Rufibacter; species Rufibacter sp. JT3400010. The sequence continues at coordinate 25,322 of NZ_JBUDXA010000010.1, read as the reverse complement.
TCAAATCAGAGGCTGTAATATTTCCTGAGTTGTTCCCAAAGGCTCTAGCTCTTAATTGGTTTACATAGCTCAAAGCTGTAGCCATGTCTCCTCCTGTTCCACCTCTCAAGACCGCTTCAGCATATATCAGATAAGCATCAGCCAAACGGAACATAGGATAGTCGGTGTCTGGATGATCTCCGGCTGGGTCTGAACCAGGTTTTCCGTCTGTGGTTACGTTTTTGTACTTCGTCAACGGATATCCATCTGTGAACACGCCTATCTGATCAATTTCTAATTTTTGACCAGCGGAGTTGTACATGGCACGGTCATCAGCATTGTTGAACAGACCAATGATTTCCTTGGTGGTTCTGAGTCCTGCCCAGCCGCCGTTTACCCCGAAAGCCGCCGCACTCATGGTTCCACCAATGGGAGCATGAACCAAAAACGTGGTTCCACCCCATGTTTTGGTTCTTTGCCCGTCATAAGCTACCGGGAAAATGATTTCGTTCCGCACTTTGTGGTTGTCAGCCAGGAACAAGCTCTGGTACTCTGGTGCTAATGAGAAACCAGCGTCAATGATCTTTTTGCTGTACGTAACGGCTTCTGTATACTTCTGCTGACCAATGTAGACTTGGGCATTCAGATACAATTTAGATAAAACCATCCAAGCAGCAGCTTTGTCAGCACGAGCATATTCATTTTGTCTGGCTCCTACCAACTCCGGCTCAATGGCTAGCAATTCAGACTCTATATACTTGAACAGGTCGGCTTTGCTAATCTGCTCCGGAAGGAAGAACCCAACAGCATCTTCTTCGGTTACAAAAGGGACACTGCCAAATAGATCTAAGGCATGCCAGTAACTCATAGCTCGCAAGAAACGCGCCTCTGCCCTGAATTTTTTGGCTTCCTCTAAGTTGGCGCCCGTAACTCCCCGCTCGCTTAGCTTAGCATCTGTGGTCTCCCGAATAAACTCGTTACAAAGTGCAATCTCATAGAATATGCGATCGTACATCATCCGAATATATTCATTGCTGGAGGACCAATCCATCTCATGCAAATCAAAGATGGTTCCGTCATTCCAGGAAATCACCGCTTCATCTGTGGTTAGTTCCTGTAATTGCCAGTACGCCCGGATGTAGTTAGATTTTCCTTCATCAAAGCCTCCCACGTCAGCGTTCCCAGAAGGCCCGGCTTGCCCAGTTAAAGCAAAGCCAGCATATAACTTCGCCAATACAGATTTATAGTTGGCAAAATCTTTATAGGCATCTGCAGAAGTCAGCTCATTTTTTGGTGTCAGATCCAAATCATCGGTACAAGCAGTTGTGAAGGATAACCCCACGATGCCTGCCACAATTATCTTTCTTATAAGTTTACGGTTCATTTCTTCTTGATTGAATGATTAGAATTCAAGATTGGCGCCCAAAGAGAACACACGTGGTCTTGGATAGAAGTTATTGTCAATTCCATTTCCAACCTCAGGGTCTAAGCCAGAGTAGTTTGTAATCACAAACACATTTTGGGCATTGGCAGTAAGACGCAGGTTTACTTTGTCTCTGTACACTTTGCCAAAGTTGTAGCCCAGTGTAATGTTGTCCATCCGTAGGAAGGAAGCATTTTCTACATAGTAGTCAGATACATACCGTGGGTTGACAAAGTTTGTCTGGAGAACATTAGAAGACATATTCACCAGATAAGTAGCGTTTGAGATGTTAGAATAGGTACCCATGTTTGAATAAATATTATTATAAACATAGTTCCCTAAATTAGCTCTCATGACAAAGGCCAAGTTCCACTTGTCATAGGTGAGGTTTGAGTTAAAACCTAAATACACCCTTGGCTGAGGAGCCTTATAACGGTACAAGTCTTTTTCGTTGATCATTCCATCATGATTCAGGTCTTCGTACACGCCTTCTAGAGGAGATCCATTCTCATCATACACCTGCTTGTACAGGTAGAAAGAATAAGGAGTATAGCCAATAGAGTTGATCTGAACGGTTGTACCTGTACCACCAGAAACCCCTCCTACTAATGAACCTGGAGAATTTGGATCATTTACTTTGCTAAGGCTCAAAATCTTCACATCTTGAATAGTACCGTTAACACCGAAGTCCCAAGTTACTTTTTCAGTAGAGATAGCACTGAAATTTAAAGCAGCTTCAAAACCTTTGGATTCAAGGCTACCCACGTTGGTTGTTAAACCATTGGTTAAGTTTGTACCAGCCGCTGGCACTATATAGGCTAATAAGTCTTTGGTTTTCTTTTTGTATACATCTACTGTACCAGAAACTCTACCATCAAAGAAGCCAAAGTCAAAACCAGCGTTGTATTGGGTGGTTTCTTCCCACTTGATGTTCACGTCATACCCTGCTGGACGTAACGTAGAATAATACTGGTCACCAAACGGATAAAGAGCAGTGCCTTCGCTGAAGCTGTAACGAGCTAAGAATGGATAGTAGTTGCTTACATCATTACCAATGTCCTGTTGACCGGTAATACCATAGCCAAGTCGTAATTTCAAATCATTCACCAAGGAAGAATTCTTAAGGAAAGATTCTTCACTGATTCTCCAGGCTAAGGCCAAAGATGGGAAAGTACCCCACTTATTACCTTCTGCAAATCTTGAAGAACCGTCTCTCCGGATATTTGCAGTCAATAGGTATTTGTCTTTGAGGGCGTAGTTGATTCTACCAAACAAACCAATTAGTGTATTCTCATTCTGCCCTGGGATACCTGCTACAGAAAACACAGTTCCAGCCTCAGTTAGCACTGGGAAAGAAGGAGTTTTGATTAGGAAGTTCTGGTAAGAATAACCTGCTGTAATATCAAACCGGCTATCAATAGCGGTCAGCTCTTTTGAGTAGTTCAGGTAGAAGTCTGCTAACTTGTTTGTTTTAGTTTGCTCATACTCTGAACGGCTACCACCTTGGTTGAAAACGGAAGCCATGGTAGTTGGACGGAATACGGTACCCTCTCCTTTAGAGATATCATACCCCACATTCAAATTAGCTCTTAACTCAGGCAGGAAGTGGAATTTGTAGTCTAACTGGATATTCCCAATACTTCTCTTCGCTTCACCATTGTCCTGGCGCTGCTCCAACAAGCTGAGCGGGTTTCTTGGCGCTAAGGTGTTAGGTTTTCCGCTCGCATCTAACCATTCATAATATCCTCCAAATTGCTGATTGTCCATGTACACGGGCTGAGTAGGATCAAAAGCAATGGCCGCACCAATGGCTCCTTCATCAGCATATCTGCTTTTGGTCATGGAGCCTTTCAAATTTAGGTTAACCTTTAAGTGGTCTTCCAAAAAGGAAGGATTCAAGTTCAAGGCTACCGAGGTTCTTTTTAAGCTAGAGGTTTTTAGAATCCCTTCCTGATCTAAGTAACCCACTGAAACGCGGTAAGGGAGATTCTTATAAGACCCTGATGCACTTAGGTTATTATCCGTAGTGAAAGCGTCCTGGAAGATCTGATCCTGCCAGTTAGTGTTGCTGCTTCCCAGCAAATTAGCGTTACCAGCAGCTCCGTTGGTACCTCTTCCTTCTGTTACCGCAGCTCTGAACTCGTCAGCGGATAACACGTCAACAGTGTTCTTCACTTTAGACAAGGAATTTACCGTGTTGAAGTTTAGCTTGAAGGCTTCTCCGCTTACTCCTTTTTTAGTGGTAATGATGATTACCCCATTGGAAGCCCGTGAACCGTAGATGGCGGTGGCCGAAGCATCTTTCAAAATATTGAAGGATTCAATGTCATTCGGGTTGATCAAACTTAATGGGTTAGGAGCACCAGATACTGCCTGGTTATCTACCGGTACGCCATCAATCACGATCAGAGGATCATTGTTTGCATTCAAAGATGCTCCTCCTCTAATTCTGATAGTGGATCCAGAACCAGGAGCACCACCATTGGAAGTAATTTGCACCCCAGCCACTTTCCCCCGGATCAACTGATCTGGTGTAGTATTTTGGCCTGGGTTGAAATCACTTTCAGATACAGCCGCCACAGAACCGGTTAAGTCAGTTTTTCTTTGGGTACCATATCCTACCACCACTACTTCGTCCAACGCTCTCGCATCAGTCAAAAGATTTACATTATAGGTAGACTGGGCTCCTACCGGTACCTCCTGGGTAATGTATCCAATGTAAGAAAACACCAACGTGCCTCCGTTACCTGTGATAGGAAGCGAGAACTGCCCATTTACATCGGTGGCGGTGGCGGTAGTAGTACCTTTCAGTACCACAGAAACGCCAATCAGCGGCGAAGTACCATCTCCGGTAACCGTACCTGAAATAGTTCTTTGCTGCGCCACGGCCTGCCCGGCACCTGCCAGCAGGAAGGCAAACAACAGCATGAGCAAGGAAGAAGCTTTCTTGGTTTGCCGTAAATTTTGCCGCCCTGGTGACAGGGTCTGATTTTTCGGTAATAAATTATTCATACATGAAGGATTTAGGTAAATAATGTTGTTTGACTACAATCTTTAAGGTTTACTAAAATCATAAAGGACTTCTATTCAATCAATTTCATAAATTTTGCTATTTAGGAAATCGATTTCCTTACCGATTTACCAACTTTTAACTTCATTTCAAATTTTTTGTTCGGTTTAAGGAATATTTTTTTTAACGTTTTACCAAAAATACGAACATTAAGAGAAGGATTATTTAAAATATAGATTTTTAAACCGGCACATTTTATCAGATGTTTAATTAGATTTGCGAGAGACGCACTTCTTACAAATGGATATTTCACAGAAAGACTCCCCCATCTTCTTACGCAATCGATAGCCCGCCATGAGTAGAACCACCATCCATGACATAGCCAAAGAGCTGAATACGAGTGCTTCAACGGTTTCCAAAGCCTTAAATGACCATCCGTCCATCAGTTCCGCTACCAAAGAGCTCATTAAAGCGGCAGCGCAAAATTTGAACTACCGGCAGAACCGGCTGGCTTCTTCTCTAAGGTCTGGCAGGACTAATATCATAGGAATTGTAATTCCCAGCGCTGATATTGGCTTCTTTGGCGGCGTGGTGCATGGCATAGAGAAACTGGCCCGAAGCAACGGCTATAATATTCTGCTGTTCCAGTCAAACGAGACCGGTGAATATGAAGTGGAGGGAATTGAGACCCTGCTGCAAACCAGTGTAGACGGAATCATTGTCTCCATTGCCAAAGACACGCCCAACCTGGACCACTTCTATGATGTGAAAAAGCGGAAGGTGCCACTTATTTTGTTTGACCGGGTAAAAGACGAGTTGAATTCCCCTTCTGTGGTGGTAGATGACTACAAAGGGGCGTTCATGGCCACCGAACACCTCATCCAACAGGGCTACACCCGTATTGCCCATATCTCTGGGCCGCAGCACATCAAGATCTTCAATGACCGGTTGTGCGGCTACGTAGATGCACTTAAAATGAACAACCTGCCCGTAGATGATGACCTGATCCAGTACGGCCGCAACTCCATTGAATCCGGTCGGGCAAGCGCCGAACGCCTTCTAGCCCGAAACAAAGGGATGGATGCCATTTTTGCCGCCGTAGATTTCACAGCCTTGGGCGCTTTGCAATACCTGAAGCAGACTGGCGTAAAAATGCCCGAGAAGATTGGCATGATCGGCTTCGGGAATGAGTCTTTCAGTCCGTACGTGACGCCTAGTCTTTCGACCATTGACCAGCAACCGGCTCGCATGGGCGAAGAGGCTTTCACGTTGTTTTTAGAAGCCATGGCCAAAAAGACAGCAGGCTCTACCTTGGAGGAAGTGATGGAAGAGCCCAAAAAGATTGTGCTGGAACCCGTATTGATCGTGCGGGAATCTTCGGTTAAGAATCCATTAGCTTAAAAGAAAAATAAAAGGAAATCCCTGCTTTAGGCTTATTTCTCATTAATTAGGCATAAAGCAGGGATTCCCTTTTTAGATACTTTCAAGTGAAGATTCTGAAATTGGTTTATGAGTTAATTACCCTTACACACCCTTTTCATCGTTCGCCGTTGTTGGTGTTATCACCAACAACTTCTACTCAGTTCAGATTGAGGGTTATTTTGAGAAATAAACCGATAAAAGAATTTTGCACCTTTGAGTTAACCCACACTATGGCGCGGAAGTTACTTCCGTGACTTTCTGCATTCTCAAGTCACGGAAGTAACTTCCGCGCCATAGTGTTTTAGGGCCGTTTTTTCAAAAAGAGGTCCTTTTCCATTCTCACGTACTCTTTGCCGTTCTTTTCGAAAACAGCTCCTTCCACGTGCATTCCGGCTTTCAGATAGAAGTTGTACGCGGTGGTGCGGGCGTGACACCAGACAAGAGCGACGCCTTGGTTAGCAGCAAAAGCAAATACGTGTTCTACCAGTTGCCTTCCCAACCCTTTGCTTTGTAAAGAAGGTAGCGTGGCGAATTTCCTGAACTGGGCCTGGTTCTCTTGCAGAAACAAAGAAATCACGGAAACCAACTGACCGTCCAGAAAAGCCCCGAAGTGAACCCCGGTTGCATCGTCTGGTAACTGCACAAACGTGAATGACTTCTCGGGCCACATAACCTGGTGCCGGATGGGCCAGGTTTGCTCCGCGGAAATCTCTTTGATTTCAACTCTACCGGGCATACTTGCGTCTCCGGAGCCAGAACTTAGTCACGCCAAACAGCAGCAACAAGGCCAGTGGAATGCCTAGGTTAATCGCTTGCCATTGGGTTCTTTCTTCGCGCAGCTTCGCTTTGTCCAGTGGTCTCAGTTTGATTTCTTTTCCGCGCAGCTCAATCAGGCCTTTCTCGTCCAGCAGGTAATCGGCCACGTTTTTCAAGAGCTCTTTGTTCGCGAAGCGGGAGCGGGAGAACCGGTCAAAGCCTAGCTCCAGCGGTCTTCCGGAGCGGGGGTCTACGTCATTGGCGGCCAGATCACCGTCTGAGAACACCACCAATTGCGAAGGTTTGCCTTCAGCTTGGAACGGAATATTGGTTCCCTGGGGCACGGGGCGGTTCTTGAATACCGACTGGAATTTTCCCTCCAACAAATACCCAACCGGAATGGCGTTCTGGCTGAACAGGCGCGGGTCACGGTCAACACGCGGATCATTCAAGGAAATGGAAACCGGCGAATCGCGCTTGCGCGAGTACTGCGAGGTCCAGAGGAGCGGTGATTTCTTGATGCCCACGGCTTTAACCGTATCCAGGGAACTCACGAATTTGGTTTGCACGGCATCCAGGTTGCGGGTGAGCGGCAGCTTGCTGAAATTGCTGATAAGCGGATAATAGCGCCAGGGCACCAGTTGCGTCTGGGGCTGATTGCCCATATAACCGGTCACCATAGGAATGAAGCTGGCGTTCAGATCCTGCACCAGATCGGGGTTTACGCGCACGCCGTACTTGAAAAGTAAATCCTGCAGGTTCAGGTCATACGGGAAAGCCAGGAAACCTTCTTCCCGCACGCTGTCCAGAGACGCCCGCACGCCGTCCAGCATGAACAGCATCTTGCCGCCCCTTATCAGAAACTGGTCCATTTTGTATTTGTCCAGTTCAGAAAAAGGCTGGGTGGGTTTCATGAGCACCACCAGGTTGAAGTTGTTCAGGTCGGGGACCTCAGAAAGGTTCACGCGATTTACGGTGTAGTATTCTGAAAGCGTGCCCAAAAAGTCGGCGGCCTGCGGAAGCCATAGTTCGCCGTGGCCCTGCAACACCCCTATTCTACCAGCACTCACCGAGGCTACTTTCCTGATGGCCGAGGCCAGCTCATATTCCAGCCCTTCAATAGATTGGTTCAAACGTTCTTCGGGCGGAGCCGCCTGACTGCCTTTCAGTAAAATGGCCGCCGTTTCTTTTCTCCCCGCCGAAATCAAGGCCCCCGGAAAAACAATTTTCTCTACTTTCTTATCGCCTTCCTGCGCGAACAGGTTGGTAGGTTGCAGGCCTTTCTGGGCTAACTGAGTGTAGAATTGATTACGGGCCTGCTCATTGGTATTAGCGCTGGGGTCTACAAACTGGTACTGGATGTTACCGTCTGAATACAGGCGAAATTCCTCCAGCATCTCGCGGGTGCTGTTCTGCAACCTCCGGAACCCGGCCGGAAACTCCCCTTCCAGGTACACCGTCACCTGCACCGGTTCTTTGAGGTCGGCAAGGAGGTTTTTGGTTTGGTCTGAAATGGAGTAGCGTTTGTCTTCGGTTAGATCTATCCGGAAGAAATAGCGGTTGGCTACGAAGTTCAACACCAGCAGCAGCCCAACGGCCACCAGGAAGAACGTCCAGTCGTGCCCGCGGCGGCTTTCCACTTTGGGGTTCGGGGTTTGGGGGGCTGTCTGCTCTACCATTTTCTGCTCTCCAACACCAGTTTAGTCCCCAATAACATAATGGTAATCACGCTTAGAAAATACAGCACATCGCGGGAGTCAATTAACCCTTTACTGATGGAACTGTAGTGATAGGAAATACCCAGTTGAGCGATGTAATAAGACAGCGTTCCCCACGCATCAATGGAGGCGAGTAAGTCAAAACCGGTATACACCAGATAGCACAGGAAAACCGCCAGAATGAACGCCACGATCTGGTTCTCAGTAAGCGACGATGCAAATATACCCATTGCCACGAACACTGCCGCCAGAAAAACCAAACCCAGGTAGGAACCCGCCACGGCCGCCGAGTCAATGTTCCCCACCGGATCGCCCAGCCGGTACACGCTCACGTAGTACAGCAAGGTGGGCAACAGCGCGAACAAGGCTAGCAGCAAACAAGCGAAATACTTACCCAAAAGCAACTGCGTGTCTGAAAGGGGTTTGGTCAGGAGCAGTTCCATGGTTCCGCCTTTCCGTTCTTCGGCAAAGGCCCGCATGGTAATAGCCGGTATTAGAAACAAGAACAGCCATGGAGCCAGCATAAACACGCTCTGCAAATCGGCGTAGCCATAATCCAGCACGCTGCTGTCTGGAAAGACCCACATGAACAGGCCTGTGGCTACCAGAAACACCCCTATGACAATGTAGCCAATGAGCGAGTTGAGGTAGGAGTTAAACTCTTTGGAGAGAATTGCGAACATATGTATTGGATACCGGTATCAAGACACAAGTATCTAGATTTTTTAGTGGTGATTACGGGTTAGTAAGTACTTGGACAGAAATAACTATATCATCTTCTCTCCTTGTCATCCTGAAAGGATCTTGTGGGCGAACGGCAATGGCTTTTATTAAAAGCTTTTCTAGTTCGCCCACAAGATCTTTCCAAGATGACAAAATTTATATTTTGAATTATACTGCTACTTAGTTTTATCAGAGACAACGTAGTTGCATCGGTTTTCAGCACATTTTCTGAAAAACAAGTCGAAAACAGATTCCACTTACTTCCCTGCCTTGGTTAAATCCTGGAATAGTTTCTCTAAGGAGTTCTCTTCCTGCTGAAGCCCCACTAAGGGCCAGCCTTTTTCCCCGGCCAGTCGGAAAATGGCCGAGCGGAGGTCGGTTTTGGCCGTAGCGATGACGCGGTACTTCAAGGGTCCGGCGGGTTCTACCCGTACTACGCCTGGTAAAGCCAGCAATGGCTCCGTATTGACTTCGGCTTCAAACTCGGCTAAGATTCTGGTCTCCTGACGGCCCATGTTCTTGAGTTCGGCCACTGGACTATCGGCTACCAGTTTTCCTTGGTTGATGATGAGCACGCGGTCACAGAGGGCGCTCACCTCCTGCATGATGTGGGTAGAGAACAGAACGGTTTTGGCCTGCCCTACTTCCTTGATGAGTTGCCTGATTTCTACTATCTGGTTAGGGTCAAGGCCGGTGGTAGGTTCATCCAGAATGAGCACCTGCGGGTCATGAATCAAGGCCTGCGCCAATCCCACGCGTTGTCGGTAACCTTTAGACAGAGCACCAATTTTCTTGTGCCGCTCACGGGTGAGGCCACAGAGATTGATCATTTCCTCGGTGCGGGCTTTCAGATGGGTGCTGCCTAAACCGTGGAGTTTTCCCACGAAGTGCAGGTACTCGCGCACGTACATGTCCAGGTACAATGGGTTATGCTCGGGCAGGTAGCCAACCTGGCGGCGCACTTCCTTGGGTTCTTCCAGCACATCATGGCCGTTTACCAGTACCGTTCCGCTGCTGGGCGGCAGGTAACAGGTGGCAATTTTCATGGTAGTAGATTTGCCTGCCCCGTTGGGTCCCAGAAAGCCCACAATCTCGCCGGTGTTCACCGCGAACGAGACATGGTCTACGGCGGCCTGGGAGCCATACAGTTTGGTCAGGTCTTTTATTTCAATTCCCATGCGTGCGGGTTAGGCTTTTTTAGAAGGCATTGGACCTTTGGGCATGAGCGGCCGCACCTCAATGTTTACCTGGTGGTAATTGGGCGGCGACTGCAAGGCGTGCACAATGGTAGAGGCAATGTCCTCGGGCTGCATCATGTTCTCTTTGTTGGTGACGCCGTCGAAGTTGTCAAAGAAGTTGGTGTCGGTGGAGCCGGGATAAATGCAGGTCACTTTCACGCCATAGTACCGCACCTCTTTGTACAAAGCCTCAGACAAACCTCTAACGGCAAATTTGGACGCGCAGTAACCCGTCAGGTTCTCGCTGCCCATTAAACCGGCAATAGAGGCAATGTTGATGATATGGCCTTCGCGCAGGCGTTTCATGGCGGGTAGCACCAGACGGGTACAGTAAAAGATCCCGTTTACGTTGGTGTCCATCATGGTGTGCCAGTCTTTGGGGCTCATGGTGTCTAAGGCACCTTGTATGCCCAACCCCGCATTGTTGATGAGCACCGATATGTTTTGTCGCAAACGTTCTTCGGTCTGCTCATAAGCGGCCCACACAGAATGTTCGTGCCGCACGTCGCACTCAAAGAAATAGAAATCGGGGTGTGAAATCTTGGGTCGTGAACGGCTCCAGCTTACCACGGTGGCACCCTGTTCCAGCAATAGTTTGGCGGCCGCCAAACCAATCCCGCGGCTGGCACCGGTAATCACAACTACTTTTCCTTCTAGTTCCATATCTTAGAATTTGCTCAAATTTAATCAAAAGAGAATTACCGAAATTTAATCTTTCTTTTTTTCCTGACCGGAGGAAAGCTTGTAAACAAAATAGGATTAAGCCTTTCTGATTCAGTTCTCACTAAAACTGTTTTCGGCCTCATTTTTGTAAAAAGACCATTTTTTAATACATGCAACAAGTACTTTGATTAAAATAATTCTATCTTCTTTTTCACTTGTCATCCTGGAAGGATCTCGGCGGCAAATGACAAGGGCGTTTATTTCAGCTTTTCTAGTTCGCCCACAAGATCCTTTCAGGATGACAAAAATGATATGTATTATAAAGCATTTCCAGTCTCAATAGACGTTTCCCAACCGTCGTAATCGGCGTCAAATTGTTGAGCTAAATTCCAGAGGGAAAGCACTACTTCATTGATGACTTCTTCCTGGGTTTGGGCTTCTTTGGAGACTTGCAGTTTATAAGGTGTTTCCTCCAAATCTGGGTCAAAACTTTCCTCTACTTTCTGGTAACCTTGGGAGGAGATTTCGGTCCAATATTTCTCCCTAGAAGCTTCGTCTTTGAAGTAAATGAAGTGATCTACTTGCCGGGAAATAGCGGGGTTGTCGCCGTTCTCTTCCAGGTGCCGAAGCACTTTGCCGTTTCTTATTCTTTGCAGGTCTTCTGGCTCCGGAAAAAGGAATTCCAGGTAGGTTTCCCACTCGGGGTCTTCCCAAGACTCTGCCTCAAAGGAGTAGGCAGGAAACTGCTCCATGATGGCGGAGAGGTAATGGTTGACTAACAAGATCTCCTCGGCGTAAAAGTAAAACTTCCGGAAGCCGTTGTTCAGGGTTTTGCCCACGAACACCGCGTCCAAATTGGTTTCCAATGTGTCTGCCAGGGCATCTTCCATCTCTCCCAAGGGTCCCCATTCACTTTCACTGGGAAATCCATCTTCACTGGGAGAAAGCAATGGAACGGTAAATTCAATGACTTTATTTTGCGTTTCCAACGGGGCTATGGACTGTAAATTTAAGTCCACGCCAATGAACGCTGGTTTGTTTTCAATCTGGCAGAAATATACCTCCCAGTCTGGCTGATAGTCGTTAGTTTCCATGCTGTTTTACCTAAATCTGCTCTTAAATATCGCCTAACTGCGGGCGCAGCAACAGTTCCTCAATCACGGTTTGCCTGGAAAGGCAATTGGCGCTCCAGATAGCATTGGCTACGTCCTCGGGTTTCATGAAGCGTTCCTTGGGCAAATCTACACCTTCCCAACTGGCGGTATAGGTGGCGCCGGGCAGCACGGCGGTGACGCGTATCTGGTGCTCCTTTAACTCCTCACGCAGCACGCGGGTCATGCCGTAAAGGGCGTGTTTGGCAATGCAGTAGGAACCGCCATTGGTGTACGCGGTGATGCTGGCGGTAGAGCAGATGTTGAAGATATGACCATCGCGGCGCTTGATCATGTCGCCCACTAGGCCTTTGGTTAAGTCATAGGCACTGTAGACGTTGGTGTTGATCATCTCGCGTAAAACCGTATCACTCTCTTCATGGATTTTGCCCGGAATAAAGAAACCGGCGTTGTTCACCAGCACATCTACCTTCACTTTCAAGGACTGGATGTAGTCTATTAATCGGCGCACCTCCCCTTCCTGGCTCACGTCGGCGGCCAGGTAGAAAACCTTGGAGAAGGTGAATTTCTGTTCAATCTCCAGTTTGAGTTTTTCCAGCTCAGCTTGGTGGCGCGAGCAGGTAATGATGTGAAATCCTTCGGCCGCGAAGCGGTCAATAATAGCCCGGCCAATACCTTTGGTACCGCCCGTTACCACTATATATTTTTGCATGAGATGGATGTTTTTTCTTTTTTCAACGTAATATAGGCATTTGAACACAAGAATGACCTAAACACACCCACGGCAGTAATTCGGCCGGGTCACCATTCAACGTACTACATGAAAACCTTTGGTGCATTTGTACTCTTTCTCTCTAGCCTTCTTAAACGAGGAGAGTCTCCCAGAATCTTATTTAACCGAACCATTGATGAAGCCATTCTCATTGGCATCGACTCTATTTTCATTGTTGCCGTAGTCTCCACGTTTATTGGGGCGGTTACCTGCGTCCAGATTTCGTATAACCTGACCAATGCGCTTATCCCCAGGTCTACCATTGGGTTTATGGTACGGGAAATGACCATCTTAGAGTTGGCGCCTACCATTACTTCCATTGTACTGGCCGGGAAAGTAGGCTCAAACATTGCCGGAGGCTTGGGCACCATGCGCATCACGGAGCAGGTAGACGCCCTGGAGGTAATGGGTATCAACTCTGCCTCTTACCTGGTGCTGCCTAAACTCATGGCGGCGCTGCTGGTGTTTCCCATGCTGGTGATTACCTCTATGTTCCTTTCCATTTTAGGTGGGTACGTGGCAGGTTCCCTTTCGGGGGCGTTGTCTGGGCAGGAATACATCACAGGCCTACGTACCGACTTTGTTCCCTGGAACATTGCCTTTGCTTTGATTAAATCTGTGGTGTTTGCCTTTCTGGTAGCCGCCATCTCATCCTTTCAAGGGTATTTTACCGAAGGCGGGGCGTTGGAAGTGGGCCGGGCTAGTACCAAAGCGGTGACTAACAGTGTGATCGCGGTCTTAATTGCAGACTTTGTCTGTGCGCAGTTACTGCTTTGATTCTTAACCGATAAAAGCATTCAGACTTTAGGTTGAATTACCATGATAGAAATTCATAACATCCATAAAACGTTTAACGGCACCAAGGTACTGGACGGCATCAGCGGCAACTTCGAGTCTGGAAAGATGAACATGCTCCTGGGGGCCAGCGGTACCGGTAAAAGCGTTCTGCTCAAATGCATTGTAGGACTGGTAAAACCCGATGTGGGCAGCATTACCTATGACGGCCGAATCTTCGCCAACAACAAACTGGACATTAAGCAGGAAATACGGCGTAAAATTGGCATGCTGTTCCAGGGCAGTGCCTTGTTTGACTCCATGAACGTAAGCGAAAACGTTGAATTTCCGCTGCGGATGCTGACCGATATGTCTAAGAACGAACGTCGTGAACGGGTGGAGTTCTGTCTGAAACGGGTAGGCTTAGAGAATGCCGGAAACAAAATGCCCTCAGAGATAAGCGGCGGGATGAAGAAAAGGGTTGGTATTGCCCGTGCCATTGCACCTCACTGTACCTACCTTTTCTGCGATGAACCCAACTCTGGGCTGGATCCTCTCACAGCCATTACCATTGATGAGTTGATCAAGGAAATTACAGAAGAATACAACATCACTACTATTGTGGTTACCCATGACATGAACTCGGTGCTGGAGTACGGCGACAACGTGATGTTCCTCTATAAAGGTAAAAAGTTGTGGGAAGGCCACAGCAGCACCATCATGGATACCCAGGTGAAAGAACTCAATGACTTCATCTTCTCTAACCGCCTCATGCGCGATGCCAAGAAAGTGGAACAGATTGAGGAAGAAGAACGCCAGGAGGAAGAACGACAAGAAGATCAGCAGAACCGATAAGAAAGGCGCTGTACGCCTGCTGCGATGCTTTTGGGAAGCGCTGTTTTCTGGTTCTTTTCAGGAAAGCTACTTCAAAACAGCTTCTTAAATCTTAATTTTTTTCAATAAAGCCATACTGGCGCAAGCGATTGCTTGCGCCTTTTTTGTGCTGTTTTTACTAAATGAGCTTTAAACTGAAAGCCCACCAAGTCCTAATAATAGGTAAGTTCTCACCAAAATCTTATTGAATGCGCAATAGCCCTCCCATTCCATTAGCAGTGCTGATTCATTCTCCTTTTCCTAATACCATGGTTCAAGTTTTCAACTTGGACCTAAAATATCCGGAAGTTTGCAACTTCCGTGAGGCGAAAGTCTCAAAAACGCTTGATGACTTTGGAACAGCATCCGTACTATGGCTACTATGGCGCGGAAGTTACTTCCGTGACTTAAGATTGTCTGAAATGAGAGTCACGGAAGTTACTTCCGTGCCATAGTAGGAAAGTAAAACCAAGGAAGAAAAAATAATAAACAGCCTCTTCATCAAAATGGAAAAGTCTTAGGCTAACAACCCAAGACTTTTCCATTTTGATGAAATAAACAGCTTAATTCCGTTTGTTCAATTCGTCGCGGATTTTGGCGGCGCGTTCATAATCTTCCTTCTCCAGGGCCTCGTTGAGCATGGTGTTCAGCTCATCTACCGATACCTCTTTGAGGTTGCTTTTCCCACTCCCAGTGGTTGAAACACTGGTGGAAGAAGTTGGAATCTCGTCGGTTTCCTCCTCGTCCTCGTCTTCCTCCATATCACTCAAGATGATACCGGCCTCTGACAAGACTGACTCTACCGTGTAAATAGGAACTCCAAACCGCAAGCCTATGGCAATGGCATCTGACGGACGGGCGTCCAGTTCAAACTCCTTCTCGCCGTCTGTGCAGACAATTTTGGAAAAGAACACCCCTTCCTTTAAATCCGAAATCATAATTTCCTGCACGCTCACCTCCATTTGCTGGGCAAAGGACTTAAACAAGTCATGGGTCAGCGGGCGGGTAGGATTAATTTTTTCAATCTGAATGGCAATGGACTGCGCCTCAAACATGCCTATGATGATAGGCAAACGGCGGCTTCCTTCTTTCTCTCCCAATACCAGGGCGAACGATCCAGATTGCGACTGGCTTGAGGACAAACCCAGAATCTCTAGCTCAATTTTCTTCACAGTTTCTCTTCTATTTGTCTAAAGCTTTGGCGGCTTCTATCAATTTAGGTACAACCTCAGTAGCGTCTCCCACAATGCCGTAATCTGCGGCTTTGAAAAACGGTGCCTCTGGATCTTTATTGATAACGACAATTACTTTAGAAGAGTTAACCCCTGCCAGGTGTTGGATGGCACCAGAGATACCCACGGCTATGTACAAGTTGGGGCTAACGGTGATACCAGTCTGGCCCACGTGCTCATGATGCGGTCTCCAACCCACATCGGCTACAGGCTTGGAACAGGCAGTGGCGGCACCCAGCGCTTTGGCTAGATCTTCAATCAAATGCCAGTTTTCAGGCCCTTTTAAGCCTCTACCGCCAGAAACAACTAAATCAGCCTCAGTCAACAGGATGTCGCCAGACTGGCGGATGGTTTCTTTGGGAGCCGTGGCGAAGTCAGCATCAGCCAGATCAGCGGAGAAATTCTCTACCGTGGCGGTGCCGCCGGAGGTGGTTTCTATGTCCAGCGCGTTTTTCTTAACGGCAATAATTTTTTTATCGGAAGTCAATTCCACGTCAGAAAACGCCTTGCCGGAGAACACCCCGCGGCGAACCGTGAACGAAGAACCGTTGATCTGCGGCAAAGACACTACGTTGGTCGCCAAAGAGGCACCCAATTTCACGGCCAGGCGCGAGCCAATGGCTGCGCCAATGTTGGAATTGGAAAGCACAATCACCGTTGAGTTTTCAGACTCTGCGGCTTTGGAGATTACTTTCACGTAGGCAGCAGCTACAAAACCATGCAGACGGCTGTCATTATCTAATAAAACTCTGGTAATTCCTTGCTCGCCCAGACTGGTAAGGGCGTTAGCCTGCACATCGCCAATGGCAACGGCAGTGGCCGAGGTACCCAGCGCGGCGGCTACTTTGCTCCCGTACGAAGCGGCTTCCAGGGAAGACTTCTTTACTTCGCCGTTCGCGCATTCAATCACTACTAATACTGACATGCTTATAGAACTTTAGCTTCGTTACGCAATAATTTAATCAGGTCACCGGCATTTTCAGCGGGGATCATCTTCACCCCAGATTTAGCGGGCGGCAACTCATAGTTCTGAACGCTGGTCTTCGCTTCCTGCCCTACCGGCTCCACCACTTTCAACGGCTTGGTGCGGGCCGTCATGATGCCACGCATGTTAGGGATACGGGGCTCAGCCATTGGCTGCTGCGCACTCACCACCAACGGCAATGAAGCTTCAATGATCTCTTTTCCGCCTTCAATCTCGCGTTCCAACGTAGCGGTAGAACCGTTCACGTCAAGTTTAATGGCTGGTGCGATGGTAGGAATGCCTAACAACTCGCCTACCATGCCGTGCACCTGAAAACCGTTGTAGTCAATTGACTCACGGCCCATCAGGATAAGGTCATAACCGCCTTCTTTAGCGTAGTGGGCTATCTGCTGCGACACCAGGAAAGCATCGGTGGGTTTCAAATTAACTCTGATGGCGTCATCAGCTCCAATGGCCAAAGCTTTCCGGATGTTGGGCTCCGTATCAGCCTCTCCTACGTTCAAAACCGTCACACTGCCGCCCTGGGCTTCTTTCAGCTCAATGGCGCGGGTGAGGGCATATTCATCGTAAGGATTGATGACAAACTGAACACCGGCCGTGTTAAACGCTTTGCCGTCAGGCGAAAAGGTTATTTTGGTGGTGGTGTCAGGCACGTTGCTAATGCAAACTAAGATCTTCATTTAACTTAGGGTTAGCTTAATTAAGTTAATTTTGTGGGCAATTTAAAAGAATAATTCATCAAATGGAAACGACCAACAGCAGATTGACGCAACTCCTGGCCTTCTACGAAGAAGATCCTACTGATCCGTTCACCATCTACGCCATTGCTACGGAATACCGTCCCACAGACACCGGTAAAGCCCGCTTCTTCTACGAAAAACTGCTGGCCGAACATCCAGAATATGTAGGTACTTACTACCACGCCGCCAGCCTCTATCTGCAGCTAGAGGAGCCTGAACTCGCCAAACAGGCGTACCAGAAAGGCATGCAGGTAAGCCGGCAACAAGGCCAGCTCCATGCCTTCTCAGAGTTGCAGCAAGCCTACAACAAGATGATGGGTTTAGATTACGAAGATGAGTAGAAATTAGTTTGCATGCATACTATTTTTGCGTTTTCCTGCTGATTTTCCGAAACAATTAAGAAATCAGCAGGAAAAGTACATTTTAGGGTTAGGCCCAGAACTGGATTTTTACTCTCCTGAAGGACGTTTTACGGGACTTTTCTGGAAAACACCTCAAAAGCAGACATACCCTGATTCAATATTTAGATTAATCTAAACTTTTAATTAGATTTACCTGTAAAGAAGATCGTACCATAATCCAGGTCCTATGAAAATCTTTACGTTGTTCTGCTTAGCATTGCTTCCCGCTTTCTGTTTTGCCCAAGCCGCGCAGGACAGCACCAAAGCGCATTCGGCACTGGAGACGGACCGGCCCGACCAGACCGAAGCCTCCAGTGTGATCCTGGTGGGCACTTTGCAGGTGGAGAGTGGCTTTTTAAGGCAAGTGTACAAGCACCAAGGGCAGAAAACCACCGATTACCTCTACCCTACCACGCTGTTCCGGTTTGGGGTTCTCCAGCGGCTTGAACTCCGGCTTATCACTGAATACCACCAAAATACCTTCTCCGCTGAAGGCAGGACTGTTACCCAGCGTGGCCTGAATGCCTTAGCGGTAGGAACCAAAATCTATATCACGGAAGAAAAAGGGTTGTTGCCCGAGATTTCGTTTATTGGCCACCTGACGTTACCCTCCGGTTCCTCTGAGTTCAGGCCCGCGTTTGTAGCCCCAGATTTCAGATTCTCCCTCGCCCACACTCTCACCGATAAACTCAGCCTAGGCTACAACCTGGGTTATGAATGGGATGGGGACACCCCTACCGGTACTGGCATCTACACCCTGGCGCTGGGCACCGACATATCAGAACTGTGGGGCGGTTATGTAGAGTTTTTTGGAGAAAAGCCTGAAAACCAGAAGTGGAGCCATTCCGCCGACGGAGGCATCACGTTCTCCCCCCGCTACAACCTTCAATTTGACTTATCAGCATCGCTTGGGCTTTCGGAAGACGCCCCAGACTATTACCTCAGCGCGGGTTTTAGCTTCAGAATTCCGAAATAAGGCTGGAAAGATGCTTGAACAGATTTACACGAATTTACAGACGACGGGAAAGTTTTTTTGCCTCAACATACCTCCTATTTCAGAGTAAATGACCATCTTAAGCCTTTCATTTAGCTCTGCACCCCTCTCTCATCACTTTCTAATCTGGGTCTAATCAGCCTCTAATACGGGCACTCTACTTTTGAGCATTCCTTTAAAGAATGCCCATGTTGAAACCCAAAATAATCTTTCTGCATTTCTTGCTGGCGTTTACCCTCCAACCGGTTCTTGCACAACGTACCCCAACAACCCCCATCACCTTAACAGCGACCACAGACTCGCTACGTCTTACTTTACCAGAGGCCGAACAGCTTTTTCAGGAGCGAAACTTACCGTTGCTGGCGCAGAAAACGGCCATAGAAGCTTCGCAGGCTGCCATCATCCAGGCGAAGTTGTTTGAAAATCCAGTCCTGAGCATTGATCAAGGCATTTACAACCCCACCAACGGTCGCTACTTTGACCTGTCTCAGCAAGGACAAACCTATGTGCAACTGGACCAACTGGTTTACCTGGCCGGCAAGCGCAACAAGCGGGTGCAGGTAGAGCAACTGAACACCCAACTCACCGAACAGGCCTACTTTGATTTGCTGCGCACCCTGCGCTTTGCCCTGCGCACCAGCTTCATTGAATTGCACTACAAATTGCAAGGCTACAACGTGCTGCAGGAAAGAACCCAGGCAGTGCAGCGGCTAGTCACAGCCCTGGACGGACAATACAAGAAAGGCAACATTCCCTTAAAAGAAATCACCAGGCTTAAAGCCCTCCTATTTCAATTAGGCAACCAGCAGTTGAGTTTACTCAATGAGATTCAGGAGGAACAGGCGGAGCTAAGATTGCTGACTAACACTCCTGCTACCACAACGCTGGTGCCAGTGGTAAATGAATCAGCTCTTAACAACCTTAACGGAGACCAACTCTCATACGCCCATCTGCTGGAAACTGCCCAGGAAAACCGGTATGACCTGAAAGCCGCCGAAACGGAGGTACAATTACAACAAGCGAATCTGAAACTCCAGAAAGCCTTAGCGGTGCCGGACCTCACCGTGGGGGCCAACTATGACCGGCAAAGCAATTTCATCCGGGATTATGTGGGCCTGAATGTGTCTGTGCCGCTGCCGCTCTGGAACCGCAATCAGGGTAACATCAAAATGGCGAAGCACGAGATAGACCGCAGTCAGCAACTCTTAGCTCAGCAGCAATTGGTGGTGGAGAACGAAGTGATGCAGGCCTACCAAAAAGCGCAGGAAGCCCAGAAGTTCTACGCTTCTTTTGACCCCAATTTCCGGCAAGACTTTGACCGCCTGCTGGAAGGCGTCACAACCAGCTTTGTGCGCCGCAACATCAGCCTCATTGAGTTTCTGGATTACTACGAAACCTATACCGACAGCATTACCCAATTGCTGGAACTCAGCACCAATCGCCTGCGCACCCTGGAGGAAATCAATTTTGCCGTGGGCAAGCCGGTCATCAGTTATTAAGTCAATCTTATCCATTACTTCCCCATCACCAGAATCTATATGAAAAGTAAAATAGCATCTCCGTTTCTGGCCTTACTCAGTGGAGCCCTTCTCTTCACTGCCTGCTCAGAAGAAAAGAAACCCGCTCAGACCTCTCCCATCGCCATCAATGAACTGTGCCTCACCGATACGCTCTCCAACATGGTGCGGATGGACACCGCGCGGCTTCAGCAAGTCACGAACCAGTTACAACTAGTAGGAAAAATCTCGCTAGATGAGAAAAAGGTTTTCAAGGTATTCCCGTTGGTGGGTGGTCACGTGCAGACGGTGAAGGTGGAGCTGGGCGATTACGTGCAGAAAGGCCAGACCCTGGCGGTGATCCGGAGTGGCGAGATTGCCGAATTTGAGCAGCAGCGCATTGCTGGGCAATCTGCTCAGCAATTAGCCCAAAAGAATCTGGACGTGGCTAAAGACATGCTGGCGGCCGGGCTTATCTCCGAGAAAGAACTGCTGGCCGCCCAGCAGGAAAAAAAGAACGCCGATGCGGAGGTGCAGCGCCTGAAGCAGATTTACGGCATCTACAACATTGGCAAAGGATCTGAGTACGTGGTAAAAGCACCCTCGGCGGGGTTTGTGGTGGAGAAAAACATCAACGCCGATATGCAGATCCGCTCAGATAATGACACCAACATCTTCACCATTTCCAGCATGAATGAGATTTGGGTCATGGCCAACGTGTTTGAGTCTGACATCTCCAAAATCAAGGAAGGCTACGAGGCCGAAGTGACCACCCTCAGCTATCCAGATAAAGTGTTCAAGGGCAAGATAGACCGCATCTTCAACGTGCTGGACCCCGAGACCCGCACCATGAAAGTTCGGGTACGCCTAGACAACCCCGATTTCTCCTTGAAGCCTGAGATGTTCGCCAACATCCGCTTGCAGTACCCCGATGGCAAGCAACTGCTGGCGGTACCCGCGCAATCCATTGTCTTCGATCAAAGCAAGAACTATGTGATGGTGTACCGCAAGCGTTGCGATGTGGAACTGCGGGAAGTGCAGGTTTACCAGACCGTAGGCCAGACGGCTTACCTCCAGAGCGGGCTCCAAGAAGGTGAAAGTGTGATCAGCAAGTACCCGCTTCTGGTCTATAACGCCTCAAAGGCAAAATAAACTGCTTAGCGTTTCTAGCCTGTTATCATCAAAGGCAGTTGATTCCAGAATTGGTCCGGCACTCTGTTTTAGGCCCGAATTCGTCAACGTCTTAGTTTTCCTTTTTATTTATGAATTCATTCATTAAAAATATCATCGGGTTCTCGCTCAAGAACCGATTCCTGGTCTTTTTCATTACCGCCGGCATTGTGGTGGCCGGTATCTTCAGCTTCCTGCACACTCCTATTGAGGCGTTCCCCGACGTAACCAACACGCGGGTGCAGATCATCACGCAATGGCCCGGCCGCAGCGCCGAGGAAGTGGAGAAGTTTGTGACCATTCCCATTGAGGTGGAAATGAACGTGGTGCCGAAAAAGACCAGTCTCCGTTCTATTTCACTCTTCGGGCTATCGGTGGTGACCATGATCTTTGAGGACGAAGTTGACGATTTCCATGCTCGGCAATTAGTAGCGAACCAATTGGCCACCGTTAACCTGCCCGAGGGCATTGATGCCGAGATGCAGCCCTCCGCGGGGCCCACCGGCGAGATTTTTCGCTACACTCTGGAAAGTAAATCCAAAAATGTGCGCGAACTTAAAACCATTCAGGACTGGGTGATCGATCGCAAACTGAAAGGCGTACCGGGAATCGCCGATGTAGTGAGCTTTGGGGGAGAAGTGAAGACCTACGAGGTAAGCGTTGACCCCAGCCTGATAGGTAAATACAACATCACCGCGCCCGACGTGTACGAGGCCATTGCCAAGAGCAACCTCAACGTGGGTGGCGATGTGATCGAGAAAAACGGCCAGGCCTACGTGGTGCGCGGCATCGGGCAGCTCAACAACATCTCTGAAATTGAGAACGTGATGGTCACTGATCGCAACGGCGTACCGGTGCTCATCCGCAACGTGGCCACGGTCACGGAATCGCACTTGCCAAACCTGGGCTTTGTGGGCCGGGACGATAAAACCAACCTGGTGGAAGGCATTGTGGTGATGCGCAAGAACGAGAATCCCAGCGAGGTGCTGGCCTCGCTCAAAAACAAGATCACGGAGTTGAACGAACAGGTGCTGCCCGATGACGTGCAGATTAAGCCTTTCTATGACCGTTCTGATTTAATTGGCTTTACCACCAAAACGGTATCGCACAACCTTCTGGAAGGCATTGTGCTGGTAACAGCCATCGTGTTCCTGTTTATGGCCGATTGGCGTACCACCATCACGGTGGCCATCATCATTCCGCTGGCCTTGCTCTTTGCGTTTGTATGTATGCGCCTCAAAGGCATGTCGGCGAATCTGCTGTCCATGGGAGCCATTGACTTCGGGATTATTATTGACGGGGCCGTGGTGATGGTGGAGGGCTTGTTTGTGGTGCTGGACAAGAAGGCGCATGAAGTGGGCATGGCCAGGTACAACCTGCTTTCCAAACGCGGCATCATCAAGAAAACGGCCATTGATCTGGGGAAATCCATCTTCTTCTCCAAACTGATCATCATTACCGCCCTGCTGCCCATTTTTGCTTTCCAGAAAGTAGAAGGTAAAATGTTCTCGCCGTTGGCGTACACCCTGGGCTTTGCCTTGCTGGGCGCTTTGTTCTTCACCCTCACGCTGGTGCCGGTGCTTTCCAGCATGCTTTTAAACAAAAACGTTCAGGAGAAGAATAACCCATTTGTGAACTTCCTGAACAAGTACGTTTACAAGGGCTTCAGCTTCACCTACAAGCACAAGCGGGCCAGTTTAGTAGTGGCGCTGGCGATCATGGCAGCGGGGCTTTTCACCTTCAAGTTCCTGGGTTCTGAGTTCCTGCCCCAACTAAACGAGGGCGCCGTGTACGTGCGGGCCAGCATGCCTATGAGTACATCCTTGAAGCAGTCTATCGAAATGTCAGAAAAGATCAGGAGTACCATCCGGTCCTTTGACGAGGTGAAGCAGGTAATGTCCCAAACGGGTCGCCCTAATGACGGAACGGACCCCACTGGTTTCTTTAACATTGAGATGCACGTGGACCTGAAGCCCAAGGAAGACTGGCAGCGGAAAATAAGCAAAGAAGAACTCATCCAAGAGATGCAGACCAAACTGGCGGCGTACCAGGGCATCAGCTTCAACTTCTCCCAACCCATCATGGACAACGTGGAGGAAGCCGTCTCTGGGGTGAAAGGCTCAATGGCCGTAAAGGTTTTCGGAGATAACCTACAACGGTTAGAAGTATTGGGGGACCAAGTGTACAACGTGCTCAACAAGGTGGAGGGGATAGACGATTTGGGCGTGATCAACCTCATTGGGCAGCCCGAGATGCAGATTGAACTGGACCAACAGCGCATGGCTTCTTATGGCGTCTCCACCGCCGATGCACAGGCAGTCATTGAGATGGCCATTGGCGGAAAAGGCGCCAGCAGCCTCTACGAAGGCGAACGCAAGTTTGACATTAGAATCCGCTATCAGCAGGAGTTTAGAAACAACGAGGAGCAACTTAGCAACCTGCGGGTACCAACGAGCCACGGAGGAAACATCTCGCTGCAGGAAATTGCCAAGATCAGCAGCGTAACTGGCCCTGCCTTTGTCTACCGCGAAGACAACGCCCGCTTTATTGCCGTGAAGTTCTCGGTGCGCGGCCGCGATTTGGGCAGCACCATCAAAGAGGCGCAGGAAAAGGTGGACCAGGCAGTGAAGCTGGACAAAGGCATGCACCTGGAATGGAAAGGAGAGTTTGAGAATCAGATTCGCGCCACCGACCGCCTCATGCAAGTAGTACCAGTGAGTATCGTGCTGATTTTCCTGATCTTGTTCGCATTGTTCGGCAACGGGAAAGACGCGGCGCTGGTGATTTTGAACGTGCCCTTCGCTCTGATTGGCGGTATCCTGGCCCTTTTAATCACCCATACCAATTTTAGTATCTCGGCGGGCGTGGGTTTTATCGCTCTTTTCGGAATATGCGTGCAAAACGGGGTGATCCTTATCTCGGTGTTCAAGAACAACCTGCTGGAGGAGATGCCACTGGGCAAAGCCATCAAAGAAGGCGTGAAAGAACGCACCCGTCCGGTGGTGATGACCGCTATGATGGCTGCCATAGGGTTGTTACCGGCTGCGCTTTCCACCGGCATCGGTTCTGAGACACAGAAACCGCTGGCTATTGTAGTCATTGGTGGCCTCATCAGCGCCACCGTGCTCACCCTGCTTATTTTTCCGCTGCTGTTTGACAGCGTGTACAAGAGAACACTCAAGAAACGAACCAAAGGCCGCGTCCCTCGGAAAGCAGAGGCCGTGCCTGCATAGTTTAGTTTTGATAGGTTTAACTGTTTGTGTAACGGTTCGGGCTTGAGTGGGCCGGGGTGGCCTTGTGCCACCCCGGTTATTTTAAGCTAACAGGGGCTTGAAAGTGCTTCAAAAAGAGAACATAAAACGCAGCCTAGAACTTAGGCTAACGCAGCTTTACAAAGCCATTTTGCTGAAGAGTAAGACAGAATGGAACACCCAGTTTCAAGGGGAATTTCACTGCATTAAGGGTGCTTTTTCCAAAAATTTAAAACTACTGGAACACCTATGGAAACAATGATCGAAAAGTACAACCAATTGCATAAGAGCATGGTCAGCGGCTTTACAGACGAGCACAAGGCCGAAGCATACAACCTAAAGAACAACAGCCACAACTCATTGGAAAGTATCAATTGGAGTGACATTCACCAGGCCATTTACATGATAGAAGTTGGGGAGGTAGCAAAAAAGAATTTCCTGGAGTTCGGGCTGGAAGGGTGTTTCGGGCACCAGGAACTGTTAGGTAGATACCTTCGGCTGTTTGGGCTTTTAAATGCTGTTTTCCAGCAAAAGGTGGCCATTGAAAAGCTTTTAGAGGCATACCAGATAAAGGAACTGGAAAGAATTTC